>NZ_CP029487.1:2788393-3098215 GCF_002441855.2 Eubacterium maltosivorans | reverse complement strand
CAGCCAGCTCTTCTCTCGGTTGATATATAAATTCTCTTTCATATTTTTTCCCTCTTGATTTTAAGTACAGGCTTCAGGCCAAAGACCTTGCGCATGGCCAGCTTGCTCCCGTTAAAGAAATAGCTTTCCAGCTGTACGTTCTTGCTTGTGACCGCAGTGATAATAAATTCCCGCTCCTCGATCCGGCACTGTATTTTACTGATCTTCTGCTTATGGCTTTTATCTAAGGCTGTGGCCAGCTTCAAAATAGCGGTGAGGCAGGAAATGGCCAGCTGTTCCTCGGCCGGCATGGCTTTGTCCAGCAGGGATTCGTCAAAGGGAATGGTCCGGACACAGTCCGCCACTGTCCCGATGATCTTGCGCTCCCGCTCGCTCACCCCGATAATGTCCGCGTTCTCAATGATCATGCGGTTCATGGGCTTACTGTTCTGCCCGCCCACATAACGCCCCACGTCCAGCAGTTCGGCGGTAAGCCTGAGCAGGCGCCGCTCTTTCTTATCCAGCTGGTAACGCTTTTTCAGGAAATCAAAAAGCTTCAGCGCCAGCTTTTCAACCGTCTCGGCATGTTTGCTGTCCACGTGGTATTTTTTCCCCAGCATCCGGGCAGAGCTGTAGCTGCTCTCCTCGATCCATTCCCGCAGGCGCTGGTCCTTGGTCAGGTTGAATTTGAAATCGACCATGGCGTCACAGAGACTCAGCTGTACCAGGACGATCTCGTCCATTTTGGTATCATCCAGCAGTTTCAGGTAAAACATCAGGGTATGCCGCATGGTCTCGGCCTCGAACAGGTTAAGCTCAGGGTATTTTCTTTGAAGCTGTCCGGAGGTCAGCCCTTTAAGACTTTCGTGCAGCTCCACAAAGCGCTCCCGGCTGATCCGGTAATAAGCGTTCCCGGCTTCCATGCCGCAGAAACGGGCGATAATCTCGGCATCGTGGGAGGTGACCACCAGATTTTTGATCTTCCGCTTGTGGATATTGTCCGTCACGGCATGAAGGTTGATGGCAAAAAAATCTGAGAGGAGATTTTCAAAGTTTTCGGTTTCCTCCTCGATGGCGCGCAACACCTCGCGGATCTTCAGGTAGCCCATCTCCAGCGTCTGATAGTAGTCGATGAGGCCGCCGTTCATGAGGGCGAGAGCGATATTTCCGCTGGAAATGGAGCAGAGCATAGTCTCCTCCTGCACTCTTTCCTCAGTTAGGAAATCCTCGCATTTGAGCAGCATATAACGGTAGATCAGCTCAATCTCGTCTTCCTTTTCCAGCAGATGCACCCGGTAGCCGCCAGTGTAAGTTCTTATCTGCTCCAGCAGGTAGATACGGTTTTCTGCCTCGCGCAGGGCAGCAGTGGCTACGATTTCAATCTCTTCGACAGCTGAAGCCTTGGCGATCTCAATATATTCACCGATAATCCGGCACAGGGCATACACCGAGCTGAAGGATATTTTACCGCTTGCAAAGCTCTGCTCACCAAAGTCAATGGGGTAAACCGCGCGGTCTAAAATATTGATGGCTCCTTTGCCGCGCTGGCCTACCACCAGCTCACATTTGCTGGAACCGATATAAATCGCTGCAAATCGTTTAATCAAGGAGGTTTCACCTCTTTCGTTTTTTTAATATTATAGCATAAGAAGCTTTTTCGAATGTTAAATCTTTGAAAAAATTTCTTTTTTCGCTTCGCCGGTTATGATAGAATTGATGGAGCAAACGCTTTAACGCATTCTCGTAAAGGAGGGCATGTCTGTGCTCGGTACCATCATCAATGTGGCCGCCATCTTAGTGGGCGGTTTTTTAGGACTTCTTTTCAGAAAGGGACTGCCTGAGCGCGTCAGCACCACCATCACCCACGGGCTCAGCCTTGGTATCATGGTGCTGGGGATTTCCATGGGCGTTCAGACACAGAATTTTCTAATCGTTTTGATCTCACTGGCCCTCGGGGCAGTGATCGGCGAAGCTTTAAATATCGAGGGCCGCCTCAACGGTCTTGGCGGCCGACTTGAACGAAAATTTGGGAGCGGCGAAAACAGCAGCTTTGCCCAGGGTTTTGTCACCGCGTCACTTCTGTATTGCACCGGCTCCATGGCCATCATGGGCGCTATTGAGGGCGGGATTTCAGGCACCTATACCATTCTGGTAACCAAAGCGCTTTTAGACGGTATTTTCGCCATTATCTTTGCCTCCACCATGGGGGTCGGCGTTCTCTTTGCCGCTGTGCCTGTCCTGCTTTACCAGGGCGCTATCACTCTGGCCGCAGGCACAATCAAAGTCTTTTTAACTGAGCCGATGATCACAGAGATGAACGCCGTCGGCGGCGTGCTCATCATGGGCATTGGCATCAATTTGCTGGAGATTAAATCCCTGAGACTCGGCAATCTGATCCCCGCTATCTTTATACCCATTTTGCTGCTCTGGCTCATGGGCTGCTTTGGATTTTCTTTATAAAATAAAAAAACAAAACGGACAGGTCAAATAAGGGGGATGCCTGTCCGCTTTGCGCTTTAGAACTATTTATATGAGGGATGAGGAGTCTCGCTAAGAACTTCTCCTGAGTTTTCACCATTTGTTATTTTCTGTTTGTGTCACAGCAGAACCCGCAGGGGGCCCCGACACTGTGTTTATTTTCTTTACCAAATACAAACATTATGCTTACCTCCTAATGTCATTAGTAAATCAACTGTTTTTACTCAGCTGATTCCTGTAATTCTGAATATAATTTTCTTAATGGATTATAGTACATCATTTTGTGTACCTCCCTTTTTTTCAAAATTTCGTTATCTCACGGTCTGCCTGTTATTTTGCAGATTTTTCTGCCTGTTCAATTTCTTCTAATAATTTACGGATTGGATTGTAATACATCATTATACTTACCTCTTTCCTGATCAATTTATTTTATATAAAGCGAATCACTCGCCGGTTTAGCTTCATTATCTGGATACTTTTTCTAATAATTTACGGATTGGGTTGTAATACATCATTTCGCTTACCTCCTTTTTAATTTATCGTATTTTTTGTATGCTGTTTACTTGGAAGCTTTTGCTCCGCATTCTAATTTTTCTAGTAATAATTTCATTGGATTATAGTACATCATTGTGTTTACCTCTTTCTTCAATTTTTATTTTATTATATCAATCTAACAAGTTACCAAATACGGATCATTTTGATTCTTCTACAACTTTTTTAAGTTTCAGCAACGCTGCTCTTCTTGGATTGTAGTACATCATTGTTATGACCTTCTTTCCTGTTTGTCTTGGGTGTTTCCCTTAACTTGGTTATAATTCTAGACCCTAGAGCATACTCTAGGTCAATACCCTTTCACGGTTTTATTTTTATTTTTAAAAACCCGTAAAACCCTTACAGGTTGTGGTAAATTTAACCAAATCCTGACAGGTCGTTTACATCAGCTAAATACAGTGCTTTCTGATGTTCTAATTCTCAAACAATATTTCGTCGCACTAATTTAGAACGATTCTTTTTTATCTAAGAAATTTTTAAGATTTCAGATTGTATTTACGAAAGAACATTTTTTTAAACGAAAACAATAGAGTCTACTCTAGGTTTTCCGCAGGAAATGATTGACTTTCATTCCTTTTTGGGGTATACCTAATAGAGAGAAAACAGCTGTTTTATGGAAAGGAGAGGCGTTTATGAACATTTACACGATCAAAGAAGTGTCTGAAAAGACCGGGCTCAGCATCTATACCCTCCGCTATTACGACAAGGAAGGCCTGCTCCCCTTTGTGGAGCGCAGCGAGACCGGCATCCGCCAGTTTACTGACGCCGACCTGGAATGGCTGTCGACGATCTGCTGCCTGAAGGATACCGGGATGCCGCTGAAAGAAATAAAAGAATACATCGATCTGTTTTTGGAAGGCACCTCCACCCTTGAGACAAGGCGCCAGATCTTTATCGACCACCGGGTCCGCCTGCTTAAAAAGATCGAAGAGCTGGAAAAAAACCTGGAGATGGTTGAACACCGCATCCAGTTTTACGACGAAGCCTGCGCTATCTACGAAGCGCGCCAGCGTGAAAACGAGGCGGACAAAAAAGAAAAGGGCGAGCGCCCCGAGATAGAGGCCGCCAAAAAAATAAAAAATGCCGGATAACCGGCAAAATCAGTAAGCTTAATCATCGTTATTGAGATTATCGGGCTCTCCAAACAGAGCCCTTTTTCTTTTCCTGCATTCTTTGTATCTACTTAGCCACAGGTTTAAACGCGTCCTTATCCACACCACAGGTGGGACAAAACCAGCCATCCGGCAGATTTTCGAACGGGGTACCCGGAGCAACGCCGTTTTCCGGATCACCTAATTCCGGATCATAGACATACTCGCAAATTTCACATTCATACTTCTGCATGATCGTGCCTCCTTGACGGTCCCTCTTATTTTAACAACCGGTTAACATCCTTAACCTATTATTATATTAATAAGAAAGAAAATTTTAAATTCACTTACCCTATCATAATAAAATACAAAGGATTTTGCAAGCACTTTCTATAAATGCAAGGAGTTTTCTTAATCGTACAGATATTCCTTAATACAGGAGGCCCCCACCAGGCCCGCGTCGTTCTCAAGCGTCGCCAGAACAATCTCGGGCTTCACCAGACGCTTATAGGTGATCTTTTCCGCTGTGGCATTCTGCACCGCCTCCAGCAGAAAAGCGCCCGCGTGGGCTACTCCGCCGCCCAGAACGCAGACCTCAGGGTCCAGAACATCCACAAGGTTGGAAATAGCGATGGCCAGGTGCTCCACCATCGACTCAAAGCATTCAAGGCCTACTGCATCGCCGTTTCTGGCCGCATTGATGACCATCTCAGCGTTGACCGCTTCCGGATCGCCCCCGGCCATGGACAGAATCACCGTTTCGCGGCCTTCCTCAATACGCTTTCTCGCCAGCCAGATCACTCCCGTCGCTGAGGAATAAGTCTCCAGGCAGCCCATTTTGCCACAGTTACATTGATAGTGGCCGTCTCCCACAATCATATGACCAAATTCCGAGGCGACGCCGTGCACCCCCGTAATGATCTTTCCGCCGACGATCACGCTGCCGCCTACCCCGGTGCCCAGCGTAAACATCACCGCATCACTGCAGCCTCTGCTGCTGCCGTACCGGTTCTCGGCAATACCTGCCACAGTGGCGTCGTTGGCCATATAAACCGGAAGACCCAGTTTTTCCTCCAAATCACGTTTTAAGGGCCTGTTTTCCCAATAAAGGTTAGGACAGGACACAACCGTTTTTCCGTTCGCTGAGACGATTCCAGGCACTCCGATACCGATGCTGTCAACAGAGTATTCCGCAGCGTCTGCCTTTACCTGCTCCACCAGCGCTGCAATCTTTCCTGTCACGGCCTCATAGCCCTCCCTGGCCTTTGTGGGCTGCTTTTTTTTGATTAACACCCTGCCGCCCTCGCCGATCAGCCCGGCTACCAGGTTAGTACCGCCTACATCGATCCCGATATTCATGTTATTTATCCTCCGTTCGTCATTTTCTCTATTATAGCATTTTATACCCTTAAGTTCATCACGCTTTACATTCTCGGGTTTCTGCGATATAATAACTTCCGCAATTCATTTATCTTAATGCAACCGGAGGACCTCATGAAGAATCAACTGAATACGAAAACCCTTGTTTTTACCGCATTGCTCATCGCCCTGTCTTATCTGGGCTCCCTTGTAAAAATATTCGGAAGCGTCGCGCTGGACGCCCTTCCAGCGTACTTTGGCGCGCTGATGCTCGGCGGACCTGTCGGCGCGCTGATCGGCGCGGTAGGACACCTTTTCTCCGCAGCCCTGTCCGGCTTTCCTATGGGCCTGCCAATGCACATTCTGGTAGCTGCCTGCATGGCCGGCGCCTGCTACGCCTATGCCTGGATTAATAAAAAGACCAACCTGATCGTGGCTTCTGTCATCGCCATTCTGATCAACGGTGTGGTCATGACCTTCCTGTCTGGCGTTCTGGCTGTGATCCTGGGCATCTCGCCCTCTGTCATGGGCTTTGTCATTCCCATGCTGGCGCCACTGCTCATCGCCTCCACAGTCAACGTAGCCATTGCGGCTCTGCTGTATCTGGCCTTTAAAAAAGCCCTCAAAGGAAAATTTGAGCAATCCTAAAAACCCGCAGACAGCGGGTTAAAAGTGGGGCCACCAAAAAAAACAGACGGTTTCAAGCTGTCATAAAAAGGGCACAGTCCAGGACTGTGCCCTTTTTATCTGAAAAATGCTTTCTCTCCCAAATTTTCCTTCATAAAAACACGGACCAAACGCGCTACAGGCGGATATTATTCTTAAATAAAAAGTGTTCGGCTTTCTGCTGCTCACAGGCCATCAAATCCTTCCAGTGCTCTGCGAAGCACGCCCAATCACCATCTTTCAGGCAGGGCGCTGTCCTTTGGACCATCGACGCGTATTCATTCTTCAGCTGCTCCTTTTTAACGCGGCGCAGCGTAAAGGGATATCCCCAGACCATAAATTCTGACAATTTCCTGTAGCATTCGCGAACCGTCGCAGACGGACATTTTTCAATTATAAACCCGATAGTAAGCTTAAAACACTTATGGCAGGTATTCTGTCTGAGCATCTGAGCAAACGCATCCGCCAGATACTCCTGATCCTCTTTTCTGGCATTTTCAAGGGTAAAAAGCAGCACGGGACGTATTGTCAGCGCCATAAACTGGAGGCTTTCTCTATAAAACCTCGCCCCTTCCTTTATTTCCTGTCTGGAAAAATCAATCTGCTCAATATCTGTACAGACCTCCGCTGCTTTTCCCTGGTGTAAGCGGATAACGCCAAGGCCGCCGAGAATACTGAGGGTGCGGCGCAGCGTACGGTAGGAGACCTTTAGCTGCTTTGACATTATCGGCATAGAGGGCAGGGCGCTGCCCTCAGGATAGGTCCCCCTTATAATTTCCAGGATAATGTGTGAAACCAGTGTGTAGCACAGCTGTGGTCTCTGCCAGTAAATATTCCAGCAAAATGGTATCTGTTCCTTATCTTCCAAATCATATTCTTTCTGCGCCCATAAACAGAAATCCTGGAGATACTTTAAGCTGCTGCCATAATCGCCTTCAAAGGCTTCTTTCATAAATTCGATCTGGTTTTCGTTTTTATTAAATAGAAGCGCCTGGTCTCTTTCCTGGTGCGTGCTATGGCCTGCCAGATAGGGAAAGCGCATATAGCGCAGGACTTCCCAGTAAAAGTTCAGAAAAAGTTTATTTTTCAGGGCCGCAAAAACATAAAGGTGATGGCGGACAGACACCGGCAGCTCTACTTTTCCAGCTTGCGCCAGTTTACTTTTCAGACACGGCAGTTTTTCTTCGCCGAGGTTAAGCCGCGCGTATTCCCAGACAGGTTCAATCAGCAATTTTCCGGACTGGCAAAAATCGACGAGGCCTGCCATTCTCGGTACAAAGTAGGACGCCGCATTCTGCCTTACATGGCTCTCGTCTATCCGGTATATCACCTCGGCCGGCTTTCTGGGAATGATCCTTATGTATCCCTTTTTCTCCAGGCGTGTAAGGGCAGAGCGGACCGTCAGAGGCGCCATCTGAAAGCCCTCTGCAATCTTGGAGATTGACGGCAGGATATCGCCGCGCCGGTAAACCCCCATCGCAATTCTTGTCTCATAATAATCGTAAACCAAATTATAAATCAGTTCTGCACTCACAGCTAAAATCCTTCTCTTATTGTATGCTCCATATTAATTCTGCCCGCAGGCATTTGGGCAATTATACCACATGAAGGTGAAACGTACAAGAATTCACAATTTGGCTGCCCGGCTGGCACAGACGGGGCTATTCCTCGGTTTTTATTTTAAAATGACTGGCAAGGCTGTTCAAAAGCTCTGCCTGGGATGATAATTCCTCGCTGGCGGCAGCGCTTTCCTCCGCCATGGCCGAGTTGGTCTGCACCACGTTGGAGATCATGTCCACACTCTCTGTTATCTGCTTAACGGCGTCTGACTGTTTAACCGAAGCCTCCGTGATAAGCTGCAGGGCTCCCGATACGCCGTCGACTCCCCTGACTACCTCTGAGAGGATATCCGCTGTTTCATAAGCTGTTTTTTTACCCTTTTCAACTGTCCGAACGGCATTTTCAATCAGACCTGCCGTGCTCTTGGCCGCGGCGCTGGACTTGTTCGCCAGATGCTGCACCTCATTTGCCACTGCCGAAAAGCCTTTTCCCTGATCTCCGGCACGGGCAGCCTCTACCGCCGCGTTCAGGGCAAGGATATTGGTCTGGAAGGCGATATCCTCAATGGTTTTTACAATTTTACGGATCTCAATGGAATCTCTGCTGATATCGGACATCGCGCACAGCATATCCTGCATCCTCTCGCTGCTCTGTTCGGTATCTGATTTTACTTTTTGGGCCTTGCTGCTGGCTTCCTGGGCCTTTTCAGCATTTCCATCAGCCTGGTCCGATATATCGTTAATGGTATGTGATGCCTCCTCTACAGAAGCTGCCTGCTCCATTGTTCCCTGCGCAAGGATCTGCGCTTCTGATGATAATTGTTCAGAACCTGACGCCACCTCGCTTGCCGCCTGGCTCATCTGCCGCAGCGTACTGCTCAGACGGCTGTTGATTGCTCTCATAGACAGCAGCAGCCGCTGGAAATCGCCCACGTAAGACGCTTCCGTTTTACTGCGCACATCAAAATTCCCATCCGCCATTTCACCCAGAAGATATGTTTCATCCTGGATAACGTTTAGTAAAATGGCGGTCATGCTGCGCATATCGTCTGCAAGACTTCCCAGCTCATCGCCCGCCTCATAGGAGATCTGGACAGAGGAAAGATCGCCCCGGGCCATGCTGCGCGCCGCCTTTTCCAGCGTCTCGACCGGCCGGGTAATCCCCCGCGTAATGTAGACGCCAAAAATAATGCTGACGATCACACTGGCGCCGCCCAGCAAAACCAGCGTGCGTATCGCATCTGCCTGATTGCTTTTTAAACCATTAATCAACTCCTCGCCCTTGGCGTTACCGCTCTCCACAAGTTTATCTAGTTCTTTCTGCGCTTCATGGATGACAATGATATTATTGTTTTCCATATAATTTGCGGCTTCGGCATTCCTGTTTTCCTTCGCCATTAAAAGCACGGTTTCCCGCATAGGCTCCAGCTTAGCGAGCGCCGTGTCCAGCCGTTCGATTATCTGCTGATCCCCCAGAAAATGTTCCTTAATAACAGGGATCTGCTCTTTTATATTTTCGGCTGAATCCTTTGCGTTTAAAATCGCCTCGTCCACAATGGCTGAATCCGAATTCGATATGGCTCTGTAAACACCTTTCTGCATCTGCTCAAAGTTTGCATTGATTATATTGGCACTGCCGTTAACCGTAAAGGGTCCATTGTAAAAAACTTCAATCTGGCTACCCAGTTTGACCAGATCGGCCACACTTACAATACAGCCTGCAATAAGCATGGCTAAAATTAACGCATAGGAGATAAACAGCTTTTTCCCCACCTTCAAATTCTTCATTGTCCGCTGCCTCCGCTATATTTTTTGATCATTTCTTCACTTCTTTTTTGTTTTGACAAATACTGATTCATCATCGTATAGAGTACCTTTATGTCCAGCGGTTTTGTGATGTGCACATCCATCCCGGCCCTGCGGCTCTTTTCTTCATCTTCCGCAAAGGCATTGGCTGTCATGGCAAAAATCGGGACAGTGTTTGCGTCCTCACGCTCCATCTCCCTGATACTTTTTGTGGCTTCATAACCGTTCATGACCGGCATCTGAACATCCATCAGAATCAGATCATAGTACCCCGGCGCTGAGGCCTTAAATTTTTCAACGGCCTCTTTTCCATCCTCAGCCGTCTCGACGCTGGCTCCTGCCGCCCCGATCAGCTCTGTGGCGATTTCACGGTTTAGATCATTATCCTCCACAAGCAAAATATGTCTGCCATGAAAATCAAACTCGGCCGTATTCGGCGTGTCGGACGGCCGTTTCTGCCCGATTCCGGCGATCGCCTGAGCAATGGCGCTGGCAAACAACGGTTTTGTCAGCACCTCGTATTCCTCTGTTGTCCCTGTATTCTGGCTGCACTCCGCTGAGTCATAGGCAGTCATTATAATTACCGGCTTTTCTTTTCCTACAGCCTCACGAATCCGGCGCGCTGTTTCCAGACCATCCATGTCCGGCAGTCTCCAGTCCACCAGGCATATATCATAATCCTCATGCCTTTCATGGGCCGCTTTCACCTGCAAAATGGCGTTGGCGCCTTCAGCGGTCCAGCTGCTTTTTAAATTCATAGCGCCTAAGAGCGTCGCCGCGTGCTCCCCGTTATCCCGGTTACTGTCCACGACCAGAACTTTAAGCCCATTAAAATCCACAGCCTCTGGCAAAGCCGCTGCCTTTCCAAATGGCAGCTCAACCGTAAAGGTTGTTCCGACGCCAAGACGGCTGTCCAGCCACACCTTTCCACCCATCAATTCAGAAAAACGTTTGACAATGGCCAGTCCGAGCCCCGTTCCACCATATGTGCTGGTGATATCTGCGTTTTCCTGCTCAAATGATTCGAATATTTTCCCGAAATTTTCTTTGGCGATTCCACAGCCCGTATCGCTTACTTCAAAGCGGAGGCAAACCCGTTCCTCATCTTCGCCGACCTTTGACACCCGCAGCCGGATGGAACCGCCGGAGGGTGTAAACTTCATGGCATTGGATAAAAGATTGGACAATATCTGATTAAGGCGCAGAGAATCCCCGGCCAGCATCTCATCCACATTTCCTGCCAGAATGGTCTGATAATCAATATCCTTTACCCTGGCCTGTCCATAGTAAATGCTTCCGAGCCCCTCCAGAAAATTTCTGAAATCAAAGGGTTCATTTCTTAATTCAACTTTTCCGCTTTCTATCTTAGACATGTCAAGAACATCGTTGATCAATGACAGGAGATGCTGTGAGGATAAGGCCTGTTTTTTCAGGCATTCTTCAACTCTGGCAGGATTATTGATATTCTGGCTTGCGATGGTCCCCATACCGATAATCCCGTTCATCGGCGTTCGTATTTCATGACTCATACGGCTGAGAAACTCACTCTTGGCGCGGTTCGCATCCTCTGCCTTTATACGCGCCTTCTCCGCCAAGGCCTTTGCATCCTGCAGTTTTTGCTCCTCTTTGCTGATTCTGATGTAGAAAAACACAAAAACAGCTGACAAAAGGACTAAAATGAACACCATCATCCCGATTGCATCCCTTCTTAGGCTGCCAATCAGCTCATCAATTGTCGAATTTACGACCTCGTAGGGTACGGTTGTCAGCAGATACCAGTCTGTCCCCTCAATCGGGGCATAATACAGGTACTCCTTCTGTCCCTCAAGGGTATATGCCACAAGGCCTGATTCCCCACTCTTTAAATCATTTTGAACCATTTCCAGAGTGCTGTCCGAAGAAAATTCCGCATCCTTTTGCAGCTTCGAGAGAATATTTGAGCTCTGGAATAAATTATTATAATTATTATTGACAACAAATCTGCCGTTTCGTTCAATGATGCTCGAGTAGGTCTGCGCATCTTTTTTTTTCAGCGCGAGCTGGCTGTTAATCACATTGACGTCCATTCCCGCCAGTACGCCTATCATTTTCCGGTCTTCATAGACCACCGGCGCCATAGCGTCCCCGATTAAAATAATATCTTTGCCCAGAACCGTTTCGTTATATGAAATCAGATTGGACTCTCCCTCGAGCAGTTGTCCGAGAAAGCTGATCTTGGACGCTGCCGGGAACACACCCTCTGCACAGTAATACCGCCCGTTTTCATCCACCAGAGCAAAAAAATCAAAATGATTATTTTCCTGTGTGCGCTTTAAATATTCGGTAAGCGTCCCGAGGTTTTCCAGATCTTCCTTTTTTATTGATGACGCCGAGGTTTTAAGCTGCGAAAACTGACCATTGATACTGGCTTGAAAATTTCCGATTGTCTGGGTGGTCAGCTCCCGCAGGTAAAGATTATTCATCTCGACGCCCGCCTTTTGCGAAGCCCCTGACGATGCCGTGATAAACCAGATAAACCCAAACGTACAGGTCATTGTCATGATAATAAAAAAGATGATGATATACCGGCTATTGCCCTGGAGCTTCTTTATTGCCTCATTCATTCCCGGCACCCACCACAGTGATCCGCCCCTCTAATTTTGATTGAATTGGCGCGTCACCATGGTTTTGAAAATACTGTTTTATGGCATCGCTGTAGGTTGCGTCAGTTTCCTTTACAAGCTTAACATTTTCCGCTTTAGGAGTAGTGTCGCTGTAGAGATTCAACATTGTATAGCCGTCGCCGTTGTTATCAATATACCCGACACTTCCGGCCATATAATTAGTCACCGCCAGAGTGTACTCTGCGCTTTTATCCAGCTCAGACCCATCTGCCAATGTAACGGATACAAGCTTCGACGGCTGTTCTTCATCCTTTGGCTGATAGGTATAGTTTAAACCTGAAACCTGGAGAAAGCGCCCCGCAGGCACAGACGCATCTCTTACAGTCTGAGAGATGCCATTTTCAAGCATGCTGACAATGGTCTCCCCTTTTGTTTCGACCAAAATTATTTTATTGTCATAGGGGCAGACCGCATCGAGATCCTCCCCGAGGACATCCCCTTTATACAGGCTGGCGCGGATACCGCCGCCGTTGACCACCGCGATGTCTGCCCCCGTGTACTCTTTCACGGCATCCGCAATCAAATTGCCAATCGCCGTCTCTTCCCTCCGGGTATTATAGTTTTCATAGAGCAGGTCCTCTGCCATGGTCCCGATAAAGGACTGGTCGTACTCGACCTGGGCAGAGCCATTGCGGCAGTAATCATCCACAGCTGAAAGCGCTTCGTCCATTTTCATCTTCTGATCCAGCACAGAGGTCATGTTTTTTCCGAAATACTGAACCACATCAGAGGACAGCTGCAGGTCATAAATATAGCCTGTCTTTACACAGTCTGCAATGCCCTGGGGGACCGTTTCCAAGGATTCTTTAAAATCTGAAAGATAGGAATGAGGCGCTTCTGTGTCCTGCATCCAGGCCTGCTGCCCCTCCGGGGTAGACAGCAGCTCTAAAATACGGACGCAGGCATCACGCTTATCCTTGCTCCCCTCATTCGAGAGGGCATCGTTTATGGCAATATAACCATCCGGTTCAGAGGTCACCCACGAGGTGTTTCCCTGATCGCTTAAATAGGGCAGCATCACATACTCATACTGCTGGCTCTGGCTGTTTAATTTTGTCAGCATCTGCACGTTGCCGTGAGACAGCATCAGGGTGCCATCCAGCAGTCTTGACTCGATCGGCATGGTGTTTTTGGATTTAAGCGATAAGGTTCCCGCATTCAGATATCCCTGCTCCGTCCACGCTGCCAGCAAATCCAAGCTGTTATCCCAGACGCCGCTGAAGGCAGCGGTTCCACTGTCAAACTCGGACATCCACTTGATGCCGTCCGCCGTTCCCAGAAAATCCGGAACCTGTGTGCCGATCATATAAGCCCCCACAGAGGCAGGCGACACAGTGGCGAGGCCAAACATCGCGCCGTCTTCGCCGATGCCCTTCCCCTGCTCTTTTCCGGCCTTAAAAATATCTGTCATCGCACTGTTGGTGTCAGGGATTTCCATGCCGAGCTGCTCGACCAATGTTTTATTGAGAATATATCCGGCATATTGGCCGGGAAGGGGCAGGTAGCATGTATGTCCCTCAATCATTACCGGGCTGGCAACACTCCCCTGATAAGCCGTAGCAAAAGCTTCTGCGCTTAAATCCATCACGTAATCCTTTACCCCGCTGGTCGGCAGTGTGGTCACCACAAGGTCTGTGCCGTGCCCTTTTCTGAGACGCCGCTCGCTGTCGCCGTTCATTGTAGCGGTTGTTGTCATTTCCACCTGCAAATCAATGTCCGGGTATTCCTTTTCCACCAGCGCTTCAAAATTTTTCAGCTCCATGGGATACATCATTGAAATTTCAATCTGCTTTTTTTCCGGCTGCTGCGAAGAAGTCGGCGATAAATTACATCCCGCACTGGAAAACATTACCGCAAGAATCATCCCTAAACCAATAAACTTTTTCCACATCGCATTAAATCCTCCCCACATTATTTTCTGACCTGTCAATTGATATATATCTGGACAGTGTTTGCGTTAATAAAATTATAACACGAAACAATAACAGATACAATATACCGAAAATGCATAAAGGGGACTGTAAAAGCATATCCCTAAAGGCTCTGTAATCTTATGTTCTGTTTGGAAAATCCGGCGGCGTCAAATGACAAAGGCCTCCGCGGTAAAACCGCGGAGGCCTTTTATTGTCTCGTTTCGCCAGCCGAATCACTGTCCGGATAACAAAAAATTACGGATAACGGCCGCCATCTTAGGGTTATGCTCCACATAGCTCTCATGGGTTTCGCCGTCATAAATCTGAAGGCTGCTGTCTGGGATGGATTCGGCGATATAACGGGTGTGGTCATCCTCGATCATATCGTCGCTGCCGGCGGTCACCAACACTGGAATTTTAATTTTAGCCAGATCCGCATTGGAGATATTGGGCTGCTCCAGCATCATCTTAATGCTGTCCTTTTTGGTGCGCTCATAAGCCCGCCGGAATTTATCAAGCCAGACCTCCTTCAACCCGTCAGGGGTGGTGTTGGCGCCGCTGACAATAAGCTTTGAAAGCAGCTCAGGATACTGGTAAGCCAGCATCAGCCCGATGATCCCTCCGTCGCTGAAGCCATAGACTGCCGGCTTCTCAAGCTTTAGGGCTTGAATAAAGCCGTGGATGTCCTCCGCCATCTCGCGGTAGTCAAAGGCGTCTACTGGCGTACTGCTTCCGTGTCCTCTGGAATCCAGAGCGTAGACGGTAAAATCTCTGCTCAGCGGGCCTGTAATTTTATCAAAAATCGTATGGTCCTCCCCGTTGCCGTGGATCAGGATCAGCGGCGCACCCTGGCCCTCCTGTTCATAAAATAAATCGATGTCTCCAATTTGAATGTTCATGGTGTTCCTCCTCGTCTTCTGTTCCCACTATTTTATCCAATTCCGCCTGAAAAGAAAAGAGCCTGTTTTCTTTTTAAGAAATACAAGCTCCCGGTTCTATACTTTTTCTGTTTTTTCCGCCTCATAAGGATTGACGTGAATCATACAGTGCTTGAGCATGGGGTAGGTATCCTCCAGCACGTCGTGGACATTCTCGGCGATGGCGTGGGCTTTGACCAGCTTCATCTCACCGTCCACGGCAATCTCCAGGTCCACATAAAATTTTGAGGCAAAGGTCCTGGTCTTCAGATCGTCAATCCGCTTGACGCCGGGCTGCTTCATAATCAGCTCACGGATTTCCAGCTCGGTTTTCTCATCGATGGAGCTGTCCAGCATTTTGCTGATACTGTCCTTTCCAATATCAAAGGCTGCCTTGATAACCAGCAAAGCGATTACCACTGCCGCGACGGGGTCCAGAATCGGAAAACCCATGCGCGCGCCAGCAATCCCAATCAAACTGCCCACAGAGGAAAGCGCGTCGGAACGGTGGTGCCAGGCATCAGCCTTTAGAGCACCGGAATTAATTTTGTTGGCCGCAGCGCGGGTAAACCAGTACATCCATTCCTTCACCACAATGGAAACCACAGCCGCCACAAGGGCCAGCATTCCCGGGATTTCCAGCGTGTGGCTGTCGGCGTTGATGATCTTCTCGATTCCGGACCAGCCAATCCCCACGCCAGTTGCGAACAGAATAATCGCCAGCAGGATCGCAGCCACACATTCCATGCGGTCATGGCCGTACTGGTGCTTGTGGTCGGCCTTCTGGCCGGAGATATTGACCCCGATAATGACCACAAAGGTACTGAGCACATCCGACGCCGAGTGCACCGCATCGGAAATCATGGCGCCAGAATTGGCTAAAACCCCGGCGATAAATTTAAAAACCGATAATGCCAGATTGACAAAAATCGATATGACCGACACACGCATGGCGATCTTTTTATTACTGCTCTCCGTATATTCGACTTCTTCAATATTTTTCACTGATAATCCCTCTTTTGTTTGCATGACAAAGTTAATATCCCTTAACTAATCTGGATTCATTCTATATTACATGATCCCAGTATAAAGAAAAACCCGGATTTCGTCAAGCGTGTTTTGAATTTAGGGCAAAAAAAGACCTGAAATACACTGTTTTGCACTTCAGGTCACCTTTAAGCTTTCTACGCGTTTTTGAGCAGCTCTACCTCTTTGGCATAATCGGCAAATTTTTCCTGGGGTGTTTCCAGAAAAAAAGGCTTATCCTTAAGCCGCGGATGCTTCACAATGGCGATAAAGGTATCCACTCCAATACTGCCAAAACCGATCTTCTCATGGCGGTCCTTATGGCTGTTAAACGGCGTCAGGCTGTCGTTGAGGTGCATGGCCTTTAAGTAATCCAGACCGACCACCCGGTCAAACTCCTCGATTACACCGTCCAGATCATTCACAATATCATATCCCGCCGAATAAATATGGCAGGTATCAATACAGACGCCGATTTTATCCTTGAGCTCGACGCCGTCGATGATGGCCCGCAGCTGCTCAAAATCACGGCCGACCTCACTGCCTTTGCCCGACATGGCTTCCAGAAGCACGATGGTTTTCTGGTCTGGCTTCATATTGCGGTTGAGGATGTCTAAAATCAGCTCAATGCCCTTTTCCGGTCCCTGGCCTACATGGCTGCCGGGATGAAAATTATAGAGGTGGCAGGGCAGCTGCTCAAGACGTTCAAGGTCTTCCCTGAAGGCCCTCTCTGCGAAATCACGGGTCGCCTCTGTGGCGGAGGCCATGTTGAGCGTGTAGGGCGCGTGTGCCAGCAGCGGCCCGAAATGGTGTTCCTCCATTATTTCACACAAGCCCTGGGCGTCCTTTGGGTCAATGGCCTTTGCGTTTCCGCCCCTCGGGTTTCTGGTGAAAAACTGAAAGGTATCCGCGCCGATGGATACAGCATCCTTTCCGGCAGCGGTAAAGCCCTTCGCGATTGAAATATGTGGTCCGATATAAATCATTTTCTCACTGCCTTTCTCAGCCCAGTGCCACGTCCATGAGCATCATGACCGCAAAGCCGATCATCACGCCGATGGTGGCGATATCGCCCTCGCCGTCATGGCCCAGCTGGGATTCGGGAATCAATTCTTCTGCCACCACGTAAATCATGGCGCCGGCCGCAAAGGCCAGGGCGTAAGGCAGAATCGGGTTGATAAACACAACCGCGGCAGCCCCGATAACGGCTGAGATCGGCTCAACTAAGCCCGAGGCCTGGCCGTACATAAAGGATTTAAACCGGCTCATGTTTTCACGTCTCAGGGGAATGGAGACTGCGGCGCCTTCGGGAAAATTCTGAAGACCGATCCCCAGCGCCAGCGAGATGGCCCCGGCCAGCGTCATATATTCATTGCCGGTGGCCAGCCCGCCAAAGGCGACGCCGACCGCCAGCCCTTCGGGGATATTGTGGAAGGTGATGGCCAAAACCAGCAGCACGCTGCGCTGCCACGAGGTGTGAATCCCTTCCTCATGGCCTGTTCCCTGGTGGATATGGGGCAAAAGCTTATCCACACACCATAAAAACGCGCCGCCGCCTAAAAAGCCGACCACAGCGGGTACATACGGCGGCACCGGACCGCCCTCCGCCATCTCGATGGACGGCGCCAGCAGAGACCAGAAGCTGGCCGCAATCATAACGCCGGCGGCAAAGCCCAGCATGGCGTTCAATACCTTTTTATTGATCTCCTTAAAGAAAAAAACCATGGCAGCGCCGAGCGCTGTCAAGCCCCAGGTAAAAAGACCGGCGACCAGCGCCTGCCCCACCGGAGGGATATTGTTTAAGAAATCCATATTTTCCTCCTGTTTTTATATTGTTTATAGTCATTATAATTTACTAAATCATAACACATTCCACACACCATTTCAAAGCATTTTAATCATTTATACCCCATTTGCTTTAAATAGCACCGCAAAAAAGCAAAACCGGCAGGCAACAATTTTGTTACCTGCCGGCTTAAGCTCTCGTCTTTTTAATTTACCGTGTCCTAACCCAGACCGATACCGAGCCGGGCGCCACATGAAAGACACCGTCGCCGTTTTCATTAACCGTGACCGTGCCTTCCACATTGCCAGTGATGTCATAAAAATTTTTTCCGGCGAACTGATGCCCCATATACATCTGCTTTGAGCCGCCGTCGCCGTTTGTCATCAGCACGGCAAGGCCGGATTCCGGCTCTGCCGGATCGCCCTCGCGCACCCATCCAATGATGTGGAAGTCGTCAAAATAATCCCGCTGGGCGCCGTAGGCCGATTCGCGCCGGGCGCAGAGCAGCTTATCTAAAAGCTCCTGCATGGGCTCAATACCCTGGGCAGGAATACCGTAGTAATCGCCGTAAAAGACGCAGGGATAGCCGTCGGCCCGGAGCAGAATAAAAGCGTAGGCCAGCGGCTTAAACCACGGCTGCACCCAGGATTCCAGCGACTGGCCGGGCTGGGTGTCGTGGTTGTCCACAAAGGTGACAGACCGGGTAGGGTCATGGGCTGTCAGGGTATTATTCAGCAGCTGGCGCATATCATAGCCGTCACCGCTGTTCGAAGCGTCGAAAAAATGATAATGAAGAGGAACGTCAAACAGGCACATGGCACGGTCCGTTGTTTCCATATAACGTTTGAGATCCTCAAGATCGCCAGACCAGTATTCACCCACGGCAAAAAGCTCCTGATCCCAGTCACGCCTGACCGCGTCCAGCCACTCATTAAAAAAATTAAAATCAATGTGCTTAACCGCGTCCATGCGAAAACCTTTGACCCGGGTTTTATCCAAGTACCATCTGCCCCAGCGGATTAACTCCTCAACCACCTCGCGGTTGTTTAAATCCACATCCGCGCCCATCAGGTAGTCAAAATTGCCGTTCTCACGGTCCACATCCCTGGCCCAGCGCTTTCCCTGAAACTGGAAAACGGCGCTGTCCTCCTGTTTCTCATCCCAGTCAATGCCCGCAAAATGCGTCCAGTTCCATTTGAAATCCGAATAGGTATCGCCCCGGCCCAGAAAGTCAAACTGCGTCCAGGCCTTGATCGGCCGGATGGGCTCAATCTGCTCATTCCGGTTTTCATCATTTTCCTTGCAGGCATAGACATTTTCCGTCCGGTCTGCGCCAAGGCGGTGGTCCAGCACGATATCCGCGTATACCTCGATTCCGTTATCCTGAAGGGTGCTGACGGCTTCGCAATACTCATCGGCCGTTCCGTATTTTGTGGCAACACTGCCTTTCTGGTCAAATTCACCCAGATCATAGAGGTCGTAGGGTGCATAGCCCACATCGCTCTTACCCGCCGCGCCCTTGTAGGCCGGGGGAAGCCAGACCGCTGTGATCCCGAGCGCTTTAAGATGATCGGCGTCCTCTGCCACCTGCCGCCACAGGGACTGATCCTCAGGCAGGTACCATTCAAAATACTGCATCATCGTTCCATTCATAAAAAATCAACTCTTTCTATTTTAGAATAAGCGTTAATTAAAGCATTACGCACGATAATAAATACCCAAAGTTATAAATAATATAGATTCACTCTACATTATTTCGCCAAGACTTAAAAAAGCCTGTATCGTTAAAACGATACAGGCTTTTTACCTATTGCGCCATGGCCTGGTTAACAATGCTCTCCATCATGCTGGACGTCAGCATTCCCGGCACATAGCCCTCCACATAGCCATCCTTGTCAATCATGAAAGTTGTCGGGAAAGAGCGGATGCCATAGGTCTGGAACACTGCACCCGTACGGTCCATGAGCGCCGGATAGGTAAAGCCGTTGTCCGACATGAACTCTGCGATTTTTTCAGGTGACATATCATTATTGTTCGGCCCCTCCTCCGTGTGCGGATTGGCAACACTCAGCACTACCAGGTCTCCGGAATTATCGCCGTATTTTTTATACAGCGTCTCAATATCCGGCATTTCTTTCTGGCATGGGCCGCACCAGGTGGCAAAGAAATTGAGGAAAACCGTCTTTCCACGGTATTCCGACAGGGTATGCGTCACCCCATACTGGTCCGTGAGCGTGAAATCCGGAGCCAGTGTCTTTTTGGCACTTTCTTCCGGCGTGTTTTCCGGTGTGGGCGACGGCACAGGCTCTGTGGTTACCGTTGGGTTTGGCTGCGGCGCGCTGCTCCCGGCCCCAGCCCGAGAGAGATAACCGGTAATCCCGTTCATCCATCCTGTAAACATCATAATCCCCATAACGATCATGAGCACACCCCCAGCCTTTACCGTGTAGCGGACCGCTTTCTGGTGCCGCTTGAAAAAATCCAGCAGCGTGCTGGTAAATAATCCCACCGCCAAAAACGGCAGGACAAAGCCCAGCGTGTAGACACCGATAAGGATAAAGCCCGACGCGAAAGATGATGAGGACGACGCCATGAGCAGCACACTGGCCAGAACCGGCCCCACGCAGGGCGTCCAGGCAAAGCTGAAGGTAAAGCCCAGCACAAAGGCCAGAAGCGGGTTCATGGCCAGCTTGTCCAAATTAAAGGGCAGGCGGTGCTCACGGTTCAAAAAATCAAAATTAAAAACCCCCAGCTGGACCAGCCCAAATAAAATGATGATAACCCCGCCAATACGCGCGAACAGCATCCGGTTGCCTGTAAAAAACTGGCCGGCCGCTGTAAAGCCAACGCCCAAAATAAAAAACGTGGCGCTGATGCCAATGACAAAAAAGAGCGTGTTGATCAGAACTGTCCGTTTTTTATAATGAACCGTCCCGTCCGCGTCCACCGTCTTTGTCCCACCCGCCAGATAGCCGATGTACAAAGGCACCAGCGGCAGCACACAGGGCGAAAAAAAGCTGAGAATCCCCTGTAAAAATACCATAATGGCCGGAACCCCGGCCCCCGAAGCAAATCCCATATCAAAACCTCTTTTCCATGATGATTCTATTTATTTTCCCACAAAGTGTAATTTTAAACATTACAGTTTCTATTTTGTAATCATAAATGTTACAGATGGATTTGTCAAGGGGTTTAAGGAAAAATTGTTTTTGGGATAGTCAAGTCAGATCAAGCCCGTTAAATTATCGAAAGAAAGATTTTGGTCAAATAAAGACCCTGAATTGGATTCAGGGCCTGAATTATCTAACCTTTCAACACATACACCCGCGCTTTTCGCTCTCCCTGCTCCACAAGCAGCCCATCTTTGACCATCTGGCTCAAAAATCGTTTGGTCGTGGACTCCGCGACGCCTAGGAGTTCTCGGGCTTCTTTATTAGAAATCAAACCGTGATTCTTTACATAATCAAGAATCAACGTTTGCCGTTCTAAATTTATCGGCTTTTTATCGGCTTTTTTTATCGGCTTTTTATCGGCCGTCCGATAAAGATTTACACGAAAGCTATCCCCTATCTCTAGAAATTCTGGCTTCGGTAAATTGTATTCTTCGGCTCGTTTTAAAATTCGACGAATTCCTGTTCCCCATTCTTCGATCAACTCCATACGGCTGAAAACTTCCGCGATAGCGCGGTTACGTATTTTCGAGCGGCCGCTCATAGCCTCTTCCAAAGTCAGTCCACCATAAAGCATACCAGGCGACGTAACCTCCAGACGATCATCATAGATCGCCACCTGCACACAGGAATTATCCATAAAATTTCGGTGGCATTGGGCATTGATGATCATCTCCCGGATCGCCCCAACAGGGAGTTCATAACGTTTTTTTCGAACCAGCCCATCAATTTCTGCACTTAAATTGATGTGGCGCAGCACAAATTGATATGCACCTTCAATCTGTTCATAGAGAGGGCCGGTATAGTCCTTTTTGTCGATAAATTCATCCCGGTCAGTTCCTTTAAAAAGTCCACACTGGATCTTTGCAAAGCGAAAATAATCACTTGTCAACAGCACAAATGCATTTGTAGCCAAAAGCTTTCCTTCTGTTTTTTTCAGAATCTTCCAATTCAGCAACTGATCTACTGTAACTTCTGGAATATCCCTTCTTTCTTCCTCCGAATGAACGGTGCTTATCATATAATTGCGGATGTCTCGACACAGTTTATCGACTGTTAGTATAGCCGATTTGCTCCTGGGTATATTTCAATCATTACGATACACTTACCCTCAATGGTTTGAAATGTAATATCAGGAATAATTTGAGGCTCGCAGCAATCGGAAATTGTATTCGCAATACCGTCCATAATCTGAAACACCAATTCTTTATCAACGCCGATAATTTACTTTCTTTTCACCTATAAAGCGGCTATTTAATAGGCCTGTTTTCACAGCTAACCCTTGTGTATCATAATCTATTATAACATTTCTCCCGATTAAAAGAAATTATAGGCAAGCAAAAAAGACCCTGAATTGAATTCAGGGACTGAATTAATAACCACCATAATGCCTGCATGCAATGTCTTTATTTTTTCAAATTTTATAACCGTTACCATCCCTTTGCTGAATCCCAATGGGCCCTCTTGGCATTCAGCCGCTGGCTCCGGCCTTTGTTTTCCCCTTAACGAGCGTACCGGGTTATTTTTAGCGCGCGCTTTCTAAAAAATGCACAATCCGTATAGCTTTTAAAGGGGATTACAGACGCTGATTCTGTTAAGATACAGAAGAATCAGCATTTTTAACAAACAAATCAAAAGAAAATAACGTCTTCAGGCAACTCCCCTCTACACCATTCTTTTTTCCATCGTTTTAACGGGTTTGGCTGAAATCAGCGGTATCGTTTTGGGACTGGATTCCAAGGATAAAGCGTTTTGGGGCTGGAATACCGGATTGATTATTTCTTTGTTGATCTGTTTTAATCATACAGCACCTGTCATCTGTTGGCAAATTAATTAAGAGTGCAATTTTGATGGAAAGTGATCTGCGGTCTGGCAAATCTTTCATAGAAAAAATCTTAGAAACAAAAAATAAAAAACGGCTGCATGAGCCGTCAGATATCATATAATGGTGATCCCGATTGGGCTTGAACCAACGACCTCTATCTTTTAAAAAGAAGCGTTTTATAAAACATTATTGACTATATGACTACTTTTCAATCCCAATGATGTTCCCTAAAACCAGCTGATTTCAGGGAACATCACGGGAGAAATTATTTATAAACCATGCCTTATTGCTATCTACTAATTATACTTAAATTGTTTTTTATATGATTTGAAAATATTTGCATATAGTTCTATATTGATCTTGTGACAACAGGCAAATTTCATTTAGATACCTCTTTTTCTTTTCATAATCGTTTATTTCTCGTTTATAGTAAAGTCTAAAATCCTTCATTATAATAAATGGCATAATCCCACTATTCAAGCATTCTTTAAATAAAATTAGACGTCCTACTTTTCCATTACCTTCTTTAAAAGGATGAATCATTTCAAACTGCATATAAAACTCAATTAAGTTATGTAAAGATTTTTTTATCAATGTATTATATTTTTCAAGCAAAATATTTATCGCATATTCAGATAATATTGATTCCATATTTTGATTGTTTATGTATGCCTCAATTCGATCCTTTGTATATTCACAAATTGTACCTCTATTTAACAAGAAATGAAACTTTTTGATAACTTTTTCCGTTAAGGGTTCTCTTGCAATTTCTAACATATAATCAAAGGCATTAAAATGATTGATTGTTTTGATAATATCATTAATATCAACAGGAATATTGTTACTTGATAAAATAGTATTTTTTAAAAAAATTTCCCTAACCTGGTCCTCTGAAAGCCTGTTTCCTTCAAATCGATTAGAATTATAGGCCATTTTGGTTTGTGTGTAATAGTAAATAACTCCATTGGAGTGTCTTGCTTCTTTCTCTCTTAGCAAACACTCCAACAATTCGTTTTTTACCATACATATACACTCCACATCATTTGATAACACTTCCTAAAATTATGAATTTAAAGCTGAAATAGTTAGTTTTTTATTTAAAAAATTCCTCAAACTAATTTTTTAGACGTATCTCCAATACTTTCTTTAATATTTTGTTTGATGTTCTAGTATAAATTTCAGATAGCCTGTCTATAAACCGCAGGAATCAAAGGTTCAAGTAAGTCTAGCTGCTCTTTGGTTCTCTCTGGTGCCTCATAATTTTCAATGCGTTTTTTGACTTCTATTGCAGCTTTTTCTTTGACTGACATGGCGCCATGACTCTGCCAATTATTAGGGTCATCTTTATTAAACAATTTCCCCATTACAAATTCATCTTTATATATTTGAGGGGTTCTTCCTCGTAAAAATGTTCCTCTTGGTCCCACTTTAACAATACTATCAAAGCAAAGCTTTTCCTCTGTGCATTCAACACCTTTTAATTGTCTGTTTACCATTGTTATGATTTCTTCATCTAAAATATACTTTTCAAAACTAACTACATTAAACGTACCCATTGTTCCCGCCATATGCATTATATAGTCTGCTCCACAATCAAGTGTTGCATAAATCATCATCATAGCTTCCGCACCTGCTTGAGAATCCATATCTTTAGCATCAGACAAAGAACCACCTGCTCTAAATGGTAATTTATAAAGATCAGCAAGACCTGCTGTAATGTAACATATTAACGCCGCTTCAGATGACCCAATACTTAATTGTATCGTTCTCATATCCGTTGCACCGGACACATTTCCATATAAAAATGGAATTCCAGGTTTAATTAACTGTGATAAAACCATTCCAGACAGTATCTCAGCATTCGTTGTGGACATAAGCCCTGCTAATGAAGCTGGTGCAGTGAGTAAAGGCATGGCACAGGGAGTTACTGAAACGGGCTGATTTTCTATACAAGAGGCAAATAATCTTTCAATTGGATCATGGTCATATGCCAATGGCGACAGTGCATTTATTCCAGATATAGACATAACTTTTTCTTTATCTTGTATTCCCTCAAAATCACGTAAGAACTGAATCGAATTTCTGGTTAAATCGAAAACTTCGTCTTTTGATACCTCTCTTGGGTTAATGCTTGGCGAAAAGTGATATTTAGGTGAATATTTTAAATTCATCGCAAGCGTTCCCCAAATTTTTTCTTTTTTCGTAAATCGACTGCAATCCGGAAATTGATTTAATGATATAGAATTAATTACCGGACTCATCGCAGCCATTTTAAATTGGTTAATATTATCAGCATTTGTTGTTTTTCGAATTTTTCCATTATCCTCTATATAAATATTTGATACATTAGGAAGGATTATCCTATCTCCATTTTCTCCACCAATTGTAACATTAGGAGTTGTATTTGCATGCAATGTAAATTGAGTCGGCACAGTGTCTAATGCTTTATTCAGTAAATCTTCTGAAATAAAAACTTTATTTCCGTCAACTCTTGCTCCATGTTTTTTGAACACTTCATGAGCTTTTTCATTTTCAAAAATCACACCAACTTTTTCAAGAATTTGAACTGTATTCTGATGTATCTTTAATATATCTTCTTTTTTGATAAATTTTTCATAACTTTTCATATTACTCCCCTTATTCCTTCCATCTTTGCTTATTCTTCTGAAGCTACATGAACTGCTACACTATCAGAACCATCTTTTTCTTTATTTTTTTTCATAAGTTTCAACATTATCGAAGCCATTATTATTGCAAAAATGCCAAATCCAATTAAAATCATTATAATATATTTGATCGCCATAACTGGGTCTCCGCTATCAAGCAACTTTCCAGAAATAATTGGTAAAAATAAATCCGAAGAATATCCTATTGTTGCAATTAATCCTGTAGCCGTTCCTGAAAGATACATAGGAACATTTGCTTCCCTCAACGGTGCATAAAACTGCCCCCGAGTAATTCCCATAAAAACTGCCATAATAGTATAAACTATTATAAACGGTATTGCCATTGCTGCTGTAGAAGGTAACATAATAACAACAATTGCCGTAAGCATCATGCCAATTGTACCAATAACCAGTGTTTTGGTAGCACCTAATCGATCTCCTAACCAACCACCGCTAAACGATCCAATCGGTTTTACATAATTACTGATTACTGTAATAGAAGCTGCCAATTGCACGGACATTGCAAAACCAACGGTTCCTATCTTCGCAACATATCCAGCCATCGTACTCGTTAACGCATAGGCTCCCATTACCATTAAAGAAACAATCCAAATCATCGGATTTTTCAAACATTCAATAATCAATTTTCCAGTATTTTCTTTAGATACACTTTCTTCTTCATTTCCTAAATCTTTAAATACAAACCATCCAACAATACCGATTATAAAGAGCAGTACTGCATAAATCCAGAAAATCACTTTTAACCCAAATGCCATCTCAACAAATTTTCCAAAAAGAATGACGCAAGTCGTATTAATAATCATTGCAGCTATACCACGTGCACCTTCAAGGCTTCCTAACGCCTTACTTTCTCCTCCGACGGATTGACCAAATTGACGTGTAGCCTTAATCAACGCGGCCCAGAAAGTAAGCGTATTCGTTACTCCAATTCCTCCAAAAATAAAGATTAATAGGTTATAGCTTGGAAACATACTTTCAAAAACCGTTAGCAATGCTGTTGATAAAAAAGAAAATGTCAAAAGCTTTCTAGGTGAGTATTTGTCAGCCACAATCCCACCTAAAAAATAAGTTAATAAAGTCATTAGCGTATACACACTAAATAAAGTTCCTAATTGGACATTACTTATCGCAAATGCTTCTAAAAATGCATCATAAAACAAATTTTTTGAAAGAACAGGCATATATATTGTTGTTGCACCCAAACTAAGCACAAGAAACTGCAACAATGCTTTTCCACTTAATTTTGATTTATCTTTTTTCATTTTTTCCCCTTATTTAAAATCTAATAATAACTTTTGAGTATAATTTTTAACTATCACATATACTGATAATATAAAAATAAAATTTCTAGTCAGGAAAACGAATTCCTGACTAATTTTCATAGTTTTATACTTACAATAGATTACTCTAAAAAGCTTGAAGTGTTTATTATAGAGTAAATGTCAAATTCCATATTTCAATTTCTCTGGAAGGTATGACATAATGATTTCTTCTTGCTCTTTACTAAGAACAGGCGGCGTATAAGCCTTCAATCTTCTTTCAACCTCTTCGTGTGCGACCTCTACAATTGTTTTTCCACCACTATTCTGCCAATTATTAGGATCATCTTTATTGAAAAGCTGAGCTAAATAAAAATCTTCCCTATAATCTTTTGGCGTTCTTCCTTTTATGTGACTTCCCCTAGGACCAGCTTTTACAATTTCTTCGACCGCTAGCTTTTTCTCGTTAATATCAATGCCTCTTAGCATCCTTTCAACGTAATTAGCTACTTCTTCATCCAAAATAAATTTTTCACAGCTATAAACATTCATTGCTCCCATACAACCGACATGATGAAGCGCAATATCGGGTTTACAATCATAGGTTGCGTACAACATCATAAAACTTTCTGCTCCGGCTTGTGCGTCGACCTGTTTTGCATCTCCCATAACGCCTCCCATACGGAACGGAACATCATAAAAATCTGCCATCGCTGCTGTAGCATAACCAATCAGAGCAGTTTCTGGCGATCCAATACAAAGCTGCAAAGTACGCATATCTGTTCCACCTGACACATTGCAATAAATTACAGGATTTCCTGGATTAATCAACTGTGTCAATATCATCCCAGCCAATGTCTCGGCATTTGTTTGTGCTAATAATCCCGCTAACGATGCAGGCGCTGTCAACAAAGGCATCGCACAAGGAATAACAGCCATTGGAATTCCATTTTCTACAGCTGCCAATAATCTATACAATGGCATCTCATCAAATGTAAGTGGAGAAAGCGAATTAATTCCGCTCTGTGCATAAATTCCCGATTCAATGCCCTTAAAACGCTTAAGTAGCTCCAATCCCTGTAATGATCTATGATATGCTTCTTCCGGTTGTAAGCCACTACAGTATTCTCCGGCACTAATATGATATTTATTAGAATATTTATATCTAAATGCTGCTGCTCCAAAAATCATCTGTTCTTCAGTTGGATTAGTGTCAAACATAATTGCTTGGTTAACCAATGAAGAATTAGTCGCATTACAAGCTTCGTTCATTTTAAACTGTCGTATCGCCAGATCTGAATTCATTTTCTTTATTACGCCATTTTCGTCACAATAGAAAGCAGGATGTCCAATAGGTAACCGCAGCATTGCGTGTTCTCCTAGAATAACATTTTCATCAGCTGTCAAACGAAGTTCAAACTTTTTCGGAAAAGTTTGTCGCGCTTTTTCGACAGTTTCTTCATCAAAAAAAACTTTATATCCTTCTGTTTTAAGACCATTTTTTTTGCAAATTTCAATGATTTTATCGTTTTCAAATGCAATACCTGACTCTTTAAAAATTCTAAGCGTTGCTTCATGAATTTGCAAAACATCTTCCCGACTAATAAACTTCTCGTAAGGTTTCATTCTTTCCTCCTCATTTTTCTATAGTATTCATGACTACCATAGAAGCCTTAAAAATTAAAAGATAAGTGTAATCCTTATCTTTTATGCACTCATTGTATCATGCTACTTATTCCATGTCAATATTTTTCGTAATTTATTACTTATTATCATTTATAGAGGCGATATCTATACTTTTAGCGCCTTTTTATTTGTAAATCAAAAATAAAAGTGTTTGTTCAATTAATTTTTATTATTCTATATCAACTTTAAATATAAAATCTGTTGCTGCTACAAAAATATCTGAAAATGCTACAAATTTTTTCGAATGCGTTTTATGTGTTTTTTCAATATGAAAAATTCCTACATCATCTGGAATAATCATTTTATTTCTAATTTCTTCGTCTTGTGAGTCAATTTTTATCCGAATAGCTTTTCTGATATCATAACTATCCAAGATTGAATCCATTTCCTTAATCCATTTATCTGCATTACTTTTAATAAAATTTAAATTTGCATGGTATCCAATATAATCAATTCTATAAACTATTGGCAAAATATCGGCGTAATACATCCTTTCAATTCTCAGACATTTCTTTAGTGGACACGCCCCCATTTTTTCCCATATTCGTAAATCCAATGACTCAACTTTTTTTTCTGCTAATGATAAACATTTATAATTATCTATGTGATTTTTTAAATTTTCTAATTCATGGAAGCAATAAACATACCTTTGAAGTTTATAATCCGCAACGAATATCCCTATCCTTTTTTGTGAATAAACATATCCCTCTTTTTTTAAAATTTCAAAACTTTTTCTGACTGTTGCATCACTTGTTTTATATATTTTACACAACTCTAATACAGATGGAAGTTTTTCATTCGGTTTATATTCACCGCTTAATATCTTTTGCTTGATATCTTGTCCGATCATTTCATAAACAGTAAATTTTTTTTCACTCGTCATAATTTATCAACTCACCATTAAATTCACATTCTTCCGCCTTGATATACAACTCATTCCATGCTAAAGGCATCATATCACTATCATATATTTTTACATCAATACATACCAAAAATGGCTGATCATTTTCCTCAATCTCCATTAGGCAACGTAATTCTTCGTTGGCTATTATACACGTTACGCTTACTTCTTCTTTAAGTTCAAATTGAGAAAATTTAGAACCCAACATTTCACGCAAAGTTTTATAACTTAAATCTGATTCATCAATTGGAATCCCTTGGAAATACGGCAAAGTTTTGACATCATAAGCGACTATTCTTTCATCCCGCATAATAATCCATTGATTACAAAAAACTCTTTCATTCGGGGCTACTTGGAGATTATACACTTGATTAATATTGGGCTTTTGAATTTTGGTCGAATATATTTTTGCTATATCGTAACCATTTATAAGAATATCATTAATATTCAAACTTATTTCATATTTATTAGTCGATCTTAAATGCACAAACGTTCCTTTTCCAGCAACGGTATGTACAAAACCATCATCAGCAAGTTTTTTAATTGAACGTTGAACTGTCCTTCGACTCACATCATATTCTATACATAATTGCTTTTCTGATGGTAATTGACCGTTTATATAAAAATTACTAATAATTTTCTGCTTAATTTGATTTGCAATATTAATATATTTCGCATAATCATTCATTATCATTCACCCATTGCCTACATATTTCAACACCATCAATGGCACTATGTGTAAACGCATCAGCACCTATATACTGACACAACTCATCATCAAGCATATTTCCTCCCACAATTATTTTAAGTCCTGCTCTTAGATCTTCCTGCTCGATTTTATCAATCGTCTTTTTTAAATATTTAACCGTACTTGAAAGAATCGCGCTAATTCCTAACACTTCTGGTTTATACTCTTTTATTTTATTGCAAAATGTTTGAGCTGTAACATCGATTCCTATATCGATCACTGTAAATCCCATTGCATATGCAGCACTTTTAAAAAGGGATTTTCCTATATCATGCATATCTGTTTCAATTGTTCCAAGAACAATAGTTCCTAATTTCTGTTTATTCGCACTAACAACAACATTTGAAATCTTTATTTCCTCCAAATTCATAATATCTTCATATAGGATACCTGCCATCATTAAATCAGATAATGTATATTCACCTTTTTCAAAATTTTTTCCTATACTTTCGAGTGCTTCATTTAGTGCTGTCACAATCGTGTTCCGATCTATTTTTAATTTCAAACATCGCTGTACAAGATTCATAACTTTTTCTTCGTCCAAAAGAATAAAGCTTTTTTTTAGCAACTCAACCACAACTAGTCCCCCTCCCTATTTATAATAGTATTATAGCATAGTTTATCCTAAAATATATTTACTAGCATTATTTTACTGCAAATAAATGTAATTGTTTTAAATAATGCATAGTTATAATTTATACTTTTTATAAACTAAAAAAATAATTTTATTTAAATAGAATCATATCTATGGAAAATAATTTAATCATCAAAAACTCAAAAAAAATTTACAAACCTCCCGAAACTGATCCTGCTCCAGTAAGTACGTATCCCTCAAATATCCTTTTTCTTTTTTGTATTCGCTCAGCCCGCGATAATAAAACAATTTATATTCATCCAGAATGATAAACGGAAGAACATCATTTTTTAAACACTCTTTAAACAAGATCAGCCGCCCAACTCTGCCGTTCCCATCCTGGAACGGGTGGATGGTTTCAAACTGCACGTGGAAGTCAATCAAATCATCTAAGGTTTTTTCGGGAATGGCATGGTATTTTTCAAGCAACATTACCAACGCCGCCTGCACTTTATCCGGCGGTGTTGTCTCTGTGATTCCTCCAATAACGTTGGGATAAATTTTATAGTCACCAGCGGGAAACCCTTCACGCTCGTAGGCGGTGCCGCGCTTTAGCAGATAGTGAAGTTTTTTTATAATATCTTCTGTCAGGGGCTCTTTGGCGAGATCAAGGATATAATCGAAGGCCTCGAAATGGTTGGTTGTCTCAACAATATCGTCAATTTTCACAGGACTGTCCCCTTCTGGTAAAATGGTATTGGTTGAGAAAATGCTTCGTGTCTGCTCTTCGGAGAGCATACTTCCCTCAATTCGGTTGGAATTATAGGCCATCTTAATTTGCGTGTAGTGGTAAATGCCGTCAGATAATTTTGCTTTTTTTTCACTCATAAACCGGCTGTGCAATGCGTCTATTTTCATAACAAACCCCTGTGTATAATAATCTATTATAACATTTCTCCCCAATTAAAGGAAATTATGGGCGGCAAAAAGGCCCTGAATTGAATTCAGGGCCTGAATTAATAAACCGCCATACGACTTACATACAAGTTTCTTAGAAAAATCTTAGAAACAAAAAATAAAAAAACGGCTACATGAGCCGTTAAACGTCATATAATGGTGATCCCGATTGGGCTTGAACCAACGACCTCTACCATGTCAAGGTAGCGCTCTTCCAGCTGAGCTACGGGATCACTTTTTGAATGCTTGTCTATTATAACGAATTCCCCGGCGTTTGTAAAGTCTTTTTTTTACTCTGTTGGCAAATTTTCCTGCTGGGGGGAGAGGATTGGGGATTCTGGCAATGGGTCTGGGGCGGGGGACGGGGTTGGCGCGGCCTCGGGGGACGGGTCTTCGGCGGGCGTTGTGTCTTCGAATGCCGTGTCTTCCGGCTGGGTGGCTTCGTTCACCTGCGCTGCGGCGGCCGCCGGGGTATCGGACTGCTGCGGGGCTGCGGAAGCGGCGGCGGGCTGGGCCTCGTTCGTTTCCGGCGTTGGGGTCGGGTCTGTGCTCCAGGTACCGGTCTGGGCGGTGAAAGTGACCTCGGCGGTGAGGGTATCCCAGGCGCCATAGGCAGGCTGAACCAGGCTGAAGAAAATCAGCCATGCGATCAAGCTGTTTATGATTTTCCATTTTCTGGTCATGTGAAGCACCACCCTTTTTCAAGTGGAAGGTTGAAGGTGGAAAGTGACGGGGCACCTCCTGTTCAATCTTCTGGTTTTATCGTAACATCTTTTCTCTTTTTCTGCCTGAATGTGTGTTTTAGCCCTTTATTTCGTCCATGGAGGGGCGTTTAAGCGGCGGGGCGGACGGTGGACGGTGTCTTGGGGTTTCCCCCCGCAGATAACGCCCTTTCGGCGGTTTGATACCCCTGGCTTTGACCCGGTGTTTGGGCTTCATGAGATCCTCCTCATCCTCCGGATATTTGTACGACAGCCATTTTTTGACCATGTGCTCCATCATGAGGATAAATCCCCAGAGCAAAAACATGGTGAGCGCCGCCGGGCTTTGGAGAAATAGGGCCACCCGGCCAAGGTACGGGATATGAAAAGCATAAGTGCCGACAATGTCCTCCCGGTGGATTTCAAACTCGTCATACTGCCCTTCCTGATAGCCCTCCCCCTGGGTCATGTAACGTTCATAGCCGTCGCTGGTGTCAATGTAACGGAAATAGTGCGTGACAAAGACCTCCTGCCCCTGAAGCTCGGCCTTAAAGGTGATGGGCGTATTTTCCGGAATCGGGTCATCCTCGTCGATGGCGTGGTCAATAACCAGCGAGCCGACCGGCAAGGTGGGGACCATGCTGTTGGTTAGGATGACATAGGGTTTGTAGCCGAAGAATTTTGGGGCGTCGTCCGGACTTATTTTTACAGATATTGCATAAGAAAGTAAACATATTATTCCAAAAATAAAAAAGACATAACTAATAAATTTCAAACATTTAACTAATACTTTCACATTCTTTGCCACTTTCAATTAGCATTCTTTACCACTTAAAAAATTTAAAAATAAACTTAAATATTAACGAAAGAGAGCGATGAAGACTCTCTCTCCATCGCCATTAATTCAGTCTCATAAAACTTCTACTATTTAGTTTTAGTAGCAGTGAAAGTTACATCTACTTTAATATCATCTAAATTTCCTAATGTAGTTCCATCAATCTCTTTACTGTCTTTCGCAAACTTTAAATGAACAGCATACTTTGTTGGTGTTGTTGAATTTGAGGAAATTCCAGTAACTTCGGCATTGTTAGCTAAAACACTTCCCGAATCGTTACCATCAGCATCTAAAGGCTGTAATGAAACTGTAAAGTCATCGGCATTTTCAGCATCTCCAATTGATACTTTTCCATTCCAGTTAACTTTAGTAGTTGAATCAGCTCCAGTGAGATATGCATTAACTTTTCCCACAACTATATCATCAGCCGCACCAGTTGTATTGTTTACAGGGTTAGCAGCATTCTCCTCAGGTATCAATTTTGTTGTATTATTATAACTGCTATCTGCCTCTGCGCTTAAAGCAGCAGGTTCTGATGATGTTGCCGTAAAATTCATAGTTTTATCCGTCAACGTATCCCAAGCCGCAAACGACCCAACAGCCACAGCCAGCATTGCCACTGTAGTAATTCCACTAATCCATAACGAAGTCTTCTTTTTCATTTTTAAATTCCTCCTGTATAAATACTTCTAAATTTTTAAGCATTGCTGCCTCTTAACAATGACTTGTTCTTAACGATGAACCTATTATACAATTGGAAACGCTACACTTCCGCTACTCCTTAAACAGGTGGAAGGTTGAAGGTGGAAAGTGGAAGGTTATTGTGCAAATTTTTCTTTGAAAAATTTGATTGAGGATTGCGGCCTTTGGCCGCAATACGAACGATGCTTGATCCATTTATAAAGTTCGGAGACGAGCGGAGGGATGTTCTGGCATTTCGGTGCTGTATTGGGCGATGTCTCAAATAACTGCCTGAGCTGTCCGAGGATTAAAACAATGCCCGGGTCGATTTCGGGAACGACTTCCGCAGGTTGTCGTTCGCGCATGAGAGAGGGCATTTTTAATCCGCGGACAGCGCCAATTCTCCTCTACCTCCCCCTTTACTCCTTCCCCCGCTTCTCCACCATCTCCTGTATCTCCCAGATCTCGGGGACGCGTTCCTCGGCCCAGGAGTACTCAAACAGGTACTCTCCGGTGAAAGGGGATTTCGGCAGGATTTCGCCCTCCAGAAGCTTGTAGTAGTCGCAGTAGACTTTATCTCGTTCGATATAGCACAGGCCGCGCCGTGTCATAAAAATCCCCGGCGCGCCCGCCTCCTCAAAAGTGTGCGTGGCGATCATGACCGCCTTGCGGTAAAGCTTTTTGGTCTTTTCGTCAAAAAGCCGGTCCTCCCACAGCTTGTCGATGGCCTCCTCCATGGTGACCACGCCGCCCCGGTGGTCCACACACAGGGCCACCAGCTCCTTGGCCTTCTGGCTCTTAAAGATGAGCAGCTCCCCCCTGACAAAAACATCAAACCGGCCAAAGGTGCGGAACACCACGTCGTTCTCCGGTTTCTGAGAAGCCGTCCGGCTGACCTTGTCAATGACCGCCTGAACCCGCTCAGCCGTAAAGGGCTTGAGAATGTAGCCTACAGCCTCCACGTCAAAGGCCTGCTGGGCGTAATTGTTGTAGCCTGTCACAAAAACCGTGCGGATGTTGGGCGCGGCATCCTTCAGGTAGCCAGCCAGCTCGATACCCGTAAAGCCAGGCATCTCAATGTCCAGAAACGCCAGGTCCACATGGTTTTTGCTGACAAAATCCAGGGCGTCGTCGGTGTTTTCAAAGGTGCCTGCCACCTCCACGTCCGCCATATCCTCCAATACATATTCCAAGGCTTCGATGGCAAAGCTCTCGTCGTCTACGATGATCACTTTCATGTCCGTCTCCTATTCTTTCTTGGGAATCTTTACACGCTGCACAGTGCCCTGGCCGGGCACACTCTCAATAACCAGCACCGCATCCAGCATATGCGTGAGCTGGAAACGGGCGTTGTAAATGCCGCCGTCTTTTTTTTCCGACAGCTTTTCAGTATCAAAGCCCACGCCGTCGTCAGTGATAACCACCTCGTAATGATCGGGATGCTCCCGGGTGGACAGGGTAACCGTACCGCCCTCAGGCTTGCGGCAGACGCCGTGCTTGACCGCGTTTTCGACCAGGGGCTGGATGCACAGGGGCGGCACGCTGAAATCGGTGGCCTCAATATCGTATACGGCGTCGAAACGGTTTTTAAACCGGATTTTTTCAATGTCCACATAGCACTGGACTGGTACCAGAGCCTTTTCGAAGGGCACAGGCTGGTTGATCTTGACAAAGTCAAGGTTTGACCGCAGATAGTTGGAAAAGGTGAAGATAACCTTGTCGGCCAGCCGGGTGTCCCGCCGGGCCAGCACTTGGATGGCCTGGAGGGTGTTGAACATAAAATGGGGCTGGAGCTGGCTGACCATCATGTCGGCGCTTTTCTGCTCCATCTCCTTATACAGATTGGCGATGCGGATGGCCTCCTGCTGCCGGATCTCGATGACACGCTGGTAATAAATGTAGATCATGCACATCAGCAGCAGGCACAGGGTCACAGGATACAGCATATACATATCGGCCGTAGCCCAGCCAGACAGGTACATGGTGTCTGCAAACAGGCCAACGATAATGGACGCGTAACCCACCAGCGCGGGACGGATATGGGGAATTTTCTCCTCCACCAGACAATACAGCCGGGCATACATATAGATCAGAGGATAAAACATGCCCAGGCGGATGTGCTGCTCCAGGTACAGGGTCTGGCTGTTTTTGGACACTAAGGCGATGGCGGCCAGCACAGCGGCGTAATAGACCGCCAGAATGACCACAGTCCTGAGCCTTATCCTGCCCTTTGTCTGTTCCTCCACCGTCAGGCACAGCAGAAAGCAGGCGTCGAGGGTAGCGCCGTAAAAGATGACGGCCAGGGTGGTGTTAAAGGGCAGGCCGAACAAAGCCTCGAGGGTAACAGCCATGTCCACGCTGAACATGCGCACAATCAGGAACACCACAGCCCCCAGGATCATGTTGGAATAATTTTTGACCCGGCTGATCATGAGCACCAGCAGATAAACCAGGCAGAATACCAGCACGGCTGTGCTGAGAACAGAGATGGAAAAAATCTGCAGGGGCGAATAGCTGACGTCGTCCTTGAGATTAGTAAAGACAGAGGTGATGTAAATACCAGAGGGCAGGCTGTCCACGTCCTGGTCGACGAGGCTCATGGAAAGCTCGGTATGAACGCGGGCGTTTTCGACCTGGCCGGTGACCAGCCCGTGCAGGCCCATGAACGCGATCAGGATGAGCATAACGGCCAGACAGGCGAAATAGACGGTTTTTTCTGCTGGCTTTTTTATAGGTTTTGATGACATATCATTTTCTCCGCCGCTTCTTTGACAAGGGCTGTGAATGCTGCTTCGGGCAGTGGTTTTGAAAAATAATAGCCCTGGATATAGTCGCAGTCCATTTCCCGCAGGATGCTGACCTCCTCGGCCACCTCCACTCCCTCGGCAATGACGCGCATGTTCAACCGGTGGATGAGGCGGATAATAGCCTCCACAGCCATCCTGGTCCTGGGCTCACCCGTGAGGCGGTCGGTCAGGCTCTTATCCAGCTTGATGAACTTAAAGGGCAGGTTGAGCATATTGGTGACGCCGGAATAGCCGATGCCGAAATCATCCAGGGCAAAGGCGCAGCCGTAATCGATAAGGCGGTCCATGGTATTTTTGAGCGTGGACATGGATGCCGCGGCCACAGTCTCGGTGATCTCGAACTTAAAGCGTCCGGGCGGCAGCTGGTAGCGCTCCATAATGGCGATCAGGTCATCCGCCAGGCTTTCCTGCATGCACTGGACCACCGAGAGGTTGACGCCGATGGTCTCAAAGCCTCCCTCGGTATAGGGCTGTGCAGCCATAAACTGGCAGACCTTCTCAAACACAATGAGGCCGATGGTCACGATCATGCCGTTCTCCTCAGTCATTGGGATAAACTCGTCAGGCGGGATGAGGCCAAACTCAGGGTCGCGCATGCGCACCAGAGCCTCGCTGCTGGCGTAGCGGTTCTTATCGAGGGCGTAGATGGGCTGGTAATGCACCTCGAAGCCGTCGTTTTCGAGGGCGTAGGCGAGCATGGCGCGGATGTGGTTCTTACGCTTGAATTTCTCGTTAAAGATTTCGCCGCCGCGCACCACGCCGTTTTCACGGTGCTTGGACTCCTGAATGGCAAAGTCGACAGCAGAAACAATCTCGTCCACTGTCTCCGTGCCGCTTTTGCCCATGGGCACCACACCCAGGCTGCAGTTCAGGCTGTAGTCAATGCCCTGGAAATGCCAGGGCTTTCTAAAACGGTCGACGATGATATTCACCACTCTGTCGGTGTTTTCCTCGCCGCCCGGCTCCGCGATACAGAACACATCGCCGTCGAAACGGTAGACCCGGCCGGTGGGGGCCAGCTCTTTCAGAAATCCGGCAACCTCCTTGAGCAGGCGGTCACAGGTTTTGACGCCGAAAACCTCGTTGGCGAATTTGAAATCCCGCAGGGCAAGGGCGATGATATCTCCCTTTTTTCCGTCCCTCAGATGCATCTCAATCATCTGCAGAAAGACCTGTCGCTTAAAGGTGCCGGTGAGCTCGTCGCTGACCAGGCTGTTGCTCTGGGTGGAGAGATGCACCAGCAGAATGCAGCAGGTGCAGGCCACACCGGTGAGGATGTAGCCTGTAAAGACAAACTGAAGCAGGATGGCGGCCAGCGACAGCACCATAAAGGCACAGAGCGCTGTAAAGACCAGCTTTGAGATTTTCTTCCGGTTATAGACAGCGATAACCGCGGCGCACAGGATATAGGAAATGGAGCTGACGTGCGTAAACGGGTTGCCGGCTCCCCTCACGTAGCCGTTTTCCAGATCCAGTGTGAAATAAAAATGCGTCAGCGGGTTGGACAGGGCCAGAATCAGGTAAACAAAATACATTGAAAACGCCAGAATGACCAGGGCTCTTTTGTGCCAGAACTCTTGATAAATGATGGAGATCACGTAGAGCAGCACCATCATGGGCATGCTGGGCAAAAAAATCAGGTACAGGTTGTTGAAAAAAACGGCCAGCCCAAGGTTTGCGGGCGTCAGGTGTTCTACCAGCAGGGTGGCCACAATGTTGGTGAGGATAAAGGCCATGGAAATGACAAGGGTCGCGCCGTAAATGCGGTTCTGCCAGGTGGGAACACGCGGTCCTCTGAAATAGTAGACCATGATGATCCCGATGATTACCGCTGAATAGATTTCAAATTCCAAATGCCATGTCATTTCTTTTACCTCTTAAATTTTCAGATTACCGTTTCAGCGTCGATGGAGAAATAATCCTTCCGGATATAAAATTCATTATAGCTGATGGGCATGCCGTCCTCCACAGACAGAATGCACTGGGAGATGAGGAAAACGCTCTCCTCCCTTGGAATTTTGAGATAGCCGCGCACCTCGTGGGAGGGCTGTACGATCTCGATGTGCAGCTTTTTCTTGAGCTGGAACTGAAGCTTGGACTTTTCCATAATACCGTGGAAATTGGCAAAATTGATGACATCCTCCACGATGGGGTTTCCCTTCTGATAAGGCAGGTAGATGTTGCTGTACTGCACCACGTCCTTGCCCATGTAAAAGGCCTTCTGGACGCGGATCACCTTATCGAAGGAGCCGACTTTGAGCTCACGCATGAGCCTGCGCCCCGGCGACACAACGCCCACCTTGATGAGCTTGACCTCGTCGATCTGTCCCTTGAGGCTGTCCACCTCGTCAAAGTAAAACTGGTAATGGTTGGACGTGGGCTCACAGACAAAGTTTCCCTTGCCCGGAATGGTGTAAATATAATTTTCATTGACCAGCAGCGCCAGACTTTTGCGCAGGGTGGTGCGGCTGACGTCATAAAACTCGGACAGCTCATGCTCCGACGGCAGGATGTCGCCGGGCTTCATCTCACCCTTTTCGATTTTTCCTTTTATGTCGTTTACGATATCGAGGTATAAAATTTTACGCATGGTTTCTTACTCCTGGGTAAGCCATTCTCTGCAGATGGAAACGCCCTCGATGGCGTCGCTTGAAAAGGCGTCGGCACCCACATATTTGGCGTATTCCCTGCCCGCGATGGCGCCGCCCAGGATGATCTTGATGTTATCCCGGAGTCCGGCCGCTGTGATGGCCTCCACCACTACTTTGATGTTTTCCACCACCGAGGTCAGAATCCCGCTGATGCCCAGTATCTGGGGCTTTTCTTTTTTGATCGCCCGGATGAACTCCTCTGTAGGGACGTCTGTGCCCAGGTCGATGACCTCCAGACCCTCGGAATGCAGCATGCTGACAAAAATGTTTTTGCCCACATCGTGGATATCGTCAAACACAGTGCCCACCACGATCTTGCCCGCCGGGGCCTGCCGGCTTGAGCGCTCGGATTCCATACCCGATATTTTGAGCAGGCTGGACACCAGCTCGCCGGCCATGATAAGGTCCGCGATGTAGTATTCGCCCTTTTCGTAGCGGTTGGCCACGCGCTGGAGGGCAAAGTTCAGGTCATTGGATATCTCCTTCGGGTTTTTCCCTGACGCGAGCAGGGATTTCACCTGGCGGATGGCCAGGGGCTCGTCGATATTTTCTACCGCTTCGATTAATTTTTTCTCCATGATAACTCCGTCCACAATCAATCTATTTTAGTAAAAATCATACCACAAAAACCAGCCTGTGACAATCGTTTAACCGGCGGTTTCGCGGCTTTTATTTGTTTTTCTTTAGTCAACCTTTCGTTAAAGAATTGTCAAGGAATTCTTCTTTATTCTATTGGAATTTTAATGAAAAAGGCGTATAATGGGTATATATATTGCAAAGGTTCCCAGAAATATTGTGAAAATATAGAGAATTTTAAGGAGCATTCTATGGAAAACTTTACAAAAGCCGAGCTTGAAAAAAACAAAAAATATCTGGAGCTGCTGTCCGGCAGCTTTCCCAACATTACCACCGCTGTGGGCGAGGTGGTCAACCTGACGGCGATTTTAAACCTGCCTAAGAGCACAGAGCATTTCCTGACCGATATTCACGGCGAGCACGAGGCCTTTAACCATGTGATGCAGAACGCCTCTGGCGCTATCCGCCGCAAGGTCATGGACGAGCTGGGCAGCACGGTCAGTCTGGAAGACCTGGAAGAGCTGACCACGCTCATCTACTACCCCAGCGAAAAGCTGGACCTTATCAAAAAGGAAAAGAAGGGCCCTTACCTGGACAACTGGTATGAGCTCACCATTTACCGGCTGGTTAAGGTCTGCCGGGCCGCTGCCTCCAAATACACTCGTTCCAAGGTGCGCAAGGCCCTGCCTAAGGATTTTGCCTATGTGATGGAGGAGCTTTTGCAGGAGGACGAGCACCGCTTCAATAAAAAGGAATACTATAACCAGATCATCGCCAGCCTGGTGGAATATGGCCGGGCCGAGCACTTTATCATCGAGATCTCCGGCGTTATCAAACGCCTGACCACCGACCACCTGCACATCATCGGGGACATCTTTGACCGTGGGCCTGGGCCGGACGTGGTCATGGACACTCTCATGAAGCATCACTCCCTGGATATGCAGTGGGGCAACCACGATATTCTGTGGATGGGCGCCGCCGCGGGCAGCGCTGCCTGTATCGCCAATGTGGTGCGTATTGCCCTGCGCTACGCCAACATGGACGCTCTGGAAACCGGCTACGGCATCAACCTGCTGCCCCTGGCCACCTTTGCCAACCGCGTATACCGCGAGGACCCGTGCCAGCAGTTCACCCCAAAGGTGAGCCCGGACGACATCGAGACCGACGCGGAAATCATGCTCATGACCCGCATGCACAAGGCCATCAGCATGATCCAGTTCAAGCTGGAGGACCAGCTGATCTCCCGCCATCCCGAATATGAGATGGACGACCGGCTGCTACTGCGCAAAATCAGCGATGACAACAAGACTGTCGAAGTGGACGGCGTGGTCTATGAACTCAACGACACCAACTTCCCCACCCTCGACCACGAAAAACCCTGGGAATTGAGCGAGGAGGAACAGATCGTGGTGGATAAGCTGTGCTATACCTTCCGCCACAGCGAAAAGCTTCAGAAGCACATCCGCTTTATGTACGCTAAGGGCAGCATGTATCTGGTGTACAATAACAACCTGCTGTTCCACGCCTGCGTACTGCTGAACGAGGACGGTACCTTTAAGGTTAAAAAGATCAACAACAAATATTATTCCGGCCGCTCTCTCATGGATAAATACGACCAGATGGCCCGCGAGGCCTATTTCGGCGACAGTGAGGAATGCCCGAACAAGTCGGACTTCCTGTGGTACCTGTGGTGCAACAAGGATTCCCCGCTTTTCGGCAAGGACAAGATGGCTACCTTTGAGCGGTATTTCATCGACGATAAAACCCCGCACAAGGAGCGCTACACCCCATTCTACACAAGGATTGACGACAACGAGAGCATCGCGGTCATGATCCTCAAGGAATTCGGCGTGGACCCGGCAGAGGGACACCTGATCAACGGCCATGTGCCGGTAAAGGCCGGCTCGGGCGAGAGCCCTATCCGCGCGAACGGCAAGCAGCTGGTCATCGACGGCGGCTTTGCCAAAGCCTACCAGAAAACCACAGGCATCGCGGGCTACACCCTGACTTACAATTCCTACGGCCTCACCCTCATCAGCCACCGGCCCTTTGAGTCGGTCGATATGGCGATCCGCGAGGGCGTAGATATTAAATCTACCCGCCAGGTGGTGGAAACCACCCTTGAGCGCAAGCGCGTCAAGGATACCGACATCGGCAAGAGCATCCAGGCTCAGGTACACGATCTGGAAATGCTGATCTCGGCCTACCGGAAAGGGATCATTAAGGAAAAATCTTATTAAAAAACGGGCAAAGCCCGTTTTTTTAGTTGATCGTTGCTAAATCTCTTTCCTTATGATAAACTAAAACTACTATTAATCACTAATACTTCAATACAATCGGAGGGGAAAACATGAGCTTTGAAATTGTAACAGATTCTTCCTGTAACCTGCCTGAGGACATCATTGACCGCTACGGTCTGCATATTCTGTCTTTACGTTTTTTAGTCGAGGGAAAAGAATACTACAGCTATACCAAGGGTGAGATCACCGATCTGGCCCAGTTCTATACCATGATGCGCAACAAGGAGGAAATCACCACTTCCCAGATCAGCAGCGATATCTGTACCCGGCTTTTTGAAAGCCTGCTCCAGGACGGCAAGGATGTTCTGTACATCGGTTTCTCCTCCGCCCTCAGCGGTACCTATCAGGTTGGCTACCTGGCCCTGGAAGAGCTGAAAAAGAAATATCCTGAACGCAAGATTTACGCGGTGGACACCCTGGGCGCTTCTCTGGGCGAAGGGCTTCTTGTCTACCACGCGGCGAACCTGCGGGAGGACGGCAAGAGCATCGAGGAAGTCAACGACTGGCTTCTGGAAAACCGCCTGCACCTCTGCCACTGGTTTACTGTGGACGATTTATTCTTTTTACAGCGCGGAGGACGTGTCTCCGGCACTGTGGCCATTTTCGGCACACTCTTAAATGTCAAGCCTGTCATGCACATGGACAACGAGGGACGGCTGATCTTTGTGACCAAGGTGCGCGGCCGTAAGCGCTCCCTGGACGCTTTGGTGGAACGGCTGGACCAGACAGCCATCAACCCGTCTGAGCAGTCTATTTTTATCACCCACGGCGACTGCCTGGAGGACGCCCAGTACGTAGCCAAAAAGATCGAGGAAAAGTACCACCCCAAAGAAATTGTCATCAACTGGGTGGACCCGGTCATCGGCGCACACTCCGGCCCCGGCACAGTAGCGCTGTTCTTTTTGGGGACAGAACGGTAAAAATTTAATTAATAATTGCAGAATTGAAAATTAAAAGAACTCTTTTGCTCAGGCAAAAACGATTAAGACAGCGGCCATAGGCCGCTGTTCCAGTCAAAATGCAATGCCATTTTGTTCCTGTAATTCTCCGTTCTCCATTTTTTACCAAACCTGTTCCTATTCTACTGAAAACGTTCTTCGCCTTAACTGCTCCTGTGGTATACTTAAATTAAACATTTGTTTCATTTTAAAATTGAGCCCGGGAGGTTTTTGTCATGGGAAAATTTGTTATCAAGCCGGTCAAATCCGGCTATACCTTTCATCTGAAAGCCAGAAATGGCGAGGTGATCGCGACGTCTGAGGTGTATTCCAGCCTGACCACCTGCAAGCACGGTGTGGAGTCTGTCAAGAAAAACGCTGAGGGCGCGCACCTGGAAGACCAGACCGCCAAAGAGCCGGCGCCCGCTAAAAATCCAAAGTTTGAGCTGTACCTGGATAAGGGCGGTAAATACCGCTTCCACCTGAAAGCCAGCAACGGCGAGATCATCGCTGTATCCGCCGGCTACAAGGAAAAGGGCAGCTGCCTGAAGGGCATCGAATCTGTCCGGCATAACGCCCCCGAGGCCGAAGTTATCGTTGAAGAAGCCTGATCCTTTACCTTTCATATATTTTATGAGACGCCCCCTGGATACGTTTATCCGGGGGGCGTCTTGCTGCGCTCTGTTTATTAGCTGATGGAACGAAGAATTATATTTTTTCAAAAAAAGAAGGGAAGCTGTGTCTGCTTCCCTTCTTTTTATTTAGTTTGATTCACTGTCTTACCAGCGTTTTCTTCTCCAGACAACAACGCTGCAGACCAGAAGCGCCGTGACACTGAGCAGTGCCATTACGCCCCAGAAAGTGGCTGGGCTGACCAAACCGGCAATACCGGTGTCTGCGCCGCCGCTTATCTCTGGATTATTGGGTGTTGATGTCTGTGGCTCGTCAGGCACACCGGGTGTCACGGTTTCCGGCGCCGGCTTATCCTGCATGCGGACAATGTTGCCCTCACAGGCTTCGCCGCCCACGGTCACTGCGCCGCCTGGCATGAGGGTGAAGGTGATTTCCTCCGCAACCTCGTAGCCATCCGGCGCGGTGATTTCCCGCAGGACATAGGCACCGGCCGGCAAACCCTCGATCTTTTTCATCTTTGTGCCGGAGGTCCAGTTCAGGCTTTCGCCTGTGATGGTCCGCGCGACAACTTCGTTTCCGGCTTCATCGCGCACGATGCTGCCATCTTCGGCTGTTTCATAGACCGTCAAGACTGCGCCTGGCAGCTCGTCGGTGCCGTTGATGGTTGTTTTGCTGATGAAGAGGCTGGTGAGCGTGTCGGTCATCACCAGCTTGTCGGCAAAGTTTTCACCAGGGCCGACATCTTTAACCGTTACTTTAAAAGGAACCGGCTCCGCCAGCGTATAGCCTGACGGCGCTTCAATTTCTTCAAGGTAATACTGTTTGTCCGCGTGCAGCTGATTTTTGATGAGCATGGCCTCATCGGTGGAGGTCCATTCTTCCAGTCCCTTTACAGGCTGGTGGTTTTCATCAGTAATGCGCAGTCTGGCGCCGGACAGCATTTTTTCATTTACATCTTTCTTGGATACCTCTACCATGATCGGAGGTTCATACCAGGTGATATTTCCATCCTTATCCATAGCAGCGGTTCCGTTCCCGTCTTCAAATTTTTCGATTTTCGGATCTGTTTGCCCTTCTTCCAACGTAAACTGTATTATAATGGGTTTTTCAGAAACTTGACTGCCTGCCGGGGCCGCCAGTTCTTTTACTGTATATTCTACGCCAGTCAGCAGACCTTCAAAAAGGATTTCTCCGTTTTCATCGGTGACCGCCGTGGCGACAAGTACATCCTCATATTGTGTCGCCGCCCGGAAGAAGCGTGCGAACCGGCTTCTGCTCTGCGGCGCTTCAACCGCTACTCTCTTGAACAGGCCGTAGGTAGAGCCCGGCAGTACCTTGGTTGGGTCCTGCTCGTCTACTTTAATCACCTTAATCTGGCTGCGGACTGCATCGTCCACAATCTTGTTACCGGGGATGTCCTGTCCGTCTGGAGCTTTTAATCCTCCAAACATGCCATTTTCATCCACCACTGCCATATAAACAGCTTCATCTACCTGATAACAGTGCGGGGCTTCAAGCTCTTTAACAAGATAGGTACCTGAAGCAATATCCGAGAATACAACCTGTCCCTGTTCATCGCTCACTGCTTCCTTCACAAGGCTGTTATCTGCTGTGTACAGGCCGAATTTCGCGCCCTTTAACGGCCGTCGCGCGCCTAAAATAGCATCGGCGTTTTCGCCATTGGCACAAAGCTCACCCGTGTGCCCTTCTTTGGTAAAAGTAATCCGGGATACGCTGTTAGTAACGGCATATTGTCCTTCTCTGTTGGGCTGCAAAGCTGTTTTATCTTGTGTCATGCTGACCTCAGCGGCATTGCCGTTCCTGTCTGCCGTTACCTGGACATCAAAGCTCTGTGTCAAGCGTTCATAACCGCTTGGCTGCCTGGTTTCTGTGAGGATATAGCTGCCCAGCGGCAGGTTTTCAAAAGCGGCTAAACCATCGGCACCCGTGGTTTTGACAATCGGTATAATGTCATCACCATAATTATTTTTACCTGTTAAAGTAAACTGAGCTCCCGGCAGATTTTTACTGCTGTCTTCATTGGTTTTTAAGAGCGTCAGGCTACCTTTCAACAGTGTGTTGGTGATGGTTTCGCCGACCTGTGTCTCCTGACCATCTTCGCTTACTTTTACATCAATGGTCTGGGTGTCGTTGAGAACATAACCTTCAGGCGCGGCGATTTCTTTCAAGGTATAGCTGCCATAAGGAATGTTATCAAAACAGTACGCGCCTTTTTCATCAGTGGTGGCTTGTGCCACCTTCTGGCTGTCCTTAAACAGCCCGATGACCGCGCCGTTAACCGGATAAGCGACGCCTTGTTTTGTGTCGGTGTCGGTTTTGACGCCGGTGATGGAGGCGCGTTTGAGGGCGTTGATAAATTGATTCTGTTTATCACCGTTGTCCACACTTCCGTCCTCATGGACGATAATCGTCTGGGCCGCTGGCAATACATAAGGCTCGGTTAAATTTTTAACCGGAATTTCTGTAATTTGATACTGTCCTACTGGAACATTGTCAAACACGGCCTTCCCGTTGTCCCCGGTTACTGCTGTCGCAGTATAACCAAACCGGGCGGCTGTGCCGTCGGCTTCCTTAGCCCGCTCCAGCTTAAACTGATAACCTGCTCCAGCCCTGACGGTCTTAACATCAATAGCTCCATCGGCGGTTGTCTCGATCTGTTTTTCGATGGAAACCATACTTCGGCGGATCGTGTTCGTGATGACCGCCTGCGTGGTGGGCTCTCCATTAATACTGGTAGCTATTTCTGCTATATGCAGCTCTGCCATCACATTGTCCGGTGTGATATAGCCGCCGGGCGCTGCGGTTTCATAAATGTCATACTCGCCTGCCAGTAGCTTATTATCGTACAGGTACGGGATACCAAAACTGTTCTGTACTTCTGTTGTGTACCCATCGCCCAGAGCGATCTGGCCAGCCGGCTGCAACGTGTACTCGCCGGGTATTTCAGATTTTTCGGTGATGCCAGCCACAGCAGTTTTAGTACCTTTCAGACAGACTGCAAACTGTGCGCCGCTGAGGGCAAGGTCTACTTCACTTCCATCCGCTCCGGCCGTCTTAAAAGTGTCGTCGATTTTGCTGAGTGTGATACTGCCGCGGATGGCCGTATTGATGATGATTTCCAGCTCAATGGTATACACTTCACCGGTATTGGCTTTTTTGCTGCCGTCAATGTCTGCTTTATAGACAGTTTTATTAGCCTGATAATACTGGGTTACATCCCCGGCTTGCGGCATTTCCTGTATGAAGTATTCGCCCGCCGGAATATCCTTAAACATGACCTTTCCTTCATCACTGCTGACCGCAGTCTTTATTAGACTTTTACATTCCGCATCGCTGTATAAGCCAAAGGTTACGCCGCCCAGATTGGTTGGGCTTGGATCTTCACTGCTGTTTACAGCCTGCTTCGCAAAGACGATATCGCCCAGCTTAAGCTTGTTCTGGAAGGTCAGGACATTGTTATCAATGCTGATACCCTCATGGTTTCCGACAATTTCGATGGTCTCTCCATTTTCGGTTACCTTGATCTTTACCTCATTTTCGTAAATCTGATATTGCTGGGGCGCTTTGGTTTCCTTGAGCGTATACTCTTCTCCAGCTATAAGCGTTTTGTCCAGAGTATAGCCGCCGTTATTATCACTGACGAGCGTTTTTTGGGCGGACTCACTCGGATTATCCGCGAACTTGCCGGCAAGCTCAAAGGTGACGCCGGCCAAAGGCGCGCTGTTTTCATCGGTTTTTTTCAATTTCAGTTCAATGGGCTTATCCTTGAAGGTCATGGTAATTTCATCAACCTCAATGTCAGTCACGCCAGAAATATCTTTTCCAGCGACAAAGTGCACCTTGGCCTCAGGACAGATAAAGAACTGTGCTGTCTCGGTCACGCGCTGGTAGCCGTCAGCCGCGCGGGTTTCCTTCAATGTATAAATGTGGTCAGGATTGTCTTTGCTTGAGCTTTCGATCAAGTTTAGAATTTCCGCCGCGCCGTCGGCTGTCGGTTTGACGATCTGTGATGTCTCGACATCAGGTGCATCTTTAAACTTACCGGTGACCGTAAATTCCGCACCACCTATCGGCTTTCCATCCTCATCAGTCTTTTTGATCATTGTCTTGACCAGGTCATCCTTGACAGTGATCTGGGTAACCGTATTGGTCTGGTCGTTTTGCGCAACGGAAACATAGCTTGCCGATTCATCAGACCGCGTTATCGTACCGTCGATATTCACGGTAAAGGTAAACGGAGCAGCCTTTTTATACCCTTTCGGCGGTGTGGTTTCGGTCACGGTATACTGGCTGCCCGCCACCATTTTGCCGCTGAGGGCTGCGGTGTCTGTAATTTTAACAAGATTTTTTCCATCAGTGAAAGCACCTGTGATTTCAAATTCCGCGCCGTTCAGAGCAGTTCCATCCATATCCGTTTTATTAAAGGTAACTTCGATGGGCTGGTTTTTAATGGTCAGGCTGGTTGAGTCATCTCCTGTTTTCACCAGACCATTCTGGGTGTTATCTTCTGTAACGCTTATTTTTCCGTCTGCACCCATCACAATTTTAGCAAGGTAACCATTATCGCTGTTTTTAAGCGCTGGGGTTTCGTAACCCTTCGGTACGTTTTCTTCATATAAGAAATATTCTGTATCAGCGGTTAGGGCACCTGTAATAATCCAGGTACTTGCTTCTGCATTTAAAGCAGCATCCGCTACCGAAACACCCTTACTATCTGCAATTTTAAGCTTAGCGCCGGATAGGGCGTTGCCCTCCATATCCGTCTTTTTTAATGTCAGATTGTTCTGGGCATTTGTAATGGCCTCGCCACTCATCCACTTCACATCAAGGGCGGCCGCGTCCACGGTAAAAGCTTTGGCGGTGTTGTTCGCTGGCAGCTGATAGCCGGCCGGCGGCACGGTCTCGATGATCCAGTAATCGCCCCAAGGCAGATTGTTGAGCGCAAGCTGACCAACGGTCCCGGTTGTTTCTGTTGGCGTTTTTTTGGAGCAGTCATAGGTTTTGCCGGTTTCCGCGGTTAAGACTAGATTTTTGCCATTGTCGCTCGCAAAATCTTCTGTAGTTTTGGTATAAACTCCAAATTTCGCGCCGCTCAGCTTTGTACTGCTATTCTGGCTGTCGATTTTTTCCAGGGTGAAGCTGGCGGGTTTGCGGGTGTTGGCAATTCCTTCAGCGATTACCGCGCTCTTGTTCTTTGTAACGCTTAAGCTAAAGGCACTATCGTTGGCCGCATTCTCCGCGATGGTCAGTGTCTTGCCCTGAACTGCGTCGGTAACGTCAAATTCACACTCGAAGGGTTCTGTTCCAAGGTCATAGCCTTCTGGAGCACCTGTTTCTTTCAGGGTATAGTGTCCTTTTTTCAGGTTTTCTGCTTTGACGGTACCGTCAGCTTCTGAGCTAAACGTCTTGGCTGTTTCAGTTACTTCATTGCCTTTTCCGTCTTTTACGCGTGTCAGAGTAAACTGCGCGCCTGCAAGACCTGTGGCTTTGCTCTCAGCGTCAACCTTTTTGAGGGTGACCCCAGCGGTCATCGGCGCATTTTTTGTACTTGTCTCGATTGTCTGTTTATCTCGTAATTCTGTCACTTCAAAGGGTGTCACGCGCCCATCCATGTCGGCCGGCAGATAATAACTGTCGGTGGCGTCGGTTTCGAGGAAATAATATTTTCCTATGGCCAGTCCTTCGTTCAGTTTTTGTCCTGTATCTCTATTGTCCACCCCTGTCTGTGTCTGGCTTTTCCAGATACCAGAGGTATCCAGGGTAAAGGACGTAATCGCGCTATCTCCGTTGCTGCCATCTTTAAGATCAGGCGCATCTCCAATCTGTTTGTACAGTGTAAACCGCATACCGCCGATCGCCTGATTGCTGGTATCCGTTTTTGCCAGTTGTACATGCGCCATAATCCGCTTATCAGTCATCGTGAGGGTTTCGTCATTATTACTCAAACCTTTTTGATTGCTGATTTTTCCGTCATCGGTGATGGTAAAATCAATGGCTGTGGCTGTCGTGTAGCCCGCTGGCGTGTTTTCCTCTGTCAAACGGTATTTTTGTCCCACGCTCAGCTTTGCGCTGACCTTGTGGCTGTTTTGGTCAGTTGTCCATGTTTCGATGGCATCACCTTCTGGATTATTGCTGGCATTAAGCTTGTAAATGGCAAGTTCAGCCCCATTTACCGGCTGGATAAACTGGTCTTTTTTATCAAAAGATATTTCCACCGGATTGTCGCTTAACTGGTATTGGTTATTATCAACCTCCTGCCAGTTTGTACCGCCATCTGTGCTGGCGGACAATTTTCCAAATGCGTCGACTTTCAGTTTCACATCCGCAGCTTTTTCATAGCCTGCGGGCGGGGTTACTTCGGTCAGGGTGTAGACTTCATCGGCAATCAGCTTTCCAGAAAATACTTCAAATTGATCGCTGCTGGTTGTCCAAATGATACCACTAGCTGTATCTGTCGAATCCACGAATTTCCCGGTCAGCTTCAATTCTGCACCGGATAATTTTTCGGCCGTCCCCGTTTTTATTTTGGCGATTTCGATTTTTGTCTGTTCATCGGTGATCTTGCCATTGGTTACTCCGCCGATAGTTGATGTTGTGTTAAGGTCTATTGTTGCTTCTTTGCTGTTATTATCAATGGTAAATGGCCCGATCACTTGATCGCTGAGGGTATAGCCCGGCGCTGGTGTGATTTCCTTAATCCAGTACGTTCCTCTGCCCACATCGCAGAACCATGCCTGACCTTCTGCCGTCATTTGATGTGTGTAAGTGGTGCTGTTCGAATCCGTCCATTGAATTGATTCGTCTTTTTTCAGCGTGGTGGCTGTTCTGTCTTTTTTAGCATTGGCAGGGCCGCCTTGGGCTAATGTTGTACAATCTTCATCTGTATAAAGCCCGTATACCGCACCATTGACTGCAGCTCCAGTTTCCACATCAGTTTTTTCCAGGGTTACGTCGCATTTAATTGGCATGTTGGTAATCGAGAGTAGCTTATTGACAAAATATTCTGTATTGCTTCCAACCGTTGTCCAAGTATATCGGTTACCTTCTGTAATTTTCACAGACGCTGTAATCAAATCTTCCGGCTGGACATAATCGTGAAGCGTTTCAACCTCTTTAAAATAATATGTTCCCTCAAGTATGCCATTTAAAAATTCCATTCCTGTCTGCGGGTTAATTAAGCCGCTACCAACTGTCGTTACCTTACCATCTGGGGCGGAAACAAAGTGATCATTATCCTTATTGATCTTTTTATCTCCATTATCGTACTTACCATCTTTATTTACATCTTCATATAAATCGAAGGTGACCCCTGCAAGTGGTTTTTGATTGCCTTTTTCATCTTTATTTTTGTCTAGTTTTAGGAACTCGACATGGCCTAAAATCCGTTCATCCCGAAGAGTGAAAGTAGTGCCGTTGTTAATATTCTTATAATTATCTGGCGCACTCTCCATGCCCGTATTATTCAGCACTACATTTTTTACACTATTGTCATCACCCATGGTAAAGGTGATTTCCTTAGCTGACAGGTAGCCGCTGGGGGCAGTGCCAGTTTCGACAATTTTATATTCTTTATTACGCTGCAGGCCTTCAAAAACAAGATCGTTATCTGCATCTGTGGTGCGAACCCAGCACTCGTTGTCGCTACCATTACTTTCATTATGAGCATTCGGAACAGCATAACTATCGTCATCCTTTTTTTCCTGAAGTTCGATGGTCGCCCCCGGTACACGGCTGTCCAGCTGGTCCAGCTTTTTGATGGTAATTTTGTTAGTTTTGTCAACCATGGTAATGGTATCTTCTGTAATACCCTCGCCGGTTGTCAGCTTACCATCTTGTTTTAGCGTAAATAGAATGGCGTTTGCTTTACCAACGGTTGTTACACTTCCCGGCGCGTCAATCTCGCAGAGATAGTAAGTACCTGCAGGAAGGTTTGTGATTTCTTTAACCTCTCCCGCTGAAATCCACTTATATGGCAAATTATCAATCGGATTTTTAACAATTTTATCACTGGTTTGTTCAGTAACCGCTTCTGTTGCAATCACTAAATGCGCGCCGGATAAAAACTTGCCTTTTTCGTCTTTCTTTCCAATGAAGATTTTTGTTGAACCGTTAATTACAGGATCCAACTCACCACTCGTTTTATTAAAACCTTCTCCATATTTTGTTTCAAAATTTGGGGTGCTGCCTGTTTTTTCTGTCACAACGAACTTTCTTTCAGTTGCGTCGGTGACAAAGCCATCAGCCGCTTCCTTTTCGATTAATCCATAAGTTCCCCATGGGAGATCCTCAATTTTCAGGTGGCCATCTTCGGCGTTTTGAATTGCAATACTATTGTCTGCCGTGCCGCCCATTTCAGTTCCGGTGTAGGAATATCCTCCACCATTAGCCGTTACAAATACCTTGGTTTTTTTGGCGGTGTCTCCTTTTTCAGCAAAGGGATACAGATACAGCTCGAAGGTGGACTGTAAATTTTTATCTGTAAATTGATTGTTGTCTGCTTGATTAAACTGCTTTACAATTTCCATCACACCGCCGGCGTTACGGTCATTTTTTACAGGATCAGAGTCAACTGTCTGCCCACCTTTATCTGCTTCGATACTAACTGTTTTAACACTTGCATCCAGCTGATACCCTTGCGGAGCTTCCAGCTCTTTTGCGTAATAGGTTTCACCTGGCTGCAGTCCAAAGAACTGAACATTTCCATTTTCATCGGAGACATAGATGTTTTTGAGTGTGCTGCAGTTGCTCTCCGTATACAGACCAAACTTGGCATTCTGCAGCGGGAAGGTTATTCCTGCGGTAGCGTCGTATTTGACAAAGGTATAGCTGGCAAAGCCTTCCAAATGCGCCCAAGAACTTCTATCTGCACTGGATTCCTGGTTGGAACTACTGGAGGTCTTTCCGTCTACAATTAGCTCGGCCTTGTTAGTAACTTTTCCGCTATTGATAGGCGCAACAATATTGGTGGTGTATTTTAGCTTATACGCAGATTTGGTATCTGGGAGAGTAATCTGTAAAACTGTACTGCCGCCTTCCATTTTGATGGCAATGTCTTTTGTTTTATCTAAGCTTACAGAACTGTAACTTCCATTTTCTTTTTTTTCTAAAACCAACGAGGCGATGTCAAACTCCATACCTGTTGGAATGGTATCCTGAATCACCGCTGTGGTAGCGTCGTTGCCATCCTCCTTTACTAGTTGCACAGCGTTGGGGTTAATAACAATCTGCCAGTCATATTTTCCTTTAACACCTTCTGCTGTAATGTTCTTTTTGTCCGCCAGCTTGTTTTCAATGATCTGTCCCTGTCCGTTTCCAATGGATTCTACCGAAAAACCATTGTCCTCATTAAATTGAGGTGTCTTTGCGGTAACAGTGTTTTTTGTGCTGACGCTGCAGTCCGCCGCGCCGAGATATTTCTTCTTTGCCTCGTCGGTCAGTTTTAATTTAATGTCAAATTGGTAGGATGAACTCGTTAAACTTTCTTTATTCAGCGTGATGATTCCATTTTTATTTTCAAGTGTTACATCAGCATCTGACAAAGTTTTATCTGTTCCATCTACTTTAATGGTGGTATCTGTCGGAGATCCAACAGTCCAAATATTTGTGCCATCTTTGTTCAGGCCTGTGATCTCTGTTGATGTTCCATCCCCTTTTGTAATGGTTGTGACCAAAGCATTTAAATTGTCGGTGACAGAGAGCTTATCCATGCTCATCTTGCTGTCATTCACCAGAATAGTATAAATCATTGTTCCGGTGGTATCCTCGTATGCAGTAGTTTTTTTCAGGAAATTATTGGGGAAGGTAACTTCAGCGCTGTCTTTACTTTTAAAAACTGTATTGCCGTCATGCACTTCTAGATCAACAGTATTGGCGTATTTATGATTGGTATAATTTTCTTTGAAATAATTTTTAGCCTTAGTCTGATATTTTATGGTCAGATTATTCAAATTTTTTAGGCTTGTGCCCGTGATGGTGAGCGTAAATTGATTGCCATTTATAATAGAAGGCTCTATTATCTTCACGCCGTCCATTTCTGCCAATTCCTTATTGCTTTCATTATAAACTTTTAGAGTCCCTGTCTGAAAATCCTGATCTTCCATTGTAATTCTATCGGTAAGTACTGCGCTGTCATTAGTGCCGTTCAAATGTTCCGACGGCAGATGCGTGCTGGGGTGGATGGTCCAGTCGATAAGACCGGTTTTCTGGTCTGCTTGTACGCTTTTATCCACATAAGCCACATTAAAGTCTGAACCGATAGGGCCAAAACCATACTCAATACTTGTCCCAGGCTTCGTACCATGGAGCCAGCTGGCGGTCATATAAGCTTCATTTTTTAAGCTTTCCGGCATATTATCCGGGTCGTAATCTACATCTTTATCTGGCAGTTCTACTTTTGTATCAAATTCAATTTGATAAGCGTTTTTAAGGGTTTCCGGATTTTTAAAATACCAGACGATCTTGCCTCCCTCAGCATCTGAAACAGGCGCCGTGTAAGTATAGTAGTTCTTTTGCGGTTCCTCACCAATACCATTCCAATACGTAAAACCGACGGCCTGATTTTTATCAATATTGGTGATCGTAACAGTTCCTGAAGGATCAAACTGTAAACCCGAAGAGAGTTTGTCGGTTACTATAGCCTGATAAATATTATTTCTCGGGTTTCCGTCTCCGGTATCGTTGATGGTAATATACCATTTGATGGTATCACTGCCGATTTGTACGCCATGCTTTTCGATACCGGATTTATAGATAGTGGCCGGCGCACTGGCGGTTCTGTTCCCACCAAGATTAATCCCAGCACCATCATCCATAGCGATCTCAACATCATTGGTCAAAGTTGCGCTGGCCGCTCCCGTGTTATCTTTTAATTGTTCATAAACACTGTCTGCCACATTTGTCCTGACCGTGATAGTCGCCGGGGCCTTCGGCGCTGTCTTAGTATCGTCTGTTTTCCAAAATGTAAAGGCGTAAGTTCCGTCAGATTGCTTGCTAAACTCCAACGGAGTGCCATCTTCCAGCGTTCCACTGACTTTATCGGCCAATGCCAGACCAGCAGGAAACTTTTCAATGATTTTAACGTCTGCAAGACTGGCACCAGCACTTTTTTCCGATGTACCGACAGCTAACTGCCAAACCACTTCACCCGTTTCCGGATCATAAATGCCGCTTTTTTTTATGCCGTCAATCAATGGTGTTTTAGGCGGAAGTGTTATGACAGAGTCGGGATTCGGCGTTCCCTGAATGTCCAAAGGTATCGTAACAGGATTTCCATTATCATTTCCACGGTCTGCTAGCTGTAAACCTACTGCAATATTTCCTTCGATGGTGGTATAATTTCCATTGGCGACAATGTCGGTAAAGGTAACCCTTAGCTCATAACTGCCATCCTCTTTTTTTGTAATCACATAATTAGCAATGTCTGTTCCCCCTTGGGCAAGAGTCTGGTCCTTATCAATGATGCTTTCATCATTGATGCTAAAATATTTTGAAATATCATAAATAAAATAGTCTCCGCCTTTGATGGAACGATTTGTATCGCCGGGTTTTAAATTTAAAAATTTGAAATTGACGCCCATGTTAAAATAACCGCCTACTTCATACTTGACTTTCGACATATCAATAGTCGGCGGAGCTCCTTCAGGTGAAAAGGACTGGGTAATACCATCAGGGGAAATGTAATCAATATAAGCAATGTCCAATTTCAAATCATTTTCATTATCCGTCACATCCTGCGGCCCTGTCTGCGCCGCTGTTCTCGGCTGCACCCCAAACAAGGCCTTTAACCCATTCATCACCGGATTTTCTTTTTCCGGTTCGGCTTCGGCGGTTGGCGCAGGCTCTGGGACGGGTTCTGCCGCGGCTTTTCCGGGCAGCGTAAACTGCCACTGCTCACCGGCTTCGCCCTGGGGCGCAAGGGCTGCGTCTGTGGTTTCGCCATTCTTCAGGGCTTCGGCGTTCAGGACGCCGCTCAGCTCAAGAACGCCGCTCACGGCTTCGGTGCTCCCCGCGGCTGTCTCGTTCAGGGTAACGGTAACAATATTGTCCTCTATTTCATAGCTGCCAAGCTCATTATCCTTTTCATCGGTCAGGGCAACGGGAGCTTCGGTGTCCTTAAGCTCGACAACGGCTTTTCCCTCAGCGTTTTTGGGCATGCCAAGGCTGAAGGTATCGCCGCTGTTCAGCGCCGTGCCTTCTGCAAACGCGTACTGCCATTTAAAGGTGAGCCGTCCGGCTTCCTCGGGGTTGAGGGCAGACAAATCCCATTTGTTTTCCTCAGCGTTGAGATCAACGGGTTCTTCATCGCCTTTCTGATAGCTCATACCCGCCAGGGTCAGCCGCAGACTGTCGGTCTGCGCAGTCCAGTCGGTTGGCTGCGGGGTTTCCTCCTCGGGAATAACGGTTTCAGACTCCTCGGCAGAGTTTTCCAGACCGGCTTCCGTGATGTTTTCGGGCAGACTAAGCCCTCCATCGTCCAGGACTTCACTTACTCCGCTGTCCTCCCCTTCAGCCCGTACCACGTTCCCCGGGCTATACGAAACCATCTGGCATGTCATGCAGAAAACCAGAAGTAGGGCCAGAAGCCTTGTTTTGATGGTTTTTTTACTCTTCTCTCTCATTTTTTCTACCTTTTTATTTTCTTTATATTTGTGGCAAGCGCCAAATCGCCACTATTGATTACCTTTATAATAAGTCTAACAAACTCAAAATACCTTTTCACTTTTTTTACCATTTCTGTCGTTTTATTACTGAAGTTGCGCGTTTAAAATTCAAGCGCTTTCAGAAAACGATACGGCCGCCAAATTTTCCTCTGTTATGTCCCTGACAAACGTTTTTCTGCCCGTGCTTAAGCCTGCCTTGCCGCTTGCACAGCAAGTCGTTTTCTTTACAAAAAAAGACGGCCCGAAGGCCGTATTCAATTAAATCTGCTTTTGGCAGATTTGCTTCATGAACTTTCCACTTTCAACTAAACAGTCCTCTCTTTAATGCTTCGTCTCTTATGCTAAATTTTTTTGACACGCTAAAAGACGGCCCGAAGGCCGCCTTTACGGAGGATTTAATGATTTAGTTTTTCAGATTTTCAAAAATTTCTACGATTTCGCTCATTTTCTTAGCGCCGAAAACCACATCCCGTTTGTTGAGGATCATGGCTGGCACGCTCATGAGCTTGTATTCTTCCTTCAGCTCTGGGAAAAGAGCCGTGTCGATCATTTCCGCCTGAATGTTCGGGTTCATTAGAGCGATGCGTTGGCAGGCCGCCACCACATCTGGGCAGAAATGACAGGACAAAGAGATACAGATCTGGGCATTGACAGGATGGTCGATGGCCGCAATCCGTTTGGCGAGCGCCTCGTCCACTGCCTGGCCCGGTCCGGCAAAGTTATAAACTGCCAGAACAAAGGAATTCATTTCATGTCCGCCGGGGATACCGGTGAATTTGACGCCGGAATACTGGCCCTCTGGATCAAACAGAGCCGCAACCGGGAGGTTGTCGAGATGCATGGCGGCTTCCAGCTCAGGCTCCTCACCTTTTTTATAGGCCTCGACCTGGATATGGTCGTTAAGCGCTGCCACTTCCTCTAAGAAGCCCTGCATTTCCAAAGTTTTTGGCACAGCTGGATCGATGATGGTCACCACCCGCGCGGTGCGTTCGAGCTTTCCGAAAATTTCCTTGAGCTGGGCTTTCATGGCTGCCGGGATAAAACCATCTTCCGCGCCCTGGGGCGCTTCCGCTTCCGGCTCTGGTGCTGCCGGTGTTTTGACTGCCTTAGGTTCTGGTGCTGCCAGACCCAGGCGTTCCCGCTCTGCCGCCACGTATTTTTCCGCTGCGGTGGCTGCAATGGCGCCATCGGCCACAGCCGTGACGATCTGGCGCAGCTCCTTTGGCCGCAGGTCGCCCGCGGCGTAGACGCCAGGGACATTGGTTTCCATGCGGTCACTGGTGGGAATATAGCCCTCAGCGTCAATGTCTACATGATCTTTAAATATCTGGGTCGCCGGCTCATAGCCCGCGAACACGAACATACCAAAGGGCTTGCCGTCTTTGCTCTCATAGGTAAAGGTGGCGCCTGTCTTATTGTTAAAAAACTCAGCCTTTTTCAGGAAATCATCGCCGGACACTTCTTTTACCTCGGTGTTGTACCACACCTCAATGCCCGGGTGCTCCTTAACCTTGTCTGCCACCATCTGGGCGCAGGTAAAATCATCCTCACGCACCACAATGGTCACGCTTCTGCCGTAACGGGTCAGGAACACAGCCTCCTCGGCTGCGGCAAAACCGCCTCCCAGCACAAAAATATCAAGGCCGCTGAAGAACTCGCCGTCACAGGTCGCACAGTAGGCAATGCCGCGTCCGGTATACTCCTTCTCGCCGACAAAGCCGATCTTGCGCGGGGAGGCCCCTGTAGCGATGATGACCGCACGGCTTTTGTAGGTGCCACGGCTGGTGTGCAGCTCTTTCACCTCTCCGTTAAAATCCACCCCCTCAATCTCGGCCACAGCAAACTCTGCGCCAAAATCCATGGCATGCTTGTGCATTTCATCCATGAGCCTGGGGCCGGTGGTACGGCGGATACCAGGATAGTTAACCACCTCTGCGGTATTCACAGCCTGGCCGCCCGGCTGGTTTTTCTCAATTATCAATGTGTCGAGCATGGCCCGGGCAGCATAGATACCAGCCGAGAGTCCGGCGGAACCGCCGCCGATAATAATCAAGTCATAAATCTTATCCATGGCGCCCTCCTGCTTCTTACAACTTACCGACTAAGTCTAAGCTTGGTGTCAGAGTGTCTTCGCCTGGTTTCCATTTAGCAGGGCAGACCTGATCGCCGTGTTCTCTTACAAACTGAGCGGCCTGTACTTTACGCAGAAGCTCCTCAGCATTACGGCCAATGCCCATGTCATGAATTTCGTAAACCTTGATGACGCCGTCTGGGTCCACCACAAAGGTACCACGCAGCGCCTGTCCTTCTTCCTTGACCAGCACACCAAAGAATTTTGCCAGCACACCGGCCGGGTCGCCTAACATTGGGTATGGAAGGCCTTTGATAGTATCAGTGGTGTCGGCCCAGGCTTTATGTACAAAATGGGTATCTTCAGAAACCGAATAGATTTCACAGCCGATCTTTTTGAACTCTTCATAATTATCCGCTACGTCCGCCAGCTCTGTCGGACACACAAAAGTAAAATCTGCCGGGTAAAAGAAGAACACGCCCCATTTTCCCAGAACATCTTCCTTTGTGACGGTTTTAAAATCACCTTCATGATATGCCTGTACTTCAAAATCGATCAATTCTTTGCCAATTAAATTTTTCATGTTGATACCTCTTTTCATTAAATTTATTTTTGTTAGTTTTTTCTAACTGTTTGATGAGTGTATTCTAGCATGATAAAAGAAGCTTGTCAAGAATAATTCTAAATTAAAAAGCAGATTTTTAACAAAAAAAGCCACAGAGATTTTAAGGGATTCTCTGTGGCTTCAACATTCAGATTTTATAAAACAGGCTAGGAACGGCCCTGCTCTGTGCTCAGGGACACAGACTTTTCTTCCCTGTGCGCAAACGCTGGCAGCAGGTTCGCCAGAGAGCCGGCCAGGATCAGCAGCACACCAATCACCATGTTGACCGGCACCGCTTCGTGCAGGATCAGCACTGCCAAAATAGGCGACAGCACCGGTTTAAAGAAGAACACCAGCGACGCCGTACTGGCCGAGGTTTCTTCGATAGCCATGAAGTAAAAAGCATAGCCACCGCCGGTCACGCCGATACAGATATACAGCATCGTAAGGATATTGGACACTGTATAACCTGTGAGCAGTGGAATATTGGCAAATAAAGCAAGTCCGCTACCGCTTAGCATATCCGCCACCGGGCCCACATGACTGAGTCCGATGAGCAGCAGCATTTCCAGGCTGGCGAATAAAAAGCTCCCGCAGGTCACCACCACGCCGCCGTAGCGGTTACATTGCTTTTTAGAAAAGACCGAATACAGGGCAAAAGCCACCGCTGCCAAAATCGCCATGACCACTCCCGCGATATTGAGGGCGGTGTGCAGAGGATTGACAATCACCAGGATTCCAATAATTTCCAGCACAATGGCCGCTACATGGTTTTTCTTGATCACCTCGTGCAGGATAATGCCTGAGAAAAACAGCACAAACACCGGGTTGCTGGAAAACAGCACTGCCACCACCGAGGCGTTGGCATTTTCCACAGCCAGCTGATAAAAGGTCATGCTGACCACCACCCCCAGAAAGCCCAATCCCGCAAAGTGCAGCAGGCTTTTATTATCCAGATGTTCATTTTTCTTTTTAAGCGTCCTGAACGCAAAGGGAATTAAAACAAGACCGCCGATCAAAAAACGGGTCAGGTTCATCTGCACAGCGTTGAACTGGCCTGAAACACTTTTGAGGGCGATCTCCATTGAACTGAAAAACAACGTCGCAATGACAATATATAAATAGCCTTTTTTCAAAATAAAATCTTCCTTTCATTTTTCGTACAGTAACGATTTTACCCTTCTCGTTGCCATAAGTAAAATGAAATATTCTTATATGTTTTATAACCAAAAGTTATGGTAAAATGATGTCCAGAAAAGCCTCTGCTGCCTTAGAGATACCACCCTTTTTCCGCTTGATCACACAGATCTGCCGCTTCGGCATCTCCACCTTGGCCCGGATCTCAATCAAACTCCCCTGCTCCAGACGCTCCTGCGCCACATCACGGACTGCGATGCCAATACCCAGGTTTCTTTCCGCATAAGGCATGATTAACTCCATAGTCCCCAGCTCAAAGGCCGGCTCCAGATGGATCTTGTGTTTGAGGAAAAATGTGTCCAGATAATGGCGGCTGGCCGTGTTGCGCTCTGTACAGATGATGGGGTGCGCCATAATCTCCTCAAAGCTCAGCACCTTCTCGGCAAGGGGCGCGTAGTCCAGACCCGCCACAAAAACGTCCTGAATCTCCCGGATCGGATAAATCTCAATATCGTCTGAGGCAGCCACCGGTGAGGATACCACGCCCACCTCAATACGTTCCTCCTTCAGGGCAACACGTGTGCCAGGCGTGGTGCCGCTCTGCATATTGATGCGGATATCCGGGTACAGGCTGTGAAACTTCTCAAGATAAGGCAGCAGGAAAAAACGGGCGATCATGTCACTGGTGCCCAGCCGCACCACCCCATTGTTCAGATTCAGCATTTCCCAGAGCTTTTTTTCACCCAGTGCCAGCTGCTCATAGGCCTTTGCCACATGTCCGTACAGCATTTCGCCCTCTGGCGTCAGAGTCATCCCCTTCTGATTCCTGTGAAAAAGCTCACATGACAGCTCCTTTTCCAGCAGATGGATCGATTTACTCACTGCCGGCTGCGAGATATACAGTGCTTGGGCCGCCTGTGTAATGGTGCCATGGCGCGCTACGTAGTAAAAGACCTTGTAATGTTCAAAATTTACATTCATAAAAATACGTCCTTTTTCCGTTAATCCATTTCATTATATCACATTTTGAATTATATGCAACCTGCCGGTTTTTCGACTTTTTGTCACGATTAATTTGCCTGAGAGTACGAAATTTTTTCAACTTAAAATATTTCCGACAAACAAAAAAATCCCCCTGAACCTGTCTTCGGGAGAGAATACCGGACTTTTTTCCGGTTCCTTTCAGTTTTCTTACAGAGACTTGAAATTACTGGTAAAAGCGGATATAATTAAGAAGTCTACTGTGGTCCTATTAAAATGCGCAAAAGTGTCTGGTTTTTAAATAAACCACCGGCTTATATCACAATGGTATGGAGTCAACAGCTAAAAGCGTAAATACTATTTTTAGGGGGAATTGTATGCAAGAGCTAGATCATAAGGCGATTGGCCTTCGTATTCGTAAACAAAGAACATTTCTGAACATGTCCCGTGATGAATTGGCAAGAAAAATCGGTATCACACCAACCTTCCTTGCCGATATAGAACTGGGGACTAAGGGCTTTTCTCTAAAAAGCCTGAATCGTTTCTGTGACGTTTTGAAAATGTCCGCCGACGCAATTCTCTACGGCCCCAAAGAATATATGGGGACGAAGTACGCAGCACTGCTGGAGCTTTTAGAACGCTGTCCAGCAGAAAAAGGAAAATACGCAGAAGAAATTCTGACTCTGTTTTTACTCAGCCACGACCCAGTAGAATAAAAAAATGCGGGTGTCCAAATTGCAGTTGGGCACCTGTTATTTTTTTATACTCTTAAATATACCGCCAGCGCCAGGCGTCTCCTCCGCTCTGTTCAGAACCGCTTCCCGGATCAGTTTTGAGCCGATTTCCCGCATTTCGCCAGCTGTGTACCAGGGCTTCGCATAAAGCGTATAATCAATATCGGTACGGTAGCCCTGCAAAATTGCCCGGATCTGCTCCGGGTCCATGCCCTGCCGCACATACTCCGATACATCAAGCCCTTCCTCTAAACCCATCCGGATCAGGTACATTTTTTTCCAATCCAGATTTTTATCCGCATAGACCGATACATCTACCTTTCCTGTAAGTCCTTCCCGTATTTGCCACATCTGGCAGTTTGAATACTCAGGATCGTTATAAAAGGTCACATCCACACCGGTCATCAATCCCCAGAAAATTTCCCGTATCTGGTCTGGCGTGAAGGCCTCCGTAATATACGGCGACACATCAAAACCACATTCCACCGCTTCCTGAATCACATCCTGCTGTTCTCTTGTATACCTCGGCTTAACGCCCATTTTTCCACAGCCCCAGCAGCATCATCAGCGCCTCAAGGCCCAGGCATTCCGCGGCGACCAGCCCAAACCGGCTGTTAAAAACCAGTCCGGCAAGCAACGCACAAGCACTGATAGCCACCAGTATTCTTCTCGCCCGTTTCCGGTAATGGGTGCACTCTGCATCATCCAGCGGCTTTGCGCTGTTTTCGACCGGCGCCCATTTGTAGATCACCGGAAAAGCGGACAGCGTAAGCGCTGCGGTAACCACCGCAACCGCCCCTGCCGGGCAGAACCGGGCAATGAGTAAAACAGAAAGTATTGTGATCCATGACAGCAGGTAGCAGACCCCGCGTGTATCGGCGTGATAACCGCCGGCATAGGCGCGGATGGCCGCATATACAATTAAAAAGAGTATGGTCTCCGGCAGCATGCCGAAAAGCAGGCCCACCAAAAGCATGGAAGCGTAGTGAACCGTTTTGAGCATTAAAACCTTGATTCCAAACTGGTATATTTCAACATCTTCATCGACCACAATTTCTCTTTTTTTTAATTGATAAATTAATGCTTCAGAAGCTTTCTCAAACATTAGAATTTACGGAATTTTTTAGTATTTACGGGAGCTTTTTCTTGATGATGGATCATCCAACATGCTGTGTTAGCATCTTTAACTGCTTCATGATGAGCAGCTTTTGCCACATTTTTTAGGATTTTATTCTTGAAACCATCTTTTTTCATTTAGTACACCTCATAACATTCTATATTATGTAGTTTATCAGCTGATAAATGCTATTATATGTACAAAGAAAATAAATCACAATCTTTACTGCTTCAAGAAATAAATTTATGGTCTTTTATATTTTAAATATGTCCAAAGTAAGAAATTCTATGCTCTTTTTACGATGAAGAAATTAAAATTTCAACCCTAAACATTTCTTCTGCTTTGTATTGAATACTTCCATTATACTTTTCAATCGCTGCCTTTACATTTTTCAAACCAACGCCCATATGTTCTCCTTCCTTTGTACTTTTTAATTCATTATTTTTATAATCAATCTTGCCATTATAACTATTACAAACAACTATTGTTATAAAATCATTAAACTTAAATAGTTTAATCTCTATATGTCTTTCGTCTACTGAAAGTTCAAGACATGCGTCAATTGCATTATCTAATAGGTTAGAAAAAATTGTAGTAACATCAAAAAAATCCATAAATTCAATACCTACATCTTCTATTTTTAGTGTAACATTTATATCATTTTCATCACACTTTATTAATTTATTGTTGATGATTATTGTTAGAAAGCGATTACTACATTTAAAGCGACTTCCCAATTCATCCATTTTTCTATAAATTGTTCTAGCGTAGCTTTGAGCCATATCACCATTATCATTAGCATAAAGTTCCTCAACAGTTTGCATATGATTTTTCATATCATGTATTAATCGTCTCGAATAATCATATTGCGCTTCAATACTTTTATAATAAGTATTTTGCATTATTACCTGCTGTTCTTTCAAATCCATCTCTCTTTCCAGTTGATAGCGTTTTGATATAGCTTCAAATAGATAGACCAAATATATATCTAATCCAATGAACCCAAAGCAAATATATGCTAAAGCGATTCCAGACGAATTTTGTTGTATTGTTATATAAAAATAATACAGCACACTTATTTCAAAAACCGCCAGTAACATTAAAAAGATATTTTGAACTATTTTGAGTGTATTCAATTCGTTCTTTTTAAATATAGATACAAAAATATAAAATCCGCACAATAAAATTATTTGATTGCATATTCCGGAAAGAAATAAAAAATTAAAACTTTCCTCAACTCCTTCTATCGTAGTATCCATTATTAAAGAAACAATTACAACAGATATAACATCTGAAAAAATTATATAAAGCGCAAAGACAAAATCATAGATTAACATCCACTTCTTGTCAAATATAAAGAGAGAATAGCTAATTAAGCATAGTGATATTAATAAAAAAATTATTTTAAATATAGGAATGCCTAGGATATTCAATCCTATTGCTGCAACAACAAAAACTAAAAAGCTAATAAAATATTTAAAGTTTTCTCCATATTTTCTATCATATACTTCGGACATAAAACGAAACATAATATATCCTGTAATCCCATACGATAAAGCCATATCTAGTACATAAATCCACTTATCCATATTCTTCCCCTAAACTATCCTCCAAGCCCTTTCTCACAACAGCTTAAAATTCTCCTCAATATAATCAAACAGCCGCGCTTTAAATTCTACGGCGCGCTTCTGAGCTATGGGCAGGGTTTCGCCATTGTCCAGATACAGGTCGGCGCCTGCAATGCGCTTACAGTGGAACAGGTTCACAATCACGCTTTTGTGGCAGTATTCAAAGTCAAAGTCCTGAACCTTTTCCATAATCTCGCTCAGGACGCCGTTAAATTCAAAATCGCCCTGCGCGGTGCACATTTTGATCTTTCGCCGCACGCGCTCAAAATAATAAATATCGTTGCTGGCAAAGACCTTTAACTCGCCGCCCATCATCAGGGAAATATCGTGACTTTTGTTCTCCTTTTCGATAAAATCAAACACTTCGGTCAGCACCATGTTTACCTTTGCCGTGTTAAAGGGCTTGACCAGATATTCAAATGCGTGCACAGCAAAGGCGTTGCGCATGTAGTGGGTATAGCTGGTGATAAAGATAATCTTGACCCGGGCGTCCCACTTACGGATCTGCTTGGCCGTATCGATCCCGTCGGTTTTTGGCATCTCCACGTCAAGAAAAAGGATATCAAACTGGATACGGTCCTCAAGCACCTCGCTGCCGTCATGATAGACGTACGTTTCCACATCAATACTGTGTTCCTCACCATACCTGATGATGAGCGTCTCCAGTTTTTCCGCAATCAAAGCATTGTCGTCGCAAATTCCAATTCTAATCATCCCATTTTCTGCCTTTCCGGCATTTCTTCCATTATACCATATTTTCCCCTATCACCCTATAAAAAGGGGGTGCGAACTTCATTTCTCCTAAATCTTATACCATAAAAATACACTTTGGAAACCATAATTTCAAAATTTTTCAAAAAAAAGAAAAGCCCCGGCGTTTGGGACTTTTCCAAAAAAGGGAGGGTTTTTCAGCCTCGCTGACTGAAAAGAGGATTTAATGACACCTGTCTGATGGAACAGGCATTATGAGATTTAATTAAATACGAATGATAAGGCGACCGTCCTTAAATTCCATAAAAAAATCCCTCTCGGATTCAGAGAGGGATGAACGAACACAGTATAATCTGGATGGTAAAGGTTTTGTTTCGTTTCTTAAGCACTCTAAATCGGAGTCTTTTAAGAACCAATCACTATGTCGGTCTTCTGGCTCAGCAATATCATCTTTCCGCCTTCCCATCATCATTGACAGTGGCTTTTTCAGAAAGCATTTTGCATTACAGCTGCGATTACAGCAAGGGACTCTCACCCTTTTCCCACTACATAGGATCATTCAATATTTAATTAACTTCATCATACGCCCTTTAGGCGGCTTTGTCAACAACTTCTTTTGAAATATTTACGATTTTTCAGACGGCCCTTTCCGGCCGCCAGCCGCCTTTATAATAATAGAGCAAAAGCACTGCTCCGGTCACGATCCAGGTCAGCGGATAGCTCAGGTAGATCATGCGCGCATCGTGTACAAACCTCAGGGTGGTAAAAATCCAGCTCAGCCGCAGGCCGCACATGCACACCAGAGTGATGACCATGGGGATGACCGTAGCCCCGGCCCCCCGAAGAACGCCCACAAACACCTGATCGGCAGCGTAAATGCCATAAAGGGGCACCACGGTGTACAACTGGCGCATGCCGTTTAAAACCACTGCCTCGTCCGAGGTAAACATGCCCAGGATCAGCCGGGCGTTCAGAATAATCATTACGCCCAGGCCAATGGTCACACCAACGCACAGCAGCAGGCAGACGTTCTTGCCTTTTACCACCCGCTCCCAGCGCCCTGCGCCCATATTTTGGCCCACGAAGTTGGAGATGGCCAGACAGAAGGCGTCAATGGGCATAAAGAGAAACCCGTCAATCTTCATATAAGCGGTAAACCCAGCCATGACCTCCAGCCCAAAGGTGTTAATCTGGGACTGGACCACCACATTGGAGAAACAGACCAGCACAGACTGCAGCCCGGCGGGCAGGCCGATACGCACAATATCTCTGAGTGTCTGGACGTAAAAACGGATTCTCGCTGGCCGCAGCCGATAGATGGGGTCGGCCCTCAGCAGGATAATGACAATGAGCACAGCGGCGGCCAGCTGGGCCAGGGCAGTGGCCAGCGCAGCTCCGGCAACGCCCATGCCCAGCGGCCCTACAAAGAGCAGATCAAGCCCGATATTTAGCACCACCGTGACCACCAGACAGGCCAGCGGGGTTTTGGAATCGCCCACAGCACGCAGGACGCCGCTGCCAATATTGTAAAGGGTCATGGGTATCATGCCCAGAAAATAGATGCGGATATAGGGTATGGCGTATGCCAGCCCAACCTCGGGAATGTTCATCATCCGCAGCATAGCCGGCGCAAAGGCCAGACCCAGAACAGTGAGGACAAGGCCGGATACTAGGCTCAGGGCTACGGCGGTGTGCACAGCTTCCTGCACTTTATCGTATTTCCGGCTGCCAAAAAACTGTGAAATCAGCACGCTGGCCCCGATAGACAGGCCGATAAAAAAATAGATCATAAAGGTGATGAGCAAACTGCTCGCGCCTACAGCTGCCAGCGCGTCTGCGCCCACCAAACGGCCGACAATCACGGCGTCAGCTGTATTGTACAGCTGTTGGCAGAGGTTTGAGAACATAAGGGGCAGGGCGAACAGCAGCAGCTGCCGCCCAATCCTGCCCTCGGTCATCTGGCCCTTTAACGGGATTTCACGGGTTTTTTCCATAGGGTTTTCCTTAATTAATAGAGATGGCAGGCCACCTGGTGGCCTGGCGCCACGTCCTTCAGGACGGGCTTGTTCGTTTTGCAGACCGGCATACATTTTTGACATCGCCCGGCAAAGGGACAGCCCGGCGGTAAATCCAGCGGGCTCGGCGGGTCACCGTCAATGGTTTCGATCTTTTGACAGCAGTCCATGTGCAGTGAAAACACAGACCCCAGCAGCGCCTGGGTATAGGGGTGCATGGCGGCTTCGCACAGCTGCCCGCCTGGCACGGTCTCCACGATATTGCCCAGATACATGACGGCCAGCCGGTGGCTCAGGCTCTGGACCAGGGCCATATCGTGGCAGATAAAGAGCATGGCAATGTTTTTTTCCCGTTGAAGCCGGGTGAGCAGCGCCACGATTTTCTTCTGAATGGAAACATCCAGGGCCGAGGTGGCCTCGTCGCAGACCAGCACCTCCGGGTTCAGTGCCAGCGCTCTGGCAATACCTACCCGCTGAAGCTGGCCGCCGCTCATGTTGTGGGGATAGCGGCTCATAAAATCCGCGTCCAGCTCGACCATCTCAAGCAGGGCCGCGGCCTTTTCCATCCGCTGTTTCCGGGTAATCATGCCAAAATTCATGAGTGGCTCGGTAATGATGTCGCCCACCCGCATCTTTGGACTGAAAGAGGCGGCAGGATCCTGAAATACCATCTGGATATGCCGGCGGTTCTGCCGGGCCGCTTCGCCCGAGAATCCGGCGATATCCTTTCCTCTAAAGTATATCGCACCCGAGGTAGGCTTTTCAAGCTGAACCAGCATTTTAACAAAGGTGCTTTTTCCGCAGCCACTCTCTCCCACAATGCCCAGGGTCTCGCCGCACCGCGCTGTCAGGCTGACGCTGTCGCAGGCCTTGAGCGTGCGCCCGCCTGGGGCGTGGAAGCATTTGGTCAGCTCTCTGGTTTCCAGGACAATTTCATGTTTTTCAGACAAAACGCGCACCTCCCAGCTCCGGCACTGCGGCCACCAGCTCTTTCGTATAATTTTGTTTCGGGTGAAAGATCACCTCTTCCCGGGTGCCGCTCTCCACGATCTGTCCGGCCTGCATGACAATGATCCGGTCCGCCATATACGCGGCCACCCCCAGGTTGTGCGTGACGATCATGATCCCTGTGCCAAAGTCCTGGCGCAGAGCCATCATCTGGCGCACGATCTGGGCCTGGGTGGTCACGTCCAGGGCGCTGGTGGGCTCGTCGGCCAGCAGCAGATCGGGCTCAAACACCATGGCCATGGCAATGCCCACCCGCTGCCGCATGCCGCCGCTTAGCTGAAAGGGATAGCTGTCCATAATATTTTCTGCGTCGGGCAGGCGCATGCGCGTCAGCATTTCAACGGCCCGAGCCCGGGCAGCGTCCTTTGAAACGGCCTTATGGGTCTGGATAAAATCCACAAACTGCCGGCCGATTCTGCGGATGGGGTTGAGCATGCTGCCGCTGTCCTGAAAAATCATGGCGATGCGGCTGCCCCGCAGGGCCCGCCAGGCTTCCGGGCTTTTTTCCAACAGGGGCTCCTCCTCAAAAAGGAGCTCTCCGCCGGTAACCCGCCCGCTTCCTGGCAGCAGGCCGAGAATGGAGCGGATCACCGTGGTTTTTCCGCTTCCGCTCTCTCCCACAACGCTGATGATCTCATGTCTTTTCATGTGCAGGTCAAAGTGTGCCACAGCTGGCGGCTTCTCACCGTACTGGACGCTCATGTCCCGGATTTTCAGCATCTTTTTCTCCTCTCGTTATCGTGTTTTCCTACTGTACTGGTTTGATTTCCTTGGTCAGCCAATAGTAATCCGCTGGCAGCATCTCAACACCGGTAATCTTCTTGCTGGAAATAATGTTGGTTTCTGGATAAGCATAGAAAATGCTGGCCGCGTCGTTCATGATAAGCTGCTGGGCCGTAATGACCAGATCCTGCCGTTTGGCCGTGTCAAACTCGGTGGACAGCTGGTCTAAGACCGCGTCGACCTCAGGGTTGCTGTAACCGGCCGTATTGGCGTTTTTGTTTTCATCGGTATGGGTTTTCCAGTATTCTTTCAGGTAGTTTTCCGGGTCGCCGGTGTTGGCGGTGATGACGTTCCAGATTAACAGATCGTACTCGCCGTTTTCCTGCATATCCAGCAAAGTGGTGTATTCGTAGGTCTCGACCTTGACGTCAATGCCGATTTCCTTCAGGTTGGCCTGGGTAGCAGTGGCCAGGATAGGCAGCTCTGCGCGGCTGTCGTAAATAACGTACTGGAGCGTCAGGTTCTGTCCGTCCTTTTCCACAATACCGTCGCCGTTGGTGTCCGCATAGCCTGCCTCGGCCAGCAGCTGTCTGGCGCTCTCCAGATTATAGGCGTTTTCATCCTTCAGGGTGTTAAAACCGTAATCCAGAGACGGCGGAATCGGGGCTTTTCCGGCCTCAAAGGTGCCGTGGAGCAGATTATCCGCGTAGGTCTGGCGGTCCAGGGCACGGATCACCGCCTGGCGCACCTTCAAATCGGCCAGTGCTCCGCGCTGATTCATAAAAGAAAGCACGGTCCGCAGCGACGCGATGCTGTTGATGTCAAACTGATCGTTGCCCTCAAACAGGGATAAATCGCTGCTGCTGATGTTGACGGCCATATCTACCTCGCCCGACTGCAGGGCCATAGCGCGGGTGTTGGCGTCATCAATAACCTGGATGTTCACTTCACTGTAGGGGACCTCACCATCCCAGTAATTTTCATTTCTTGCCACCACACATTTTTCCTTGTCAAAGGATTTAACCGCGTAAGGCCCTGTGCAGATCGGCCCGTCCGTGGCAAAGGCCGTGGTGTCCACAGTGGTATCCACGATCAAAAACAGCGGGTCGGCCAGGCAGCCAGGCAGCCCCGGTGTCGGATTTTTTGTCTTGATCACCAGGTTTGATCCGTCCGCCGTCATGGCGTCGTACTGGAAAAAGTCTGAGCTGGCGCGTTTGCTCATCTCAAAGGTCCGCTCCAGCGATGTCTTGACCAGGTCAGCGGTCAAGGCTGTACCGTTAGAAAATTTGACGCCGTCGCGTATTTTAAAGGTCCAGGTCAGGTTATCGCTGCCCAATTCCCAGCTTTCTGCCAGCCAGGGCTCTGCGCCCATCTCCTCGTTGAATTTTACCAGTGTTTCACCCACGCCATAACGCATGACCACCCAGCTGAAATACTGCTCGGTGGGCTCAAGCGTATCTGCAAAGCTCGTCACTCCAATGTTTAGCTGATCTGAGGCCCCCGAAGATCCTCCGCTGCTACCGCAGCCCGATAACCCCGTTGCCGTCATGGCCAGAATCGCCACTGCCAATAACAGTTTCTTAAATTTACTCATTTTGTCTCCTCTCATATTCATATGAAAATTAAAATAAAAACGTTGTTTGCTCCGCAGGCCCGCTGCCCTAATCCTGACGTGGGTCCAGTATATCCCGGAGCCCGTCGCCCATCAGGTTAAACACCGAAACCACCATAAAAATAGCGATACCGGGGAACAGCATAAGCCAGGGCGCGGTCTGCAGATACTGCCGCCCCTCGTTAAGCATCAAGCCCCATTCCGGCGTGGGCGGCTGTGCCCCCAGCCCCAGAAAGGAGAGGGCCGCCAGTTCAAGCATCATGGTGCCCACATCCATGGCCGCGGTCACAATCATGGTCGGAATGATGTTCGGTACGACGTAACCGCCCAGTACCCGGCCGGTCCGCGCCCCAGTAACCACCGCCGCGGAGATGTACACGCTGTTTTTGATCTTGAGTACCAGGCTGCGGCTCAGACGGGCGTATTTTGTCCAGCTCACCACTGCCAGGGCAATGACCGTGTTAAAGAGGCTCGGCCCCAGCATCCCGGCAATGGCAATGGCCAGAACCATGCCCGGAAAAGAGATCATCATATCTGATATCCGCATGATCACCGCGTCCACCGCACCGCCGAAATAACCGGCTGCCATCCCGAGAAACGTGCCGGCCGCAAAGACAATAACTACCAGCGTCAATGTCATTTCCAGCGACGCCCGCGTCCCGTAGATAATTCTGGACAGCTCACAGCGGCCCAGCTGGTCTGTGCCGCAGGGGTACTCCGCCGACGGCGGCCTGAGAGCGTTCTGCATAATGGTCTCATAGGGATCATGGGGCGCGATCCACGGCGCAAACACCGCGATCAGAACAATCACCACCGCCAGAATCCCGCAGATAGCAAAAAGCCTGTTCTGTCTGAAAAAAGCTTTCATTTACGCTTTTACCGCCTTTCTTCTCACTTCCCGGTCCAGCCCCCGCAGCCTCGGGTCCAGATAACCGTAGGAGAAATCCACCAGCAGATTGATGACCATGTAAATCAGGGCGATCCAGATCACATAGCCCTGAACCAACGGATAGTCCCGGGCTGCAATGGCGTTCACAGCCATTTTGCCCAGGCCGGGCCAGGAGAAAATAATTTCCACCACCGCTGTACCGCCGAGCAGCGAACCCAGGGACAGGCCCAGCAGGGTCACCAGCGGCAGCATGGCGTTTGGCAGCACCTCCCGCCACAATATGGCCGATTCCTTAAGGCCCCGGGCCCTGGCCCCAGCCACATAATCCTGCCGTAACTCCTCCAGTACAGCGGTGCGCACCTGTCTTGTGTATTTGGCCGACATGGCAATGGCCAGTGTGACTGCGGGCAGTACCAGCTTCATAAAGCCTGTGCCCGAGGTGGCGATGGGAAACCAGTTCAGCTTAAGGCCAAACACGTACAGAAGCACCAGGCCGATCCAGAAGCCTGGAAAGGATACACCGATAAAGGACAATCCCCGTACCAGGTAATCCGGAAATCGATTCTGGTACACGGCTGCCAGAATCCCCAGGGGAATGGAGATCACAAGCATCAGAATAAGCGACGCGGCCGCCAGCTCCAGCGTCGGGCCAAGGCAGTTAAGCAGTACCGCGCTCACTGGCGTTTTCGAGGAATAAGACGTCCCCATATCCCCGGCCACAAAGCCCTTAAGCCAGTTGCCATACTGCACCAGAAACGGGTCATTGAGGCCCATCTCCTCCCGGGTTTCCGCTAGCAGCTCCTCAGACGGCGGCGTGCCGCCGGCCACCAGCATCAGCTCGGCCGGGTCACCGGGAGATAAATAGGTCAGGCAAAAGGTCAGAAAGCTGATGCCAAAAAGCACCAGTACGATTTGCAGCAAACGGTTAACAAGCTGTTTCGTGTTCAATAAAGAAATCCTCCTCTGTCAAAATGGCAATACGGGTAACAATCCGAAACGGAGAATAAAAGGGAAAGGGCATGAAAATCATTAAAAAAACAGCCCAGACGGCTGAATGAAAACAAAGCCCTCCTATCTACCGTAAGATTACTGAAAACAACAATACAAGCAGGTCTCCTGACTTAAGTTCTTCGTCTGTCCACGCCTTCCCAAGGCTGCGCCTCAGTGACATCTTGCGGACAACTCCCTATTACAGTGACGGGATCGTACCGGATTCGCACCGGTTTCTCTTTTAATCCCCGATCGGGAACTTGTATTTGGCATGATTAAATTTTTTAAACAAATATTTCACTGTGGTAAACTGTGAAATTGCTTAAATTATACTGGACTTTCACGCACTTGTCCAGTCTTTTTTAAAAATAAAAGCATTAAATTTAAACGGATACCCCCACCCGGTATGTTTTTTACTTTTATTTTTTTCTGCTTGACATTGGTTTTCGCCATGCCTTATACTCAAGGCAATCGGCTTAAATTAAAATTATTTCAAAAGTGAAAGGAGTCCGCAATGGAAAACAACCTATCAATCGGCACACTGACCGCCTCCCCCGGCGAGAAAATCCAGGGCATGCTGCCCATCCCGCACACAGAAATCGAGGTTCCCGTCACCCTGGTCAACGGCACGGGTGATGGAAAAACCGTCCTCATCACCAGCGGTATCCACAGCTGCGAATACGTCGGCATCGAGGCTGCTATCCAGCTGGCCGGCGAGCTTGACCCCGAAAATGTAAACGGAAGCCTGATCCTCATACACCCGGTCAATGTCCCCGGGTTCGAGTCCCGCTATCCAACGCTTATGCCTGGAGACAACAAAAACCTCAACCGCGTTTTTCCAGGCAGCCAGGAGGGCACCCCTGCCGACCGTGTCGCGCATTTTTTTGAGTACAGCCTTTATTCCCAGATTGATTTCTACATTGACCTGCACTGCGGCGAGATTTTTGAAGACCTGACCCCTTACGTGTATTACGTAGGCGCGGCAGACGAGACCGTGTCCAGGGCTGCCCGGCAGGCCGCCCTTCACGTCGACGTGCCCTATATGGTCAAATCCACTGCCACCACCGGGGCTTACAATTACGCCGGCGTTCTTGGCATTCCCAGTATCCTGCTGGAGCGCGGCTGCGCAGGGCGTTTTACCCAGGAAGAAGTGAACGCGGATAAAAAGGATGTCATCAATATTCTGAAGCACCTGGGCGTGCTGCCTGGCGCACCCGAGCTGCGGCACCGCCCTGTGGATTTAACCGATCTGGTCTACCTCATGCCCAAGCGCCACGGTCTCTGGTATCCCGATGTAAAGGTGGGCGAGCTCATCGCCAAAGGCCAGCGCCTCGGTGAGGTCAGGGATTACTTCGGCAAAACGCTTGACACCTACCACGCCGAATACGATGGTGTTGTCCTCTACCAGTCCGCCACCCTCTGGACCGATGATTTCTGTGAGCTTATCACCTACGGCAAATTTGCGGAAACGACGGGAATGACGCGTTAATTTTTGCTTTTACCCCTTGACAAACCTCCTCAGGACAGTTAATATTAACATATGAACAACAATTCATATGTTTTATTCATCATATTTTAATCTAACTTTCCGAGGAGGCCATTATGGCAACAAAAACTTATATACTTGAGCACCTGGGGTGTGCTGACTGCGCTTCAAAAATCGAGCGCAAAATCGCAGCCCTGCCCGGTGTCAGCGAGGCTAACATCGTCTACGCGACCAAACAGCTCCGCCTCACCGCCGAAGACCCAGACGGGCTTTTGCCGGAAATGCAGAAAATCGCAGTTTCCTATGAGCCGGATATTCTCATTACTGAGCGGAAGCGCCGTTCACTGAAAAAAGCACCTGTGGCCGCCGGACGTGCTCCTCACGATCACAAGGAGCATCATCACCACGACGCGGCATGTGCCTGCGGGCACGACCATCATGATCACAAGGAGCATCATCACCACGACGCGGCATGTGCCTGCGGGCACGACCATCATGATCACGAGGAGCATTACCACCATGACGCGGCATGTGCCTGCGGACACGACCATCATGATCACGAGGAGCACCACGGACATTACCATGTTCCCGGCCATCCGGCGGACTGCCAGTGTGAGCTCTGCCGCCACGGCGAGGAATACTGTGACATCTGCGGTGAGAGTCTGGCTAACTGCACCTGTAAAATGCCAGACGCAGACATAGAAAAAGCGTTTTTCATTCTTGAGAATCTTGGATGTGCCAACTGCGCTGCCAAAATAGAGCACAAAATCAAAGAGCTGCCTGGTGTCGAGTATGCCACTATCACCTACGCCACTAAGCAGCTGCGCCTGTCTGCGGATAACGCCGCTGCCCTGCTGCCGGACATTCAGCAGATCTGCGCCGCCATCGAGCCGGACGTCAAAGTCATTCCCCGCAAAAAGACAGTGGGGAAGGGTGCCACAAAGGTTTATACCCTTGAAAACCTGGGCTGCGCCAACTGCGCTGCCAAAATGGAGGCCAAAATCAACGCCCTGGACGGCGTCACCAACGCCACAATCACCTATGCCACTAAGCAGTTGAAGGTTACAGGGAGAGATCCAGACAGCTTGCTCCCCCAGTTTCGTGACATCTGCCAGTCCATCGAATCGGATGTTCAGGTTATTCCGAGGGAAATCCGTCAAAAGGCTGCTGCCCAAAAACCCCAGGTCCTTTCTGCCAAACCCGAAAAAAAGAAAATGTCGGCTGAGACCAAAACCCTCATCGGCATCATTATCGGCGCGGCGCTGTTTGTCATCGGGGAGATCATGGAGCGTACCCTGCCTCCAGTTTACAATATTCCGGTTTTCGTATTGGCCTACATCATCCTCGGCGGACGTATTGTCATTACAGCGGTCAAAAACCTCATGAAGGGTCAGGTCTTTGATGAGAACTTCCTGATGAGTGTGGCCACACTGGCGGCCTTCGCCATTCAGGATTACCCTGAAGCAGTGGGCGTTATGCTGTTTTACCGTGTCGGCGAATACTTTGAAGACCGCGCGGTTGAAAAGAGCCGCAGCCAGATCATGAACGCGGTGGATATGCGCCCCGAAGTCGTCAATCTGCTGGTCGGCGACGAGGTGCGGGTCATCGACGCTGAGGATGCCGCCATCGGTGACATTCTTCTGGTGCGCCCCGGCGACCGTATTCCCCTGGACGGTGTCATTGTCGAGGGGGAAAGCCGAATCGATACCTCCCCTGTGACGGGCGAGCCTGTTCCGGTCAAGGCCGGCTATGGCGACGAGGTGGTTTCGGGCTGTGTCAACACCTCTGGCCTCTTAAAAATGCGGGTTGAAAAAGTGCTGGAAGAATCCATGGTCACCCGTATTCTGGACTCTGTGGAAAACGCGGCGGCCAGCAAGCCGAAAATCGACCGGTTCATCACCCGTTTCTCACGTATTTATACCCCCTTCGTAGTTGGCCTGGCCATCCTGACTGCTGTGGTTCCGTCCCTTGTGACCGGAGACTGGTATTACTGGATTTACACAGCCATCACCTTCCTGGTCATCAGCTGCCCCTGCGCGCTGGTGCTCAGCGTACCTCTGGCCTTCTTCTCAGGCATCGGCGCCGGCTCCAAACGGGGCATTCTGTTTAAAGGCGGCGTTTCCATCGAAGGGATTAAGAACATCGCGGCTGTGGTCATGGATAAAACAGGCACCATCACCGAGGGCAACTTCGTTGTACAGCAGGCCATCCCGACAAGCGGCGTGGATGAAGCTAAGCTTCTGGCTCTGGCGGCCAGCTGTGAGCTCACCTCCACTCACCCTATTGGCAACAGCATTGTAACTGCCGCCGAGGAACGGGGGCTTTCCGTGGAACGTCCGGCTTCCGCCAGGGAAATCGCTGGAAAAGGTATTGAAGCGATTTTAAGTGACGGTACGGTGCTCTGCGGCAACCGCTCGCTGCTCGAATCTCAGAACGTTGACCTGGACGGCTATAAAAATGATCATTATGGCACCGAGGTGCTTCTGGCCCTGGATGGCAAATTCATCGGCTATCTGGTCATCTCAGACACCATTAAGGCCGACGCGGTAGACGCCATCGCCAAGATCAAGCGCCTTGGCATCCGCACTGCCATGCTTACCGGCGACGCCCAGGAAAGCGCTGAGGTGGTCGCAAAGGCGACAGGCATCGATGAAGTTCATGCCAAGCTTCTGCCCGAGGACAAGCTCAGCGAGCTCCAGGCCATCCGTAAAGCCCAGGGCGGCGTGATGTTTGTCGGCGACGGCATCAACGACGCGCCAGTACTGGCCGGCGCCGATGTCGGAGCAGCCATGGGAAGCGGTGCCGATGCAGCCATCGAGGCGGCAGACGTTGTGTTCATGAATTCCAGCGTCGAGGCCATTCCACAGGCCATCGAGATCGGCCGCAAAACCAGCCGTATCGCCTGGCAGAACGTGGTCTTTGCCCTGATCATCAAAGCACTGGTCATGGTTCTGGGCCTGATGGGTTTTGCCAACATGTGGATGGCTGTCTTTGCCGATACCGGCGTTGCCATTCTCTGTGTGCTCAATTCCATCCGTATTTTATATAAAAAATAAAAGGCATTAAAAAAATCCCGGCTTTCCTTTTCCGAAAGTCGGGATTTTTAATATCTTCTTTTATTTTAGCAGAACGCCGCCGCAGTAGGGACACTGGTTTTTATCCACCGGTGAAAACTCACCGCAGATAATACACAGGATTTCATCATCCTCTGTCTTGTCATACTTTTCAGGTATTTCATAACCGGCATGATGGCGTACCAGCTCGCCTTTCTTAAAATACTGGGTAAAGTCCATCTCCGGATGGCCTTTAAAAACATAAGTCATCTCTCTGCTGCCCTTTTTTATAACAAAAGTGTGGTAAGAATAATGTTTCCTGCTCTCTGAGTCCTCCGCATTTTTTCGAACTACCCGTCTGAGAGATTTAAGTTCCCCGTCAAAGGTTTTATCTTTGGAAAACAGGCTGCCTTTTTTGAAATAGGTCTTAGCCCGAGCGGAGAAGCCTGTCTCTATATTATTTTTTGCGTCTCTCATTCGCCTTACACCTCCCGATAGACACTCCAATGCTCCATTTAAATTAATATTTCTCTCATTTTTGGTATTTTACCACTTTATTTTTTCTGTTACAAGCAAGTGCTAAAATTTTAATTATTATTAAAGCTTCCTTACCTTCATCATTCCTTTAAAATTAATAAAAAATACCCTCTCAAAAATAAAGGGTATCTTTTGCCGTTAATAAATATTAAAGGCCCTTTATATTTCAAAGGGCCTTTACGGAGGCCGGATTTATGGGTAAACCGGGTTCCGCGATGGGTTTTATTCTTCTACAGCCGGCACTTCGTCCTTAGGATATTTTTTCTTCATATAAATCTGAGTGGCGATGCAGCCGCCGATGGCGATCACCGCGCTGACGGTCAGGCAAATGAAAATATAGGTGTAGCCCTGAACCGCATACTTGTCAATGAAGCTGCCAAACAGCTGATGCATAAAGCTTTCTGGCAGAAAACCGATGACGGACAAAAGCCCGGAGGCCGCGCCAAAGATATGGGCTGGCACATGGGTTTCCGTTAAAACAGAGGAGGCCACGCCGTAAGCGCCGTTGGCCAGGAAACCCAATACCAGGGTGATGACAATGGCGACCATCATAAAGCTTGCCGTCTGAGGTAAAACCAGATAAGCGAAACAGCAGATCGCGCTGGCCGCCATAACCACCAGAATGGTTTTGGAGGGTGAGTTGACCTTTTTGGCGATCCCGCCCAGCAGCGGCGCGGAGATGATGGCAATCCCATAGTAACGGATCATCCCGACAATGCTGACCAGCGTTAACGGCGCAAGGAACGCGTCGGTGAGATACGGGGTGGTGTAGTTCATGCCCATGTAGACAATCATGACAAAGAACAGGGTGCCGCTGGCCAGCCAGACGCCCGGATGCTTCAAGGCCTGAATAAACTGGCTGATATCAAATTTTTTATCCGGATCATTGCTGACCTCATCTTTAAAATGCGGTACGGCAAAGAACGAAATAATCCCCAAAACTAAAATAACAGAAGCAAGGAAAATAAGTGCAGCGCTGACGCCGACACGATAGTCGGGCATTGCGTTAAATAAAGCCAGGGTAACAGCGTTGATGGCCAGGCCGCCAAGACCATACAATGCGTAGCTCACACCGACAACAGCCGGATAATCGGCTTCGGCCGCGGCAAAACGCAGTAATTTATAACGACATCCCCAGAAAATGAGGATAGTCGTCACTGCCAGTATGGCAAAAATCAAGACCAGAACCGGGTAGGACGGCAGGGACGCGTACCAGTACACCACTGCCGCGGTACTGATAAATCCGCCGGCCGCCATGGTTCTCAGCCTCAGCTTATCCGCAATGATACCGCATGGAATATAGAGAATCGTCGCCATGATGCCATACATTCCGGACAAAAATCCAAGTTGCGCGTTGGTAATGTTAAGCCCCATCAAAAGCGGTTCATAAAATACATTTTTCAAATAAATCGGAACATAGATAATGCCGCTGCCCGCGCCGGACAAAAAGATGAGCAGCGCGCGCCTGAATTTGGACAATTGTTTGTAGGTAATCTCTTGTTTTTTCATCTTTGCTTGACACGGCCAAAGGGCCGGGCCTGCCCCCTTTACAGAATAAAAATCATATAAAACCAAATCCGGCTTAGCTTACTTCTTAAAAACCGCCGGATTTTACATCAAGTTATATCCCATAGATTTTAGAAGCGGACTGGCAGAGCACCTGCTTTGCCAATCCGCTGAATTCTTTGTTGGTATGCCGTTTTATTTGATCTTGAATTTTTCCGGAAGGTGTTCGTTCAGCAGGTCCTTCTGGGCCTTTGTCATATCCGGTAATTCGAAGCTGTCGATTCTTTCTTTGTAGACTTTGTAAGCGCGTTCTTCGATCGGCGGGGTTGCTGCACGGCCTTCTTCGTTGCAGGTGCCGCGGTTGAATACGGGGCTGGTGAGGTAGGTTTCTTCGCGGTAGTCTTTGGGGGTTCTGCCCTTCAGGTATACGCCGCGTGGCCCAACCTTTTTGATCAGCTCGACGTTGGCTTTCTTTTCGGAGATGGCCACGCCGTCGTGGAGCCGTTTCATGTAGCGCAGCATTTCTTCGTCCATCATGAATTTCGGGAAGCTGAGCAGGTTGAAGTTGGACAGGTCGCCGGAGGCATGGGGCAGGATGCAGGCGTTGGACAGGGCCACGGCCAGGGCGCCCAGGGTGCTTTCTACGCCGGCCTGGTAGTCGTAGGTGAAGCCGTCGGCCAGGGCGCCGGAGCAGCGGACGGGGATGCGGTAGTAATCGCCCATGGCGATGTGCCCGGACATGATCATCAGGAATTCGGGTGCGCCGGTCATCAGCCGGACTTCACGCATATCGGATACGGATGAGAATGGGCTTAAGATCACCGGTAAGCCGGGTTCGATCAGCTGGATCATCACGGCGACGGCCAGCATGTTGGCGAAGTCGGCGACGATGGAGCCCATCAGTGACGGCGGCGCGGTCATATTGGTCATGGAGCAGGTGGTGATGGTGATCGGCTGTTTTTCTTCGGCGAAGGCGAAGTAGTGTTCCAGCGCGTCGGTCCCGACGGTCAGCGGCGGCAGCACGCACATGCCGGAGTAGCAGACGTAATCGTCGAAGTTATCCATGTATTTCTTGATCAGCTGAACGCATTCCCGCGCGCCTTCTCGGGCGTTGCCGCGTTTGTAGTTGTGCGGGGTGATCCCTAAGATATTGTACATGGGCTTTCTGGAATATTTTGCCATCATGGCCATCTGGGCCAGGGCGGATTCGGTCGGGCAGTTCTCAAAGCCTGGGATATCGGCGGCTACCTGGCTGGAGATGCCGTAAACATCGCTGGTGTTGATGATTTTGTAGAAGTTTTCCAGATCGTCTGCGTTGGTCTGGCGGTAGTTGCCGTCCCAGTCTTCCAGGTTCGGGCAGCCGTTGGTCGGCGCGACCACTAAGCCTTTGCCGATTCCGATTTCCAGCTTGCTTTCTGGTCCCACAATTTCAAATGATTCCGGGATGGTGCTCAATGCTTTGTTGAGTAATTCCTCTGGAATGAATACCAGGTCTCCCTCAACCCGGGCGCCGTGTTTCTTGAACAGTTCCAGTGCTTCTTCGTATTCAAACTTTACGCCAACTTCGTTGAATACTCTCAACACGCTCTCGTGTATCAGTTCGATATCTTCCTTTGAATAAAATGTGTCAAATAAGTTTCCTTTTAACATAACCCTTCTCCTCGTTCTTTTATTTTTTCTTAGCTAGCTTATGCCTTTATACTAATGCAAGTCCTGTGCCAACTTTTTGCTTTTTCATTTTCAGCATAATTCTGCCATTATTTACGATTTCTATCTATTTTTTCTTTGTCAATTTTGAGAAACCTCCGTTATTTTTCTTATATTTAATAATTTTGCAATTTCGCATAAGATTCGCTATAATAAGGGGAGAAATTTCCTTGAGGAGGAATCACCATGAGTTCAATTGACCGCTACAGTGAATATTTTCAGCAATATCTGCGATCCTTATCAAAAGATACCTATATTGATATTTTAGAACACTGCTTTGCCGAAATTACCGTCACCGATGCCGAAGGCTATGTGATCTACGCCAATCCAGCCAGCCTGCAGTACCACGGCATGTCCCCGGAGGATATGTGTAAGCTTAATTTTTTCACTTCCTTTAACGGACTGTGGACCCCGCCGTCTGTGGATTACGCCATCGAAAATAAACGGACCGTTTTTGCCAGGCAGCGGTATCTGATGACCAACGAAACCCATATCACCATCACTACCCCTATATATGATAAGAATGAGAAGCTCGTCATGGTTGTCTTTACTTCCTTCAAGGAAAAACCCATCAGTTCCTTTGACCTGGACTGCGAAAAAAATGAATCCAACGAAAAAGCAAAATACAGCAGCAGTGAGGAAACTAAGGAAAGCAACAACATTGTCGGCCGCAGCTACAATCTTTACGCCACCCTCAATAAACTGCGAAAGGGCGCAAAATCAGATATTCCCGTCCTTCTCCTCGGTGAAAGTGGCGTCGGGAAAAGTCTTTTTGCCAAATACATTCACGATTCCAGCCTGCGCAGTGACAGACCCTTTGTCTCCATTAACTGTGCCTCCATCCCCGATAACCTCATCGAAAGCGAACTTTTTGGCTATGTTCCCTACGCTTTCACCGGCGCCAGCCCAAAAGGTAAAAAGGGCCTGGTGGAGCTGGCAGACGGCGGCACCCTGTTTCTTGATGAAATCGGCGAGCTCCAGCCAAACATTCAGGTAAAGCTTCTGGATTTTCTCGAAAACCAGCGTTTCACCTCTGTCGGCGGTCTGGAAATCAAAACCGTGGATACCCGTATCATCACCGCCACCAATAAAAACCTCCAGAAACTCGTTCAGAAAAACAAATTTCGTGAGGATCTGTTCTGGCGTATCAACGGCATTACCCAGACTATCCCATCTCTCAGAGACCGTCGTAGCGACATTTTACCCATTGCCCAGTACTATCTGAATAAGCACAATAAAAAATACGACAAAGACAAAATGTTTGCAAGCCCGGTTATTGAGGCACTTATCCAATATGACTGGCCTGGCAACGTCCGCCAGTTGAAAAACGCAGTGGAATATATGGCAGTCATGAGTATCGGAAATATTGTCAGCACTGACAAGCTACCTGAACAAATTCTCGATTTTCTCAAGAAAAATCAGACAAAAAAGAAAACCGTTATTTTTGATGATATGGTTGAGGAATACAAACGTGAAATTATCCAGAGCTATTATAAAAGCTATTCTAACGTCAATGAGATGGCCTCGGCTCTGGGGCTCAGCCAGGCGACCGCTTACCGCCTGGTCAGCAAATATGTGGACAAAGGCAATAAAAAAGAAAAAAGCAAAGAATCAAAAGAATGATTCTTTGCTTTTTTCTTCTATAATTCAATGCTGATAATGTCCGGGTCGTCCTTAAACAGCGTCAGCAGCTGTTCTGTCTGATAATTTTCAGGCAGCTTTACATAAAGCTCCATGGAAATACAATCTTCCGCATTCCGCTTGATTTTAAAATTAATAATTTCCACGCATTCTCTGGTGATTTTTTCTTTAAAACGCTCCAGAGCTGCTTCATCCGGTACCAGATGCACATGGATCATCTCGCCAACATAAACGTTAAGCCACCGGAAATTCTTATGCAAAATAATCTGAAGAAGAATAATCAACAAAGCCGATGCCACTCCAATAAAGTAAAGTCCGGCACCAATAGCCATACCAATGCCCGAGGTCGCCCAAATTCCAGCTGCTGTCGTCAGTCCGCTGACAGACTGCTTATGTACAAAAATAATCCCTGCGCCCAAAAAACCAACACCGGTGACGATCTGTGCTGCGATTCGTGAAGGATCCAGCGCAACACCATCCTGCCCGATAATATCTGAAAAGCCATATTTTGAAACAACCATCATCAACGCCGCCCCCAGAGCGACGATCAGATGTGTTCTTATCCCCGCTTCCTTCAAGCGGTTTTGCCGTTCATAACCAATGACAGCGCCGCATATCCCTGCAACAACCACTCGAGCAAATAATTCCATTTCCCACAACAGCATCATAATCATCTCCTTTATATTAACTAAAAAAGACTTCACCTGATCTTATTATAGAACTTTTTTATTGAAGAAATCTAAAATAAAAAAAGACCCCGCGATGTCCTATCCTCCCAGGCAGTTGCCCACCAAGTACTTTCAGCGCTGAAGGACTTTACTTCTGTGTTCGGTATGTTAACAGGTGTTTCCCCTTCGCCATCATCACGAGATCAATCTTGTGTTTTTATTCAGTTATAAGGATCGTATTTTTCAAAACAAAGCTTCCTATCTGTTCAAGATGCTTTTCTTTGAAAAATGCGTTCGCTTTTGTACCTTTGCTTCGCTTGCGCTCAGCTGCATACCAAAGCCTTTCATGCTTTGGACAAAAGTGTTGGTCACTCAAAACAACATAAAGGAAAAGAGTTTTTCAAAATGTCTTGATGGGATCAAGACCTCGGCCGATTAGTACTGGTCAGCTCCATACATTGCTGCACTTCCACCTCCAGCCTATCTACCTGGTCGTCTTCCAGAGGCCTTACTTCTTTCGAATGAGATATCTTATCTTAAGGGGGGCTTCGTGCTTAGATGCCTTCAGCACTTATCCCTTCCAAACTTAGCTACCCAGCGATGCTCCTGGCGGAACAACTGGTGCACCAGCGGTTTGTCCATTCCGGTCCTCTCGTACTAGGAACAGCTCCTTTCAAATATCTTACGCCCACGACGGATAGGGACCGAACTGTCTCACGACGTTCTGAACCCAGCTCGCGTGCCTCTTTAATGGGCGAACAGCCCAACCCTTGGGACCTGCTTCAGCCCCAGGATGAGACGAGCCGACATCGAGGTGCCAAACCTCCCCGTCGATGTGGACTCTTGGGGGAGATAAGCCTGTTATCCCCGAGGTAGCTTTTATCCGTTGAGCGATGGCCCTTCCACTCGGAACCACCGGATCACTAAGCCCGACTTTCGTCTCTGCTCGAGATGTCTCTCTCGCAGTCAATCACCCTTCTGCCTTTGCACTCTTACAGATGGTTTCCAACCATCCTGAGGGTAACTTTGGGCGCCTCCGATACTTTTTAGGAGGCGACCGCCCCAGTCAAACTGCCCATCTGACACTGTCCGCTTGCCGGTTGACGGCAACGCGTTAGAATTCCAATATAACAAGAGTGGTATCCCAACAATGGCTCGGCACACACTGGCGTGCATGCTTCTCTGCCTCCCACCTATCCTGTACATGTTATATCAAAACTCAATGCCAGACTACAGTAAAGCTCTACGGGGTCTTTCCGTCCTGTCGCGGGTAACTCGCATCTTCACGAGTACTACAATTTCACCGGGTGTGTTGTCGAGACAGCGCTCAAATCGTTACGCCTTTCGTGCGGGTCAGAACTTACCTGACAAGGAATTTCGCTACCTTAGGACCGTTATAGTTACGGCCGCCGTTTACTGGGGCTTAAGTTCGCACCTTCGCTTGCGCTAAGCACTCCCCTTAACCTTCCAGCACCGGGCAGGCGTCAGCCCCTATACGTCATCTTTCGATTTAGCAGAGACCTGTGTTTTTGCTAAACAGTCGCTTGAGCCTCTTCTCTGCGGCCCCCGAGGGGGCACTCCTTCTCCCGAAGTTACGGAGTCATTTTGCCGAGTTCCTTAACAACACTTCTCCCGCTCATCTTAGGATTCTCTCCTCGCCTACCTGTGTCGGTTTACGGTACGGGTACCTCTTTGCTCGATAGAAGCTTTTCTTGACAGCGTGAAATCGGCGACTTCCCTACTTATTTTTCGTTCCGCATCACAGCTTGACCTTGGGGAAAAAGGGATTTGCCTCTCTTTCCAGTCTCACTGCTTGCCCCGGCTCTTCCAATGGCCGGGTTCGCTTATCCTTCTGTGTCACTCCATCTCTCAAACGCATTGAGGTAGTACTGGAATTTCAACCAGTTGTCCATCGCCTACGTCGTTCGACCTCGGCTTAGGCCCCGACTAACCCTGAGCGGACGAGCCTTCCTCAGGAAACCTTGGGCTTTCGATGGTGAAGATTCTCACTTCACTTTCGCTACTCATGCCAACATTCTCTCTTCTCTTAAGTCCACTGAACCTTTCGATTAAGCTTCGCCCCTAAGAGATTGCTCCCCTACCACTGTACCTTACGGCACAATCCATCGCTTCGGTGCCTGATTTTAGCCCCGTTCATTTTCGGCGCACCACCACTCGACCAGTGAGCTATTACGCACTCTTTAAATGTATGGCTGCTTCTAAGCCAACATCCTGGTTGTTTGTGCAGTGACACATCCTTTCCCACTTAATCAGTACTTGGGGACCTTAGCGGATGGTCTGGGCTGTTTCCCTTTTGACAATGAAACTTATCTCCCACTGTCTGACTGCCCTGTTAAAATGGACGGCATTCGGAGTTTGATATGGTTCGGTAAGCTTGACGCCCCCTACCCAATTCAGTGCTCTACCTCCGTCATTCATCACAGAACGCTAGCCCTAAAGCTATTTCGGGGAGAACCAGCTATCTCCGTGTTCGATTGGAATTTCACCCCTATCCACAACTCATCCAAGCCTTTTTCAACAGACACTGGTTCGGGCCTCCACTTGGTTTTACCCAAGCTTCACCCTGGTCATGGATAGATCACACGGTTTCGGGTCTACAGCATGCAACTCGTCGCCCTCTTAAGACTCGCTTTCGCTTCGGCTCCGCACCTGAAGTGCTTAACCTCGCTACATACCGTAACTCGTTGGCCCGTTCTACAAAAAGCACACTGTCACTTGCGCTCCAGCTGCTTGTAAGCACAGGGTTTCAGTTTCTATTTCACTCCCCTCCCGGGGTTCTTTTCACCTTTCCCTCACGGTACTTTCCGCTATCGGTCACTGGGTAGTATTTAGCCTTGGGGGGTGGGCCCCCCATCTTCCCACAGGGTTTCACGTGTCCCGTGGTACTCGTTGAATCTCCTCATTTCGGCTTTTCGCTTACGCGCGTCTTACGCTCTTTGCGGGGCCTTCCCATGCCCTTCTGCTAAACGGAAATGATTGTTGGATTCTGGGCTTTTCCTCGTTCGCTCGCCGCTACTTAAGGAATCGATGTTTCTTTCTTTTCCTCCGGGTACTAAGATGTTTCAGTTCCCCGGGTTCCCTCCGTTATGCTATGGATTCACTTAACGGTGACGGTTCTTCTAACCGCCGGGTTTCCCCATTCGGACATCCACGTCTCGTCGGATATGTGCTCCTAAACGTGGCTTTTCGCAGCTTGTCGCGTCCTTCTTCGGCTCCCAGTGCCAAGGCATTCGCCCTGTGCTCTTTGTTTCTTGATCTCCACGAATGCTTTCGCATTTCGTTTTTCTTTTGTTCTCTTTCTGAGCTCAAAAGAATGTTGTTTTTTGAAATTGCATTTATTAAGAAGTTTTACTTTGTTTAATATTTGCTCTTTACTCTTTTTTCTTTATGTTGTTTTCAATGACCATTGTATGACTTTGGGTCATACAAAAGAAAATAGTACCATGACTTCCTGTTCCCTAGAAAGGAGGTGATCCAGCCGCACCTTCCGATACGGCTACCTTGTTACGACTTCACCCCAATTACTAGCCCCACCTTCGACCGCTGAGTCCTTACGGTTCTCTCACGGGCTTCGGGTGTTGCCAACTCTCGTGGTGTGACGGGCGGTGTGTACAAGACCCGGGAACGCATTCACCGCGGCATTCTGATCCGCGATTACTAGCAACTCCAACTTCATGCAGGCGAGTTGCAGCCTGCAATCCGAACTGGGATCTGTTTTAAGGGATTTGCTTCACCTCGCGGTTTCGCGGCCCTCTGTTCAGACCATTGTAGCACGTGTGTAGCCCAGGTCATAAGGGGCATGATGATTTGACGTCATCCCCACCTTCCTCCGTATTGTCTACGGCAGTCCCTCTAGAGTGCCCAACTCAATGCTGGCAACTAAAGGCAGGGGTTGCGCTCGTTGCGGGACTTAACCCAACATCTCACGACACGAGCTGACGACAACCATGCACCACCTGTCTCTCTGTTCCCGAAGGAAACGTCCCATCTCTGGGATTGTCAGAGGATGTCAAGACCTGGTAAGGTTCTTCGCGTTGCTTCGAATTAAACCACATGCTCCGCTGCTTGTGCGGGTCCCCGTCAATTCCTTTGAGTTTCAACCTTGCGGTCGTACTCCCCAGGCGGAATGCTTATTGTGTTAACTGCGGCACTGAGTTTCCCCAACACCTAGCATTCATCGTTTACGGCGTGGACTACCAGGGTATCTAATCCTGTTCGCTCCCCACGCTTTCGCACCTCAGCGTCAGTATTTGTCCAGCAAGCCGCCTTCGCCACTGGTGTTCCTCCTAATATCTACGCATTTCACCGCTACACTAGGAATTCCACTTGCCTCTCCAATACTCAAGTCTGACAGTTTCAAATGCACGTCACCGGTTGAGCCGGTACCTTTCACATCTGACTTATCAGACCGCCTACGCGCCCTTTACGCCCAGTCATTCCGGACAACGCTTGTCCCCTACGTATTACCGCGGCTGCTGGCACGTAGTTAGCCGGGACTTCCTCATTGGGTACCGTCATGTTTTCTTCCCCAATAACAGAGCTTTACGATCCGAAAACCTTCTTCACTCACGCGGTATTGCTGCGTCAGGGTTGCCCCCATTGCGCAATATTCCCCACTGCTGCCTCCCGTAGGAGTCTGGACCGTGTCTCAGTTCCAGTGTGACCGTTCGCCCTCTCAGACCGGTTACCCATCGTCGCCTTGGTGGGCTGTTATCTCACCAACTAGCTAATGGGACGCGGGTCCATCCTATGGCACCGGAGTTTTCATGAAATGACCATGCGATCTCTCCATAATATAAGGCTTTACTCCCAGTTTCCCGAGGCTATTCCTTTCCATAGGGCAGGTTACCCACGCGTTACTCACCCGTTCGCCACTTTCCAATCACTTATTCCCCCGAAGGTTCTTAACTGATCTTCTCGTTCGACTTGCATGTGTTAAGCATACCGCCAGCGTTCGTCCTGAGCCAGGATCAAACTCTCAATAAAAAGTTTATCGTTTGCCTTTCGGCTTCTTGATCTGGTTCATGTGATGATTTTTTTGAAGTGTTCATCGCACTTGCGTTTTTTATCCTTTGCTGATTTCCATCAGCTGGAATTTCAGGTTTTATGGTACTATTCTCTTTTCTATGACCCTTTTTTTCTTTCGACAATCATCCGATTGCTGCGTTGCCCGTTTTCTCTTGTTCGGTCACATACATCGGTATGCTCCCTCACGCGTTCAAACGTGCGCCTTGCACTCCGCTGATTCTCTTCAGAAAATTTTAAGTTTATGTTCGACTTTCTCAAGCGAACTTCTTTATTATACCGCGTCGTTCTTATTCTGTCAAGCACTTTTTAAAATTTATTTTTTAAATTTTCTCAAGTGCTGGACTGAAAGCCCTGCGGTGCTGTGCTCTCCGAGACAGCTTAATTAGTATACCCCGTTCTTTACCCTTTGTCAAGCGCTTTTAACATTTATTTTTATCTTTTTTGTTTTTATTTTAACTTGGACATTTTAAAAAGCAGACGCTCGATGGCGTCTGCTTTTTTCTACATTATATAGAGCTTATAATTTGCTCCGGTAAAGCTGGATACCGTCCAATCCCCAGATCTTTTCAGAGAAGGCGCCTGGCTCTATACTGTTCTGAATTTTTTCCATGGTATTCATGCGGGCGTCAATGATGTCGATATGGTGAAGCAGCTCGGCTTCTGGAAACATCGGTTTTTTAGGGCTTCCGTATTCGGCTTCATAATGATGCGAAAGAATCATATGCTTTAAAAGCAGTAGGACTTCCTCGCTGATGCCAAGTTTTTGTCCGTATTGGTCGATTTCCACGATTTCTGTAACGATATGTCCTAACAGCTTGCCTTCTTCGGTATAATCGCTGACAGAGCCGTTTTCATCGGATTCCATCTCGGTAATCTTGCCGATATCGTGCAGAATAATACCTGAATACAGTAAATCTGCGTTAAGAAACGGGTAGAGTGGTGTCAGACTTTTTCCAATTTGCAGCATGGAATAGGTGTGATAAAGCAGCCCGCCCTTTAAGGCATGATGATTGGACTTGGCCGCCGGAAAGTAAGACAATATACTGGTCTTATCTTCAAAGATCGCTTTGGTCAGCTTCTTAATGTCTTCATTTGTAAAGGCGTCAATGGTTGTGTTGATTTCTTTAATCATATCATTGGTGTTTTTGGGGGCACACTCCACAAAATCATCGATGTTGACATCATCGCCCTCGTTAGCCAGCCGCATGCGGTTGGCAATAAGCTGGAGATGGCCGTTGTATTCCTGAACAGCACCCTTGATTTTCACAAGCTTACCGGTGATGAATTCTTCCTCATCGGCTTCTTTGACATCCCACATTTTTCCGTCAATTTCGTCAAAATTGGTGTCTGTGAGCTTCATATTAAAATAGCGGCTGCCGTTGGCAGCGGTTTTGGTTACCTGGGATTTGATAAAGAGGTAGCCTAAAAACGGCTGACCCTTTTGTAAATTTTTTATTTCCATTTTTTTCTCCTATTTGCAGCGTTCCGGGAATTTTTCTTTATAGGTATTGAGTCCCTGTTTCAGGGTTTCCACGGCAGCAGCCATATCCGTATCCTTTAAAACATAGGCAATACGCACCTCATCCGCACCATCCTCGGGATGAATATAAAAATCGTTGGCTGGAGACAACAGCACGGTTTTTCCCTCGTAATCAAAATCTGTGATCATCCATTCAATAAAGTCGCAGGCATCCTTTGTCGGAAGCTTGGCAACATAATAAAATGCTCCTGTCGGCTTTTTACAGACCACACCATCGATGGTTTTCAGGCAGTCATAGACGATATCACGCCGGTGCGTGTACTCTTTGAGCACATCGTCAAAAAAGCTGGTGTCCAGCTTAAAAAGCTCAGCGGCGCCAAGCTGGTCGACGCTGGAAACAGCTAGACGCATCTGGCAGAGTTTTTTTATCTGGTTCATGAACGCGTGATTTTTTGACAGGATAAAACCAATGCGCGCGCCGCAGGCACTGTATCGCTTTGAAATGCTGTCGATAATGATACAGTTCTGGTCCAGCTCTGGATAATGGCCGGGGCTTACATATTCTAACCCGTCATAAATAAATTCGCGGTAAACTTCATCAGCAATAACGTAAAGGTCATGGGCAAGAGCGATATCCCGCACGCGTTCGATTTCTTCTCTGCTGAACACTTTGCCGGTTGGATTGCCGGGATTGGTGATCAGAATGGCTTTGGTCGATGGTGTAATGGCGGCCTCGATGGTTTCTCTGTCCGGCAGGGCAAAGCCTTCTTCGGCATAGGTTTTGATACCTCTTAAGTCAATGCTGGTGGCTGAGGCCATCTCCTTATAAATGCTGTAGAGCGGTTCTGGGGTCAGGATCTGGTCGCCGGGATTACAGGTGGTCAGAAAGGTAAAAAGCAGGGCTTCGCTGCCCCCGTTAGTGATGAGCATATCCCCTTTATGATAAGTTAAGCCGTATTTCTGGTAATATTTGCAGGCTTCTTCCCGCAGCGCGTTCTCGCCTTCGGGAGCTGCGTAGGCCAGAACGTTTTCCTTCATTTCGTTGACTTTTTTCATGAAGCTGGGCGGGGTACAAATATCGGGCTGTCCGATATTCAGATAAAAAACCTTTTTCCCTTCAGCCTCGGCTTTATCCACCAGGGGATAATATTTTAAAAGGGCAGGTTCTCCCATCCCCATTACGCGTTTGGATATTTGCATTTTATATTAACTCCTTTTTGAATTCTTTACATTAATGTATTCATTATAAGCTTAAGGCAAAAAAAAAACAAGCGTCACCAGAATTTTGACACAATAAAAAAGGAGTGCCACGTCGGGGTTTACCGTCCCTTTCGCGCACTCCTCTTTCTTAGATTACTCTTCTTCGCCGAAGCCAGAATCGATCAGCTCGATCAGTGTATCGACCGCCTGCTGTTCGTCTTCTCCTTCTGCGCTTACGGCAACGCGTGTTCCTTTTGACAGGCACATTGCCATAACTGCGATGATGGATTTTGCGTTTCCTTCTTTATCCTCATCCAGATTTTTTACATTGATGGCTGATTTAAAGCCGCTGGCTTTTTTGGTAAAGTCAGACGCTGGTCTTGCGTGAAGACCTGTTTTGTTGATAATAACCGTTTCTTTTGAATACATATTTACCTCTCCGTTTTCTTAGGTGTGAATGATTTCGATGGTACAGCCTACAGTGATTTCCGGCATACCTTCGCCAAGGAGTTCGATATGTCCTGGGATCTTCGCCGTATCCCCTCCGTTGAAGCAGAAAGTACAGTGCCCCATTGTTCTGAATGTTTCGTTAGCTTCGCTGCCGACAGCTGTTACCACGAATTCTTGTCCGCCAATGGCGATGATATCGTTCACGGCAATATCCTTTTCCATTTCTTCGATTGAATGGAGAACAGCCATTTCTCTGAGGGCTGCAGGTGCGTTATCGTTAAAGACGATAATCATTTTTTCACCGATAAAGTCCTGCACCATTGGTCCAATTTCGGTTACGGTTGATTTATATCCCATGATTCTTCCTCCTTAAAATCTATTCTAGAGCATTGTTGCTACAAAATATGCGATAAGCACCATGATCGGTCCTGTGAACAATCTAGATAATAACACAGATGGTACCCCGATGTCTACTGTATCGCTTGCGGCGTCTCCCATGGATAAACCAACGGGGATAAAGTCACAGCCTACCTGAGCATCGACGGCAAAGAGGGCCGGAAGTGCTAAAACAACTGGGAATGCACCTTTCATGATTCCATAGCCGACCAAAACGGATAAGACCTGGCCGATTAATGCGCCGGAACCTACCAGCGGAGAAATCATAGGAAGTGCACAAATAATTACCAGTATCAAAAGACCCGGAAGGGTTCCTAAATACGGATAAACATATTGTCCCATCAGAGCGCCTAAACCGGAAAATTCGATGAGGCCGATGAGCAGTGAATAAAAGGCCATGAACGGAAGGATGTCTTTGATGGTAATATCAATGGCTTCTTTACCGCCCTGCACACATTTGGTTGCAAAGCCAGCGAGGGCTTTACCGCCGCGTGCTACCCAGTTTTCTTTTGGAGCGTCTGCTGCCGGAGTGGCTTCTTCAACCACTTCTTCTTCAGCCGTGTCCTCTTCAACCGGCACTTCTGAACCGTCTGCCGGTGTGATGCCGCTTTCGACAACGCCGGAAACGTAAATATCTTCTTTAATAAATTCCGCCAAAGGACCAGACTGGCCAACCGGGGTGATGTTAACGGTCATAACGCCTTTTTTGGGGTATACGCCGCATCTCAAGGTACCGCCGCAGTTAATGATAACGCAGGCCATTTCATCATCCGGTACACCATTTGAGAAGCCGTCAATGGCTTCTGCGCCGGTGAGCTTTGCGATCTTGCGGGTTAACGGGTCGATGCCGCCGCCAGTAATGGAGACAATTTTATTTTTCTTTTCAGTTGGCTGGATAACGAGCGGTCCGCCCCATCCGCCATGTCCTTTTTCAATTCTTACTGCATTGTACATGGTTTATGCCTCCGTTTCTGAGCCCTGTGCATGGCCGTATTTTGCTTTGTACTTAGCGTTGTAGATTACCTGGGTAAAGATGCTGCGAAGCAGTACCATCACCATCCCAAGCAGGAAGTATTCCACTGCTAAGCCACCAAGAGATTCGATGCCGATACCGAACTGTAAGCCCTGTACGTAGACACCGCTGGCAATCCCCAGCCATACGAAAAGTTCGCCTGGGTTGGCGTGTGGGAATAAACCGGTAACGGGGTGGCAGAAAGAAATACCAGGGTCAAAGAAGGCTACCTTCTGGTTTTCTGGTAAGAAACGGGCATAGGGATAAGTCATCGGGTTACCTGAGAATACCATGGCGATTACCGGTGACAGAATCCAGCGGGTTAAGAAAAATTTGTTGCACAACTGGACAAGCTTTTCGATTCGTTCCAGTCCGATTAGTTTAAACAGAATGTGCATAAAGGTTATCATGATAATAACCCATGGCAGTAACTGCAAGACATAAAGTTGGATAAAGTAGTTCGCGCCGTTCTGGAACAGACCCATAAAGCCTTGTCCGAAAGTTTGTAAAGCTTCCATAAAATCACTCCTTCTAAAAATTAATAAATACTCATATAAATAAAACCATTAAGCCTGCCGTATGCGTTACGGCCAACGTTTACACGTTCTCTGTACTTGTTCTTCACCTGAAGATAAACCGCCCCCTCACACAGCCCTGAAAGGCCCCTCAGCCTTTGTCGGACTGCTCTTCTCTGATTTCGCGCTGTCTTGCGCGCAGCCGTGCCTGTAACTCCTGCCGTTCTAATCCGTCATCCTGCACGACCTTTTTCTGTTCCTCTTTTTCCATCTCTTTTGCGAGACGCCTGTCTATGGCTTCTATAGCCTGTATGAGAGCGCCTTTTTTACGGCGCTTATCAACTAAAAGCGGACTGTAAGGTTCTTTTTCGCGCAACCGGGGGTTGATGGCAAGATCTTCCTCGATCCCGATTTTGCGCACTTCATTGAGTGTCATGCCGTTATAGTCGTCCACATCTTCAAAGCGCTTCCACATGGCAATTCCCTGTAGTCTTTTACAGGCCATGACCTGGTTAGTTCCCCGGTTCCAGGCCAGCACAACAATGGCGCCGCCCTTTATATGGAAGCCCCCCTTGCGCATGCCAATGCCCAGGATCCAGCCCTTTCCCTGAAGGGCGCTCACAGCTTTCTGGTAGCTTTTATATTGAAGATAGGATAAAAAGCTTTGCAGAACCATCATGGCAAAAGCCAGAAAAATAAAATACTTTAAGCCATCGTTCATCTGGACACTCTCCATTTTTCTTTATCCATTATTTTACACTGAAAAGCGTTATTATACCAGCATAAAATAGAATTAGCAACCTTTTTAGCGGATAGTTGAAGGCTGACAGTCGCCTTTCAACTATCCTTTATTCTCTAAATCAAGCCTGTCTGATTTTACAAATACTGGCTCATTTCATATAAAGAATCATAAATGCAGTCTGGTTCTACCTCGGATTCTGCGACAGTCTGCATATCCGCTTCACCAGTAAGTACCAGGAAGCCCTTTGCGCCATTTTTAACGCCAGTTGCCACATCCGTATAGATTCGGTCACCGACGAAGGCAACTTCGTCGCGTTTGAAGCCGGTAATTTCCAGCACCATATCCACCGTTTCCTTAAAGGGCTTGCCCAGGAAACGCGGTTTCACGCCAGTGGACGAGGTGATTAAATCGCACATTGCGCCGCAGTCCGGCATAAAACCATCCTCTGTCGGGCAGTTGGTGTCCATATGGGTGGCTACAAAAGGTACGCCGTTACGAACAAAACGGCAGATCTTATCCAGTTTTTCATAGGTAAGGGTGGTATCAAAGCTCTGAACCGCCACATCGGGCTCGTCATCAACCAGATTAATCCCTTTTTCCTTAAAGCTGTTTTCCAAAAGCGGCGTACCGTTTAGGTAAACACGCTTGCCGGGGTAATAGGTTTTTAAGAATTCGGCAGTGACGTCACCAGCGGTGACAACATCGCTTTCCTCTACCTCCAAACCCATTTTAGCCAGCTTGTCTTTATAAAAAGACGGCACACGGGACGCGTTATTGGTAAAAAAGATAAAACTTCTTCCAGTTTCTTTAACCTTATGGATGAAATCCAGAGACCCTTCGATCAGGTTGTTGCCTAAATAGACGGTGCCATCCATATCCAGTACGAACAGTTTGACATCATTCAATGCCTGGTCTTTTTCAAATCGCATGCTTATTCTCCGTAAATTGTATTTGTAATTTTGTCTGCAATTTCTTCCAGACGGCCGTGAGCTTTTGCAAATTCCATAACAGAATACCGCGGACGTACCTTGTAGCCTTCGATCAGGCTTCTGTGGAATAAATCTCTGTCAATGCCGATATCCTTCGGTGTCACCGGGCAGCCAGCTTTGCGAAGAAGTTCTTCAATTTCTTTATGCGGCGGACACAGTGCTCCGGTTCCCTCTGGCAGAAGGTCTGCCATTTCTTCAAAGAACATGGCGATAACTGGTGTCGCAACACCAACCTGTGTGCCGTGATGGATTGGTGTCAGCCCTCTTGCGATATAATCCATTTCCCAGTAGTGAGACAGCATATGTTCTGCGCCGGAAGCCGGACGGGAGATATTGACAAGTCCCATGGCCACACCAGTCAGGGTTAAGGCTTCGATTAAGTATAAAGTCGCTTCGTCATTGCGTTCTTTTAACGCTTCTGCCTGGCCAAAGCATTTATCCAATGCGCGCTGTACAAGCTCTACGCAGGTTTCGCAGCGGTATTCGTCATTGACCTTAACGGATAAATCCCAGTCAGCCAGGGCGGTGATTTTTCCGACGACATCGCCAAAGCCTGCGTGGATTAATTCCATTGGCGCTTCTTTCATAATATCGGTATCGCCGACAACGCCATAAGCAAGGCATGCCGGATAAGAATATTTATAACCGTTGCAGATCAGCGGCGCGCCATCAGCTACATAGCCGTCCATGGAGGGGGCGGTGCAGACAATGATATAAGGCACCTTTGTACGGGAGGATACATATTTAACAGAGTCATTAAGTGAGCCTGAACCCACGGCTACCATCAGGCTGACGTCCAATTCCTGTTCTTCAAGAATACGTCCGACAACACTTTCGTCTGGAATCAATAATTCTCCACCACGGTCAAACAGTAATTCCTTGACATTGAAGCCCGCGTTGTCTAACAGCTGTTTTGCTTCCTTACCGGCTGCTTTATAGGTGTTATCATCGTAAACGATGAGGATTTTTCCTTCTTTAAAGGGTTCCGCCACACGCGGCAGTTCCTTGATCGCGCCTTTTCCGATGGCGATGTCATGAATTGAGAAATTGTGATGTCTCCCGCAGGAGCAGTCAAATTCAGTGTTTGCCATTTCGTTGATGGCCAGGTTCAGGATTTCATTCATTGTTAGGTTCTCCTTTTAATTTAAAAAATCTAAAAGTATTAATGACCGTAAATTACGGCTATTCTTCTTCAATCAGCTTTCTTGCGCTTTCAACATCGGTGACTAAGGTATTGATATACTTGCCGTTGATGGCGCCCTTGATGGCGTCGACCTTTTCAATGCCACAGGCTACACCGATGGAATGCGGTACGCGGCGCAGCTTTTTAATTTCAATACCGACCACGTTATTATCAATCTTGAAAGGGGTTGTGCTGCCGTTAATGTCATAAAACTGCATGCAGATGTCGCCTGCCACATGTTTTTCACGCATTTTGTTCATTTCTACCCGGTCATAATAGCCGGTAGCCATAATGGCAGACGTGCTGTTTGGAACCCCAATTCCCACCAGCGCCACATCCAGCTTATCACCCATCCGGATAATTTTGCTGATGCCGTCCTCTTTCAGAAGCTCTTCTTTAATCTGTTTGCCGGAAACTCTTGCCGGAGCGTGCATAAGCATAAATTCCCCGCCAAACACCTTTGCCAGATCCTCTACAATATAGTTGGAGTGCAGCTCCATCCGAAGATGACCCATGCCGCCGATCAGCGGTACAAAAGTGATATTTTTGGTCGCATTTCCCACAACATGTCGGGCGATATACCCCAGAGTTGTTCCCATGGATACACCGACGACGTTACCGTCCTTGACCACGCGTTCCAGGTATTGGGCGGCTGCCCGGCCAATTTCGTTTTTCTGGTCTTCAATGTCTTTCTTGGTGTCAACGACAATGACCTCACGCAGGCCATACAGGTTTTCGATTTCCCGTTCCAGCTCCACATAGTCGGTGCCTTCCAGGTTGTCGATGATGATTTTTACAATTCCCCGCTCCTTACCATTGCTGATGATCCGGGAAACCGTTGGCCTGGACAAGCCAAGCTGAGCTGAAATGACTTTCTGGTTTAAATCCTGATTGTAATACATATCGCAGATTTTAACCATCAGCCGCTCGTCATCAATGACCTTTTTCATCTTTTATCCCTCCAAACCTTTGTGATTTTTACTTTTGTTTATATCTGAAATATTGTCAATCATTGTTTAATGTCATTATATAACTTCTATAATGAATGTCAACCTGGAAACCCCACTATCTTAACAAAATTTTTGTATTTTTTCTATTTTTCTGCAAAATTTACGGATATTTCTTTCTGAAAATATTTACATTTTTTATTTTGTAAAAATAAAAGAAATTCAATCAAATCATAAAAAGCCGCCCGCTCTGATATGATGTCTGAGCGGACGGCTTTTTTCCTGTCCATTTTATGCCATTATTTTATTCATAACACTTTGGCTTCGCTGATCGTCTGTTTTGACAGGTAGTCCTGGAAATCATCCTGGGGCATGGGTCTTCCATAGTAATAGCCCTGGGCGTATTCACAGCCCATTTCACGCAGCAGCTCAATCTGCTCCTCTGTTTCTGCACCTTCCGCGATAACCTGGAGCCTGAGTTCGTTGGCCAGATTGATAACAAAACGCATAATCTGTTTTCTGCGCATGACATTTTTCCGCATTCTCAAAAATTCCAGATCAATTTTCAGTACATCAATGGGAAGCTCGGAAAGCGTATTGAGCGAAGAGTACCCATTGCCGAAGTCATCCATTTCAATGATAAAACCAAGCTCCTTGAGCCGTTCAATAACCGGGAGCAGCTGCCGTGAATCGGACACATAAGCCGACTCCGTGATCTCCAGATGCAGGTTCCCTGGCTCCAGGCCGTTTTCTTCAACCATTTTCATCAAAACTCCTGGCAGATCAACATGGTAGATATCCGCCCTGGATACATTGACCGATACAGGGATAAACGCTCCCTTTTCACTCTTCCACCGGCCCATTATCTCACAGGCTTTCCGCCATACAAACTGATCCAGGGCATAAATAAATCCATTTTTCTCAAACACCGGGATAAAGTCTCCCGGCGAAACCATGCCGAGCTGCGGATGCTGCCAGCGCACCAGAGCCTCTGCCCCCATCAGCCGTCCATTACCGATCTCTACCTTTGGCTGAAGGTAGACCTGGAAATCCTCCCGCTCCAGCGCTTCTCTCATGGTATCGATAATGTTCTGCTCCATGATCATCTTTTTACGGATCGAATCATCATAGCAGGCAAACCGTTTGTCAAAAAAACCTTTGATGCTGTCTGCTGCCAGCACCGCACGATCACACATCCTCGGAATACTGAGACTCCGGTCCTCTATGCGGTAGATACCCAGCTTAATCTGAAGACGCATGGGCAGCGGATAGTTTTCCTCTAAAAATCCAATGTGCCGGTCCAGCATCTCATAAGCTGATGTGCCGTGGGGTATTAGCGCGTAAAACTTATCCGCCCCAGCTCTGGCAAACAGTGTTTTTCCATCTTCGCGTATGCTCAGCAGACAAATGGCCATTTCTGTCAGTAGCTTGTCGCCTGCTGCATTGCCAAATGCGTCATTGACCATCTTAAAGCGCTCAATATCCACAGCAATAATATCAAAATCCGTTTCAGGATTTTCCTTCAACATAGCCGCCGCCCGGTCAAAAAATGCGTTCTGGGTATACAGATTGGTCAATGGGTCGCGCTCCAGAAGTTCAATGGTGCTTTTGGCTTCACGCACTTCCTTAAGCAGCATTTTCAACCGTTCGTTGGCCTTCGTCAATGCCCGTTGATAATTAATCAGCTGATTATTAACCTTCTGTATCTCATAATAACTGGCTTCATAGGGCTCCTGCTGCACCAGCTCCAGATCATCGGTCATGGAAATATACAGTCTCATCAGCTCAGACACCTCGGAGATATCCTCAATATCCCACATTATGAAAAGCAGCTGTGTGCCCCTTTTCTTTGCCGCTGCCCAGACGCTCCGATCTTCTTCTCGGATTCTCAGCCTTGCGGACGTCACCTGGCCGTCCGCCGGATTCAGCAGCGCATCCATATTTTCATCCTCTGAAAAAAGCTGCCGTATATTCTCCCCTTCATTCACAAAACACATCGGTACGCTTCGGATGACTTTATTGACGTTTCCCTGTGCGCCGCACAGCGCAAAATATCCAATCATATCTTTTTATTTCAGTGTATCCACTGCCCATGCCACAAAAGTTTTGGCATCCTGAGTGTATGCATCGACTCTCCAGTTCTTCCATATTTCATTTGTCCATTCAAAAGCTTTTCCGCCCACGGCGATCTTAATAGCCGGATACATGCTCCGCAGCCGTTCTACGGTTTCCTTACAGATTAACAGATGCTGGGGCATGGTTACTGAGAGGGCTACCAAATCTGGTTGATGCGCTTCTACTGCGGCCTGGACAGCTTCCGCCGGCACCGCCGCTCCAAGATAAACGCTGTCCCACCCATTGTATTCAAAGAGATCTGCCACCATGCGCGCTGCCAGCTCGTGCAACTCACTGCCGACACAGGCCACAAGAATCTTTTTTGACCTGCGCTTCTGGCTGAAAATGACCGGGTACAGCTGGGAGAGCGCCATCTGTGTGGTTGAGGTGCAGTAATGCTCCTCATTCACCTGTATTGTATGGCTGTGCCACAGCTCACCCACCTCACGCATACACTCGCCTGCAATGTCTACATAGACGTCTGGCAGAGGAATACCGTTCTTTACATATTCCGGGATTAAAAACATTGCATTTTTTGTGTCAGCCCTTAAAACACAATCCAGGTACTCCTGAATTTCCGCCTCATATTTTCTCGGCGGCTTTTCCTCTGCTTTTCCGCTCTTTTCACATTCTTCAACCGTCGCGCGCGACGCGCGGTCAAGCATTTCCTTCATCCCAGGCAAGCTCTCAGGCGCGACAGCCCGCTCCATGCATTCCTCCATCAGAGCATAGCTGTCCAAAAGCTGATCTCTGACCCGCTCCTTTGTATAAGAGGACAACAATGGACAGAGCAGCTGGTAAAGCCACCGGGCATAATTCTCAAAAATCTTTCCATCCTCAAGCGCCAAAGCAGTGTATAGCATATCCAAATTGTACACGACGTCCTGATACATTTTCTTTTTGTCCATCTCGCCCAGCTCTCTGCCAAGCTTTGGATCCAGCTCAAACTGACGGTTTAAAATCTCATTTGCCAGACCTCGAAATTCTGGATTTTGATCAATCGGTAACAAGCTCATTTTACATCCCTCTTTCGAAACGCTTCCTTCAATATCTATTCTTTTATTTTACCACGATCTGCTCCTTTTTAACAGGTTCAACCGCAATAAAATAACGTCGGGCATAAAATGCAGCCGACGTTATTTTATTTGCCCGTCAGGCACTTACACGTCTTCTTCCGTTTCCTTCTTTTGTACCTCCTCCACCAGTATGCCGGCATCCTCAGCGTCAATATCCTCCAGCGCTAAATTGACGGTCTTAACATTCCGGTCTGCGCCGATAAAGTAGACAATGCCCAGAACAATACTGACCATATGTGGAATCATTGCGGTCAAGCCATAGAGAATGCTCATTCCAAGGTTTACCGCGCTGAACACAATAACCAGAATACTTAAAAATCTTAAAAAGCGTGCTTTCCCGATGCTTTTGCAGAAAATAATTCCTAAAATCCCCAGGATCACGATACAGGCGCCGTTGGCGATCAGCGATACAGACATCATATTGACCGTATGCACCAGCCCCTCCATTGTGAGACCACCCTCTGTGGCAATCTGCTGGATTTCATGGCTGTCTCCCAGCTGCTGCAGCATCGTCGCTGTTGAAAACAACACGACTCCAAAAATCGTGATAAGGATACCCCATATTAAAAAAATAATTCCTGCACCTTTTAAAAGAGCTTTTCCCTTTGGTTCCATTTCTTTTCCTCCTAAATCTGAATAATAAGCTTTTTTATTTATCCTATCACGAAAAGCGCCAGCGGCCGCGACCATTTCAGTAAAAACATACCGGTTTCGGTAAAACAAGCCGAACTGAAACTTTTGATTTCCAAAATGATTTTAATTGACAATCATGCTCCGCACTGATACTATAATCTCAGAAAAACAGTCCGTCCACTATGGACGGTCACGAGGTGAAAAGATCATGTTTGAAATAAAAGACTCTGATGCCGCACTGCACAGTCTGATCGACCAGTCCGCCGCATCTTTTTTTGACCTGTACCGCTTTGTCACACCTGCGGACTACTGTGTCTATAATTGTAAAAACGCCCGTCTGGAGGCCGAGGACATTCCCTGTTATGCAATCTGGCAGCGCGGCACGCCCTGTCATAACTGTTCCTCCATTCGCGCGCTCAGTCTCAAGGAGCCTGTCATCAAGCTGGAGTATCTGGAAAACAAGGTCTTTCTGATTCTCTCCACACCGCATACCATTGATGGACGCCGCTGCGTTCTGGAGCTGGCCAAAGATGTTACTGCCAGCCTGATGATCAATGATGACCGCCACTGTGACAACACGATCATCACCGATGTTATCGCAGAGCTCAACAATCTTTCCGTCCGTGATCTCTATACTGGCCTCTACAATAAAAGTTATGCAGAGCGTGAGGTTTCACGCTGTGTCAACGATAAGCAGTCCTTTACCGCCGCCATGATGGACATTGACGATTTTAAACTCATCAATGATACCTATGGACACCAAACCGGCGACGTTGTTCTGCGTGAGATGGCTTCTCTGCTGACAGACGCTGCCGCCAACGGCGGCGGCTGGGCGGCCCGTATCGGCGGTGATGAATTTATCCTGATTTTCCCAGACCTTTCCCTGGAACAGGCCGAGCCCATTCTCTCCGGTCTATCCCGAGACATCAGAGAACACCTTTTTTATAAAGGTGATACTCATTTTTCGATCAATGCGAGCATGGGGATTAAGGAATACCATCCCGGTGAAATGGATGCCGCCGACTTTTTTGATCAGGTGGACAGGCGGATGTATGAAGAAAAGAGACGAAACAAAAGCGGCCGATAAGCCGCTTTTTTAAATTGGGCACAATAATTGTTTTACACGCCGGAAGTTTTATAATATAATTCTTTTTGAAAGCGCACGAGCATCGGGGAAATGACCCAGCTTTCATTTTAATTTATTCTGAAAAAAAGCGGCACTGCCGCGGGAGGTACAATATGACAAGAGCAACCGGCACCGTATCCAGAGGCGTACGGGCACCGATCATTCGGGAGGGCGACGATCTTGCAGGCATCGTGGTCGATTCTGTATTAGAGGCATCTCAAAACGAGGGCTTTGATTTAAACGACTGTGATGTTGTGGGCATTACTGAAGCGGTAGTCGCCCGGGCACAGGGCAATTACGCCAGTGTGGACGCCATCGCCAAGGATGTAAAGGCTAAATTTCCAGACGGCGAGTTCGGCGTAATTTTTCCAATCATGAGCCGCAACCGTTTTGCCATCTGTCTGCGCGGAATCGCCAGGGGCGCTAAAAAGCTGACCATTATGATGAGCTATCCCTCCGACGAGGTGGGCAATCATCTGGTGGACCTTGATCAGCTTGATGAAAAGGGTGTAAACCCCTGGACAGACGTGCTGGATGAAGCCCGCTACCGCGAATTGTTCGGAAGTAATCCGCACACCTTTACCGGTGTCGATTACGTCTCTTACTATAAGACACTCTGCGAAGAGGAAAACGCCGAAGTCCGTTTTGTCTTTGCCAATGACTGCCGCAGTATCCTGCTCTACGAAAAGCATGTACTCACCTGTGATATCCATACCCGCGAACGCTCCAAACGTCTGTTAAAGGCCGCTGGCGCTCAAACCGTTCTGGGTCTGGACGACCTGCTGACCGAACCGGTAGACGGCAGCGGCTACAATACCGATTACGGTCTCCTGGGCTCAAACAAAGCGACTGAGGAAAAAGTCAAGCTCTTTCCGAAGGATTGTGAGCATTTCGTCCACGAGGTACAGGCAAGACTGCACCAGGCAACTGGCAAAAGCATTGAGGTCATGGTTTTTGGCGACGGCGCCTTCAAGGATCCGGTCGGCAAAATCTGGGAATTGGCCGATCCAGTTGTCAGCCCGGCTTACACCGACGGTTTAAATGGAACCCCCAACGAAGTCAAACTAAAATATCTGGCTGACAACAACTTTGCTGATTTATCCGGCGACGCCCTCAAATCAGCGATTTCTGACTACATTGCCAATAAGCCCAAGGAATCTCTCGTTGGAAAAATGGAAACCCAGGGCACTACGCCGCGCCGTCTGACCGACCTGCTCGGCAGTCTGTGCGACTTAACCACCGGAAGTGGCGACAAGGGGACCCCCATTGTATTAATCCAGGGATATTTCGATAATTACGCGGATTAGAAAAAAGCAGTGTCTGAGCATTTCGGACACTGCTTTTTCATTTAAAGCGATACGATTCCCGACCCTTTGTCGACATCCTGAAAGCCAGCACGACGTTGGCTTTTTTAATGGTTGTCAAAGTATTTTCCTGCCCGCTCCGCGCTCTTTCTCAGAAGATCGAAAAAAACAGCTTTTTCAATTTCTGTCATGTCTGCCGTGATCTCATCGACCCATCCGGTACCGATGCGCTGCAGCTCCGGCAACACCTCATAGGCTTTTTCGGTGGGATAAACATCAAAGGAACGGCTGTCACAGGCGTTTGCCTCCCGGGTCATATAACCATTTTCCTCGAGCTTTGCCACCATTTTGGTCACAGTGCTTTTGTTCATGTCCAGCAGCTCAACAAAACGGTTCTGCGGTATTCTCCCATTCTCACAGGTAATCATGATAAAGGGCGCCTGCCCGCTGGTCAGTCCCAGCTCGCTGGTCTGCTTATTTAAATACATCTGAGTCTTTCTTTGAATAATGGAGATCAATTTTAATATTTCATCCTGGGTCGGCAGCTCCATAATGGCGCCTCCTTTATATTTTTGGTATTACTTTAATTTTATGGCGTTATCTCCCATTTGTCAAACGAAAAGAGGCGCTGCAAAAATAAAAAAGAATGCCACCAGATTATGTGGCATCCTCCTGGTTATGCTCTCCAGCGCTTAAGGCTTGGGAAAAACGCTCTCATCATTCCCCGCGCCTGTTCTTCTGTCATTTCAGCGTTGCTCTCCACCATCGGCCCAACACAGATCCCAATCATTTCTTCCATGCTTATATCCGGCGCTGTAAAAGCACCCTTTTCATAACAATACTGGCAGTAATCACCGTTTTTGCTGCCATCGGCATTGGTTCCACACACTTCCTCGCTCATTGGCATCCCGCAGGACTGGCAAAATTTTTCCATTTTTTCCTCCTGATGTTCTGTATTTGTCTCTATCATACCACACAAATACTGACATCCTTTGTCATGGTTTGAAAATTAATTTTGTTCGATAAACTCAAGCATCACGCCGTCCGGATCCTGAATAAAGAAAAAACGCGTCTTTGGATTTGGCTGAAAAGGACCGCTGAAAACCGGCACGCCTTTTTTCTGAAGCGTCTTTATACATTCTTCTACCGATGCGATCTCAAAGCCCAGAGAAATCTTTTCATTAACGTTCACCTCGCTGTCATGAGCATCTCCGATGAGCTCAAGCTCTGCTCCCTCGCCGCCCATAAAGGCGATTTCCCTTCCCGGTCCGGCCTCAAAACGGCGCAAAACCTTAAGGCCAAGAATATCCTCATAAAACCGGATCGATTCCTCCAAATGATTGACATGTATGGTTACAAAAGAAAATTTCATGACTACTGTTATCCGCCAGGCCAGATACCTCTTTTCCCAATATTTTTGAAGGCCAGCTCCTGGCACTGGCCCTGTATGTAAATTTTCTCCATTATAGTCCTTTTTGTCTGAAAATACAACGGCTCCTGTATTTTAATATCTTGCCTATCATAAACAAAATGGGCATTAGCGGATTTTTATCAATTTAAAAAAGCTGCCGCATTAAGCGGCAGCTCCTTATGGTTATTATATAAAATTTTTCGATCAATTTCCAGCTTGCAGGGTCACATCGGTTTCTTTTGTCTGCCCGCCGCGCTCATAGGTAATTTTGACGGTATCTCCTGGTTTGTGTCCGTAGAGGATTTCCTTCATCTTCAGCATGGTGTTCACGTCTTTTCCGTCAATGGTCAGAAGGATATCGCCTTTCTGGATACCAGCATTGGCCGCGCCGCCGCCCGCCTGCACCGAGGCGACATAGATGCCCTTGTCGATGGGCTCAGCATCATTATAGTAGGCGGCCTGCTGTTTATCATAGCCGCTGATGCCAATGACAGTCGGTGTAAAGCTGCCGCTTGTCACAACCTGATTGAGTATGGGTTTGACCACATTGATGGGAATGGCAAAGCCCATCCCCTCGCCCTGGGCGTTTTTATAGGTATTGATGCCGATAACCTCGCCGCTGGCGTTAACAAGGGGGCCGCCGCTGTTCCCCTTATTGATGGTAGCGTCGGTCTGGATCAGGTCTTCAGCCACCAGACTGCTGTCGACTACCAGGCTTCGGTTTAAGGCCGAGATAATCCCCGCGGTGACGCTTCGCTCAAACTGAAGCCCTAAGGGATTTCCGATGGCAATGGCCACCTCGCCGACCTTTAAATTATCAGAGTCTCCCAGCGTAACTGCAGGAAGATTCTTGGCGTCAATTTTGATAATGGCCATATCCAGGCTGGAATCAGCCCAAATCTTCTGGGCGGTATAGTTATTGCCATCAGCCAAAGATACCTTGATTTCCTTTGGGTTATCGCTGATAACATGCTGGTTTGTGACAATATAACCGTCGGATGTCACAATAAAACCTGAGCCTACGCCAACAGCTTCCTGTGTGCCCATCATGGTATTTTCTGTCATGGTGGTCTCAATTCCGGCTACAGATTCCGGGACGACCTGCGCCACGGCTTCTACCTGGGAGTCCACATTCACATCGTTGACGATCACTTTCTGGCCCGCAACGGTCTCGGTACGGGTTCCCCCGCCAAGGGTACCTGTAAAGTACAGGACAGCCACGAGAATAATCGCCACGATGATCCCGCCGACCACGCCGCCGGCGATGGCGGCCGGCACATGGGACCCTCTCTTTGGTCTTTCGTTATTTTCGTACATTTTTCTTTCACCTCGTTTGATTTTGGATGAAAGTTCCGCTACAGTTCATAAATTTCACTGCTGTTTTTTCGGCCTGCAACCACCAGTGACAAATCTTCTCCAGGCTGTATGCCTTCTGCCTCCAGTATCCGTGCAGTGGTCTGGTATGCCAGAAGGGGATAGTTGTTTTCCTCACTGAGATGGGCTAAAACAATCTTGTCAAGCCCTTCCTTCACCAGGGTACAGACTGTCTCGCCGCATATTTCGTTGGAGAGATGCCCATGATTTCCCTTAATACGCTGCTTAAGTGGAAAGGGATAGCGTCCTGCCTCCAGCATGGCCGGATCGTGGTTGGATTCCAGCACTACAAGGTCTCTGCCTTTCAGGGCTTCCATAATCCTCGGCGTGATAACGCCCGTATCGGTGGCAATACCCACGCTGCTGCATCCGCTGTCAATGGTAAAGCCCACAGATTCCACTGCGTCATGGGAGGTGTTAAAAGCTTCGATCTGTAAATCTCCGATAACAAAGGCTCGTCCGGTTTCAAAAACCCGGACGTTGTGCTCCGCAATCTTTCCAAGGCTGTCCCGCATACTTTCCCAAGTGGCAAAGTTGGCGTAAACCGGCAGGTCGTAACGCCTTGAAAGCACACCGACACCATGTATATGGTCGCGGTGCTCGTGTGTTACCAGAATACCGCCAAGCTGAGCGGGCAGCTCGTCAATGGAGCAGAGTGCCTGCTCAATCCGCTTTCCGCTGAGGCCTGCGTCGATCAGAAGCTTTGTTTTGCTGTGTGAAACAAAAAGGCTGTTTCCAGAACTTCCACTATATAAACTACAAAATTTCATGCGAATCTCCTACTATCGAAAATTCGATCGGTAATAGAACTTCTTCTGCGCTTTAAGGCAGAAGCGTCGCTGCTTACATGTTATCGAATCTTACTTAATCTTTACTTAACGTAACTGCCTTTAAAAACAGCAAAAAACCCCGGACTTTAGCGGTCCGGGAGAACTTTTCAACTTTTCTCTTTTTATACCTGTCTGGGATATGAAAGATCCGATTCCATAGGTAAAAAAGTATACCCTTCCGCTTTAAGCGCATCAAAAAGCTGGGGTAAAGCGGCCCGTGTAGTGTCCCGCAGCTCTGCATGGCAGAGAACAGTGCTCACATTGTGCTGATGCACCTCACTCATAATTTTATTCACAACCGCGTCGGTACTGGCGGGATTACCGCCCCCGTCACCGGCTGAGGAATTCCAATCCACATAGTTATAGCCTCTGTCAAGAATCCCCTGTATGCACTTCGCGTTGGCATTGAGCGAACCGCCAGGAAATCTGAACATATGGGATATCTCGGCCTCTCCTGTCACCTCAAGCTGGAATTTATCCAGCTTCTCAACGTCCTCATAAAAAGCCGGCGGATTCTTATAAAGGTCGTATTTATGGCTCCAGCTGTGATTTCCCAGGGTATGGCCTTCATCCACAATCCTTTTATAAGCAGCTCTGGCTACTTCGTTATCACGGCCATTTGTAAAAAAGGTGGCCTTGATATGATGTTTTTTCAGAATATCAAGCACCTCATTGGTGTGCTCGCTGGGACCGTCGTCAAAGGTCATAAAAACAACCTTAAGGCCGTCCGTATCACCATTTCGGATTCGCTCTTTAACGGCCTCCAGTTCTTTATTTTCTTCTGTCTGTAAAGCGCTCGAGCCCTTTTCTGCCGCGTTTGACAAGGCGGTCTGGAGTGTCTCCACCGCCTGAAGCGCCGCTTGGGAATTCTTCTCAAGCTTCTTTGCAGGATGGGTGGCTATGAAAAAGACCGACGTCATGAGCACGGCAGCAAGCGCCGCCACCCACACGTAAAACCGCGGTTTAAACCGGATGCGGCGTCTTTTTCGTGTCTTCATTCTTAGTCTTCGACTTTCTTTTCAATGGCCTCGCGGCGGATAATTCCTCCAAGACTCCGGATATTACTTTCTAATTTTTCATAACCCCGGTCGATATACTGGATATCCGTAATCCGTGTTTCACCTTCTGCGATAAGCCCTGCGATGACCATGGCAGCGCCGGCGCGCAGGTCTGTCGCCTTGATCTTGGTCCCGGACAAGGTCGGGACTCCGGTAATATTGGCGACACGGCCGTTAATTGAAATATCTGCGCCCATTTTACGCAGTTCATCGACATATTTAAAACGGTTCTCAAAAATACTCTCAGTAATAACGCTCTGTCCGCTGGCAATACTCATAAGCACTGCCATGGGCTGCTGCAGATCGGTCGGAAAGCCTGGATAAGGCAATGTTTTCACCTTACACCCTTTAATATTTTCTTTTCCAATAACGCGGATACCATTGTCCTCTTCAATGATTTCGACGCCCATTTCGCGCATTTTTGCGGTGACAGCTTCCATATGCTTCGGAATGACATTTTTTACGAGCACATTGCCGCAGGTTGCAGCAGCTGCCATCATATAGGTTCCTGCTGTGATTTGATCCGGCACGACGGAATATTCACAGCCATGCATTTCCTCCACACCTTTGATTTTAATGGTATCTGTTCCCGCACCTTTAATATTTGCTCCCATCAGGTTCAGAAAGTTTGCCACATCCACAATATGCGGCTCCTTTGCCGCATTTTCGATGATGGTCATCCCTTCTGCGCGGGTCGCCGCCAGCATGATGTTGATGGTCGCACCAACGCTGACCACATCCAGGTAAATATCTGCGCCGATCAGACGGTCTGCAGTCATCTTAACCTGGCCATGCTCGATCAGCACCTTTGCTCCGAGCGCTTCAAAACCCTTGATATGCTGGTCAATGGGACGGTCTCCAATATTACAACCTCCCGGCAACGGAACAATGGCCTTGTGGTAACGGCCCAGCAGCGCTCCCAGCAGATAGTAAGACGCACGCATCTTTCCTGTTTCTTCTTCATATTCCGAACAATCATAATTGATCGGCTTGTCAGTATTTATAATTAAAGTATCATTTTCTCTATATATTTCTGCCCCCATTTTTTCCAGGATTGCAACGATCTTGTTGACATCCTTAATGTCGGGCACATTATCGATTTTGCTTGAGCAGGAACAAAGGATGGCTGCGGGGATAATACCCAATACTGCATTTTTTGCTCCGGAGATTGCCACCTCACCGTTTAGCGGGTGACCTCCTTCAATGATAAAAGTATCCATATATTAGTCTTCCTTTCGCACACGCATTTAACTTTGTTATTATATCATACCTAAACCGATTCGCAACCCAAAGTGCCCGTTTTTAAGCCAACAAATGAAAGAATTTACATCTCGTATACAATTGGGATAAAAAACTGCAGGGTTTTGTGCTATAATAAGAGCACTCTTTAATCAAGGATGTGTTTTCCAAATGAATCAGTTCAAGTTTATCATCGACAACGACAATATGGCCATGACGCCAGTCGAAAATATATTTATCAATCACTATATGCCCCAGGCCCGGGGCGATTATGTGAAGGTGTATCTTTTTGGGCTGAAGCACTGCTTTAATCAGTCCCTTGAGCCCATCGACAATCTGGCACTCAGCAAACTTTTTGACCTGACCGAGGGGGATGTCATCAAGGCCTGGGAATATTGGGAAAAGGAGGGCATCCTCTCCCTGGAATACGTCGGCACAAAGGATGTCATCGTCACTTATTACAACATTTCTGCCAAACTGATGTCGCACCACACCAAGGCTGAGGCGGAGACTAAAAAGACGGAAACATCCCAAAAGCAGGACCCCGACAGCATGGAGGCCCGCGTTGCCCACATGTATTCCAAAATTCAGCAGATGTACGGCAGCCGGACCATCACCCAGAAAGAAACTCAGATGTTTAAAAACTGGATTACTGAATACCATTTTACACCGGAGGTTGTAATCCTTCTGGTAGAGTATTCTATGAACCTCATCGGTAAAAAGGAAAAACCTTTCACAGCAAAGCAGATCATCAATTATCTGAAATCTGTGGCCGAGGGCTGGTACAAAGCCGGTATCCGGGAAGCCACAGAAGCCGACGCCTATATCCGAAAAAGCGCGGGTGAACAAAAGCTGGTCTATGATGTTTTCAAATATCTTGGCCTCCGCCGGGCGCCCATCGCCTGGGAAAAGGAAATGGTCATCCGCTGGGCAGACGAGTACCGCTTTGATATGGACATCATCACCGCCGCCATGCAGCGTTCCAGCAAACAGGATATCCGCTACATCGACGCGATTTTAAAACGCTGGTTCCAAAAGGGTTATACCAGCCTGGAAGAAATTAATGCAGAGCCTAAAAAAGGCTACCATCAGTCAAAGGGCGACGTCGTGATCAGCGATGACCGTAAAAAGGTCTACGAGGAGCTTGACCAGCTGGACGAAGCCTGGTTATGGAGTGACGATAATGAATGAACGAACAAAAAAAGTCTATGACGCCTTTGAGCAAAAACAGTTTCGCAATAAGCTCGAGCTTAAGAGAAAACAGGACGCGCTTTATGCCGCCATTCCAAAGCTCGCCGAACTCGACCATGCCATCAATCTTCAGGGAATCCGAATGACCCGCGAGGTATCCCGCAAAAATCCTGACGCTATCTCTGAATTCCGTCAAAACGTCGAAGCCTTAAAAAAGCAAAAGGAAGCCCTGCTGCTTGAAAACGGCTATCCACTGGACTACCTGACGCTGCGCTACGACTGCCCGATCTGCAAGGATACCGGCTACATAAACGGACAAGTTTGTTCCTGCTTAAAGCAAGAGCTCATCCGGGCTGCCTTTAATAACTATGATTTAAACGTCCATGCCCAGGCCGAAAATTTCGACACCTTTAATCCCGATTATTACGCGGATGAAGCCGTCGAAACCCAGAACGGCTCGCCCAGGGAAAAAATGTGCCGTCTCAAGGAAAAAATGCAGCATTACTGCCTGCACTTCGAGTCTCAAAACGACAACTATCTGTTTACCGGAAAGCCCGGCGTGGGCAAAACCTTTATGTCAAACTGTGTGGCTAACGCCCTGATTGGCAAGGGCTACAATGTTGTCTATATCACCGCCGCTCATCTGGTCCAGGATATTCAGAGTAAAATTTTCAATGATAATATACCCATTAATGAAATATATTCCCCACTTTTTACCGCCGATTTGCTGATTATCGACGATTTCGGGGCAGAGTCTTACTCGGATTTCAGCAAAAAGCAGCTTTTCGAGGTCATTAACACCCGTCTGCAGGAGCATAAAAAAATCATTTTATCCACCAACCTGACCATGCCCCAGATTCTTGAGAACTATGACGAGCGTCTGACTTCCAGAATCCGTGGCAACTTCCTGAACATTGTCTTTGCCGGCGACGATATCCGGCTGATTAAAAAACGTATGGGCTAAAAAACAGCATCGGCGCTTTACTGCTCCGGTGCTGTTTTATTTTCGATGATCCGGTCATAGGGCTCCGGGGTTCCATAGATATCATTGATTGTCTGTGTGTACCGGCCATCCTTTTCGTAGACCACAATGGGTGCCTCCGTGATTAAATAAGGTTTTCCAGCTTTCATCCCCTCCACCAAAACCAGATTGGCCGGCTTATCCAAATAGGGATGGATAAACTGCAGGCGCTTGGGCTCTACCCTGTGCTCCCGCATCACACTCATAATATCCGCCAGACGGTCCGCACGGTGGATTAAGAACAGCTTACCGCGGTCCTTCAGCATCCGTTTGGCAAAAATCACCACATCCTCAATACCACACAGAATTTCGTGGCGTGCAATGGCCTTGGTCTCCATAGGATTTTTAAGCCCGTGCCCCACTTTCATATAAGGCGGGTTGCTGACCACCACGTCATAGCTGGTGGGCCTCACCTGCTCGCCAGGGTTCTTGATATCACCATGGATAATCTCAATTTTTTCTTCCAATCCATTGCATGCTACACTGCGTCCGGCCATCTCCACCATATTCTCCTGAATTTCAAGAGCCTGAATTTTCTGGGCGCCTGTTCTTCCGTACAAAAGCAGCGGAATAATCCCAGTTCCTGTCCCCAGATCAATCACCCGGGTCTTTCTGTGCACCGCGCTCGAAGCAAACCAGGACAACAGCACTGCATCAATGCCGAAGCAGAAATAATCCGGGTTTTGAATGATCTTAAGTCCCTTAATTCCTAAATCTTCTAAACGCTCGTTCTCTTTTATAAAGTTATCCACAATTTATGCTCCATTACTCTTTCTATACCACAATATTTTGAAAAACACCCGTTTTCCACAAAAGTTGTCCACATTTTACCCGATTTTATGCACTTATTGTGGATAACTCTGTGTAAGATTGTCCTAATTTTAACAAAAAGACTGTAATCTTAAGCGGTTGAACACTTTTTGTTTTTTGTCTGCCCTGTTTATTACTCTTTTATAAAGTTATCCACATTTCCACAGTTTTTTGTGTGTGTTCTGTGGACGAATCCCCAGTACCTTTATTTTAGGGCTTTTCTTTTCCGAGCAAAACAAGTGTTTTTGTGTACAATTTTCTACTACTATACCATAAGTTATTCACAGTTTAAATACGAACGACGTCACTTTTTCGTAAATTTACTTTATTCTGGCTCAGCTTTTTGTTATAATAAATTTAACTATAAACGAAAGCATGGTATAGACTATGGATAAACGCAATCCAGAGAGCCGCGAAGTCGAAGAGCTTCTGGAAAAAAAGAAAGACCTTTTTTCCCTTTTCTCCGCCTTTGAGGACCGGATCGATCATAAAATATCCCATCTCACCGATTCCGCGGAAATTCCTGTGGAATCCATCAAACAGAAAATCGCAGAGCCCTCCAGGCATCATCTGGAGGATCCTGTTGAAGATCTTTTCGAGCAGGCTGTTTTAAAGAGCCGACAAAAAACTCATGAAAGCGGCATTATTGGTTTCCACACCGAAGAAATTCTCGGCGTAGAGGAAGCTCTGGCCGAAATAAAAAAAACAGAACCGGTTAAGCCCTCTGAAGCAAAACGCGCTGAAGATCCCGAGGAAATGCTCAAAACGTCCGAAGAACCGGTTATTCTTACGCATACTGACCCTATCGAATCGCCCCATCCAAAAATGGCGGAACCAGAGATATCCGGGCTGGACGCCCAGATGTCTGCAGATATTCCATCGGAAACAGAAGTTCCTGAACGATCTGTTTCTGCCGCAAGCCAAGATACTATGGACGATCTCCCAGAGGAAAGAATTGCCCAGCATGATAAAGAGCCAATGGAGCTTCCTCTCGGCGTTGACGAGCCTGACCTGGCCGAAATTGACGAGCTGTTGCAGGAAGCCGAAGACTTAATGGAGGATATCCCCTACAGCCGGTATATGGCGGCAAGAGCCGCCGTCGACAAAGAAGTTCTTGACGATAATCCTCTGGAAACACCCGAGGATGAAGAAACTGATTTTGAATCTTTCGACGAAGATGAAGAAGCTTTCGATAAATATGACTGCGATGCTTCCGATGCCTTTGAAGCAGACAATGACGAATACGCCGCCCTTTTTGAAGAAGATGACTTTGAAGAAGACGAAGCTTTTGACGACGAAGATCCCCTTTTAGATGCTCACTCTGATGAGGAAATTCTTTATGAAAAAGACGAGCCTGATGACTTCCTGGAAGATGAAGATTTCAATGGAGAAATCCTTTCAGCTGAAGATGAAGAAATTTTTCAGGAAAACGTTGAGGACGCGATTCCCGAAGATGAGCCAGACCATCCCTTTGCCGATTTTTTTGAAGATACTGCAGAGTCCGTCAAAGAAGAGTTATTTGATGAGCTTCCACTGGATGAGGCCCCGGATGAAGAATATTCCGATAATAACCTGGATGATGTCACCTACGAAAATGTTGATGCCGTATCCCTCGGCGCCTTTAAATATTCCGCAGTATCCCTGCGTTTGATTTTATTTGTCATTGCCATGCTGGGCATGGGTGTTTTTACCGCCCTGTCCTCGGGACATTTTATTGCTATGGACTACTTGATTCTTTTTGTTCTCTGCATTTTCGTGGCTCTGACCATGGATATGTCCTTTAACGCCACCCTCATCGTGACAGTGGTCATTATGCTCGGGTGCTTTGGCGGGCTGATATACACCTTTTTTACCGGCGGCGAAGTCAGTATGTTCCACATGTTCTGGTTCATCATTATCCCAGCCTGCCTGCTAACCGCCTCTGGCCTGGTCCAGAAAATTAAGGAGGTTATTCTTGCAAACCAACTGCTTAATGAAGAGCTGGACAGCCTCTACGCTGAGCAGGAGGATGCTCTGTTAGAAAATGATGAGGAAGAATAAAAGCTTGTTATACCGTCAGCGTAAGCTGGCGGTTTTAGTTTTTATGTTGATAAATATAGCTTTTATTATTCTTCAATGCTATCTGAGAACGGTGAATATATTGCCTCGATATTTTCATTTCTAGTAAACCCCGATTTAAATATACGTCTTTATTCTTAACAATCTCTTTTATCTCTGATGTCCTTGTGATTTAATACATCTCATGTTAAGCTTCAACGCTTTGTCTGATATTTTTCAAAAACAGCGTCTGCCATTTAAATACATCTCATGTTAAGCTTCAACGAACTGCTTCAGCCAAAAACATCGGACAATGTTGAATTTAAATACATCTCATGTTAAGCTTCAACAGAGTAACGTTTTTTAATCTTATGGCTAATAAGGTCATTTAAATACATCTCATGTTAAGCTTCAACCATAATAAACAAGCCATTCTTCTTCTATTCATATTCTCTAAGACCTTTGATTTTAAGCCATTTTTCAATAAATTTACCAGCTGCACAAACTTTCGTCAGTTTTTCTTTCAGATAGCGCACAAACTGTTTATTTAAAAGGATTCCGACATTTTGTTTTTTTCTGTGCCTGGTAAAACTGAGCTACAGGAAAAGATCTTCCGAGGATTCGGAGATGCCCATAACTTCTTCTCCAAAGACATTTCCATTCAGTAGTTTTACAATACAGATAAAGTCTTCATCTTCGACAATGGTTTTTTTCAGTTCGTTTTTCAGAGTAATTAATTTTGATGGGGTTATGTCGCCTCTAAATACGGACTTCTGATAATGCACAAGATATTTTTTGCAAATTTTAAAAACTTTTGCCACACGCTTTTCATTGACATCATAAAATACAAAGGCATAGTTATAATTAAAATTTTTATTTGCACTCATTGCCTTTCTCCCATATTAAACGGAATAAACGGTTTTTCCTCAAGTATATCCTTGATCAGCTTATAGCAGTCCAGCTTCAACGCAGTTCGATAGCTTGTTTTTCGTTTGAGTTTTGGATGCTCAAACACACTGTCCAGACGGGCTTCAAAGGCTGCAATGAAAATCTTTCGGCCTTCCTCATTTAAAATACAATAATTCAGATTTTTTTCAAAGTGCTTGTCTACCTGCAGCTTTCGATTGTTGACCACATCGAAAATCGTTTTAAAGACAATGGCCGGTTTGAAAACTTCACATAAATCCAGACTCAGGGAAAACCGTCCCTCTGAAGGCTCATGAAGAAAGCTGATTCGCTGGTCAAGATGGGTCTGGTATATGACTGATACCGTTTTGCTGTACAGCAGGCTGTTTCCAAAGGAGATCAACGCATTGATCGGATTATCCGGCGGCCGCTTGACCCGTTTATTCATGATAAAATCTTCGGGCAGAAAATACTGGAAGCTGCTGTAAAACCGCTGCCACGTTTCACCCTCGGCCTGTAAGACCTGCTTGATATCCTCGGCGTTTCCTAGTCTATCGGACAGATCGTGTCTGATCCAGTCAATGGTTGGCTTGACATCCTTTTTATCGTGCTTGTAATAATGATACAGCAGCGCGTCAAGGTTTTTTCCAATACCGCCCACAATGGCTTTTGCAATATCCAGACGCCGATTTTCAAATGCCTTGACCTGCGCGATGAGCAGGCGTCCGCTGACCAGATGCTCTTTGGGATAAAAGGTGCCGCTGTAACCGCCATAATAGTTAAAAAAATGTACGATAATCTCATTTTTCGCCAGAAAATCTAATAATTTTGTGTTCAGGGATATTTCGGACATACAATAAATCTCACTGACCTGCTCAACCGGAATATACTTGTTATGGCTTCCCACCCGAAAACACAGCGAATTATCTTTACGGCTCAGCTCACCCATTGAGGTTAAATACTTCGTTGTTCCCATCTTATCTTCTCCTATAAAACACAGTAGTCAAAATATGCGCACTGGCGGCATTTTTTATCTGCCTCCCGCCCAGGCGGAAAAGGGCTTTCCAGAAGTGTTTCAATGGCCCGAACCACTTCCTCCAATTCTTTTTCCCGTTCCTGTGTCAGATCTTCATAGTAGATTTTCCGCTCAGCTTTTTTCTTCTCTATAAATTCAATTTTCCCTCGGCGTTTGATTCCCTTATTCTTCAGGGCTTTTAAATAAAACAGCACCTGCCATTTGACAGCTTCATAATCAGCATCGGATTTTTTAACCTCGACCAGATAATCTTTGGTGATCTTATCTAAGCGGATATTTTCGATGCCGATTTCTGTCGATTCACTTTCCTCTGCTCTTATCTCATGAAGGGCTTTTCCAATTTTTACATTTTCACTGTTGCTTTCCAGATTGATCCGGTTTCCATGCAGCCAGCATTGCCGCCTGCAATGAAAATAATAATTGACCAGGGTTCCGTTTACCTTCATTTTCGTTTCCTCATAAAAAGTCGTTTTCACGCTTTAATTTTTCGCGGCTGAATTTGCCGTTTTCAAAGAACTGCGCACCATCCTCAAAATAGTACAGCTCACCCAAAAGGTCGTCTGGGCACAACACGCAGGTGTCGGCAAAGCGCTTATCAATCTCATAGACAAAGTAGTCCATCTTTGACTGCACTTCTGATAAACGAACACGTTTTTCAGCATAAGACATTCCCATATCCTGCAATAACGCCTTATAGGCTTTCCACACCTCGCTTCCGATAAGGACTTTGCCATCTTCTCCGGTCACTCTTGTATTCAAAAATAAGGATACCTTTCTCTGGTTATCGTCAATGAGGCGCATTCTTTCCTGCACCTTGGGAAAATCAAAGGTCCACAAATGTCTATCCCGGAAGGCCTCCAAATTCAAATCATTTTCTTTTCGGCTCTGTGCCTCAAGGCCTTCTAAGACAAGATCATAAAACCTCGAAAATTCTTTATTGATCAGAATTTCCTGCATGGCCTTGTTGTCCCCGGTCAACCTCAATTTATCTGTTTTCCGGATATCTTTCTGATAAATCATATCCGGCGAATCCAGATTAAAAAAATACACAATGGCGCCTTTTTTCCTGCAGGAACGGTTGATTCTCCCAAGAAACTGCTCCTCTGCATCAAGAATGGAGGTATCTTTAAAGCCAACATCCATGTCGATATCAACGCCTGCCTCAATAACCTGTGTGGCTACCAGTATGATATTTCCCGTTGTTCTAACCTGGCCGATAATCCGTTTCCGCTCTGCCTTATGGTCGTCCCCTGTCATCAGTTCAATGGACGCCAGATCAGTTTCCACAGCTTCCTTTAAACGATTATAAAACTCAATGGCCGAAGCCTTTTTGATAAACTCAACCACAATTTTGTTTTCCGCATCCGGATTTTTCCTAAGGGCCTTTGAAACCTCAAGGACTTTTTGAAGCAGTGCCTCAAAGGTTTCTTTTGACTTCATCTCCAGCATGGAGAAATCCAGTTCTACTCTGTTTTTAAACAGGGGATTTTGAAAATAAAATTCTCTGTTTTTTACAAGATATGCCACCTTTTCATTTTCAACGCTGAGCCGGTTCAAGTCTGGCAAAGTCGCGGACATGATAATCACCTTGAAATTCAAAATGCGCGCATAGGCTTTCAAAAAAATGATGATTTCCTTCCAAATCTGGTTTTTATAGCGCTGTATCTCATCAAGAATAATGACAGCATTCGCCAGATGTGCCAGCGGAAATACTGCTTCCCGGTCGATTCCGAAAATTGCTTCGAAAAATTTCACATGGGTGGTCAGCACAATGGGATAGTGCATGAACTGCCGGACCAAAAGAGATTTTTCATAATCAATTTTTCCCTGTCCAGTATAATCCCACTCACCCTCATCGCTAACCTTCCCATATTTCTTGATCGGCGTCACGCTGTTAATGACACCAATTTTTTCGCCGAGGACTTTGCCAAAGCATTCTTCCAGAGCATCACAGGTCTGCTCCACTAGGGTGTTAAAAGGAAAAACATAGAAAATCCGGTTGAGCTGTTTATCCTTTTTTATGAGCTGCAAGGCCAGATTGATGGATGTTTTGGTCTTGCCAGAACCTGTTGGCGCCTCCAAAAAAACTACATTATCCTCTTGGCTTTGCAGCAGATTTTCTTCTGCTTCCAAAAATAACCGGCTTCTTAAAATATTAATATCGCCATCGGGCGCCTGATCCTTTTTAATTTTTCGGATGCTTTTTGTAATGGGGTCGGCGTTAAACGCGTCCAGATAGGGCGCAATTTCATCCAGGACGCCAAAATCATCAACCGGGGCGCCGTTCATGTATTCTGAGGTTGCGTAAAAATCGCAGGCGACCAGAACAGCGTAGAGGAATCGGGTGTAGATGTAAAAGTCAACACACTGCCATGCCTGTTTTTTCTTAACACCCTTGATGCTCTCCTCAAAAACAACTCCAATTTTAACGGGCCATTGGATCGCCGCAAAATCCTTATAAGCTGCGATCTCTTCTTTTTCTTCCCGCAAATTGTCATCCAGACATTCCAAAAAATTGCCAAAATCGTTAAGGTGACCATGATGTTTTTGAATAATAAAAGTATTCAGCAAAAGAAAGACGATAAACAAATCAGCGTATTCTGGCCCAACGCCACTCAGTTTTTTAAAGTAATGGTTAAAATAGATCATAGCTGAAAACTGAGCGTGCCTGCTGTTATTCGATTCTGTCCTTTTAAAGGCTCTGTTTTCCATTCTGTTGGCCTGAAAATTTGGATTGATCTTTCCCATATCGTGCATATAGATGGTGTTGAGAATCATCTCACGCCACAGTTCAGTTTCATTTTGCGGCGCCCCCTCTAAAAAGGTCTTTTCAAAGCAGGAGAGCACAGCTTCCAAATGTTTATGATGATTGAGCGCTGTAAAATAATCTAAAGCCAGACGCATGTGTTCCTCTAAGAGCTCCGCGTCTTTCTCCTTATGGATATGTGCGTAAAAGGGCTTATCGCTTTGGATAAGCCCCCCAAAATCAAAAAGTGGTGTATGATCAAAATAACGGCATGTATGCTTATACAAAAACATAGCATTTATCCCCCATAAAATAGGCTTCAGCATTATCCGCCAGGGATACGGGCTGGTTGGTGAAGGTCATTTGGCAGGTTTCATATTGATTGCAGGCTGGCTCGAGCCCCACCGGCAGCCGCTCTTCGTATTTAAAAGGAGACTCCCGCATCTGCAGCTGCGCCATGCCGCCCTCAATCTGCTGAATGGTCCCCGCTTTTGACGGAAAAAGACTGCTTATTTTCAAATTTCCACGGTCAGAAACGGGTGAGACCTCTGTCACCTCAACCTGTTCAAGCTGTGCCGAGTGATCGTTTTTCCCAAGATAAGGAATAAACGCAAATCGATAATTCAGTAATCTTTCAGCCAGTGTCTCCGAATCTTCATCTTCAATAAGAAAAGCGATCTCCCAGCTTGGGTTTTCCAGCCACTGCTCCTTAACAATGAGATTGCCCCCCTCTTCTTTAGACGCATAGCCCACCGAATTATTAAAGGTCTGTACCTTTCTGGGGATATAGCCCTTTTCATTCAGCGGGCAGATCGATACCTTCAGATGCTTCAGCTTTTCATAAAACTCCGGATAGGTTTCTGCTTTGGTCTGTCCGTTATACCCTCGGAAGCCCATCACCGCGCCGAACATTCCCAGCAGGGCGACCTTATGGATACAGCCGTAGGTATAATAGCAGTAGGTATTGACATCCGGCTGTTTGAAAAAGGCGGTCTTCCCCCTTAACAGAAATTTCAGGGCTTTCATTTTAAATTGCTTCCTTTGTGAAAATATGGTAGGTCTTCGCCTTATCCAAACTGCCTTCCAGAAGTGTTGTCAGGGGATTGTAATAAATTTCTATGGATAAAATCCGGCCGCCAAAGGCCTTTAACAGCTCGTCTAACCCCAAAGATATGAGGTCTTTTTCATTATCCTCTGTTTTTTCAAACCGGATAAACTGCGCTAAATCCGGCAGGTACAGATCCGCTTCTGTTTCCACAAACAGGCCAAACTCGTTTTCGCATCCTACCTTTGCGTTGGTGTTAAAGGCTGTTGCCGCAATTAATGCCGCTTCTTTAAACTTTTCATAATCAGCTTCGGTATAGCCTTCGGTCACGCCCATTTCCACAAAATCTTTGTAGGCTGTTGGATTGATGGCAAAGCCATAAAAGTAATGGGCTTCGTTGCTGACGATTTTTGTGCCGAGGGTGGACTGCTCGGCATCTTCCTTTGTGCCGTCCCGGAAGGGGGACAGTATCTGCTGCTCCTCAACATTGTGGCCGTCGTATTTGTTAAAGCCCTGGGTGATCTGAACAGCCCCGGTGATGGCGGTGTTATTTCCGCCCTCCGCAAAGGTCGCGCCAAAATTTTTCACATCAATGGCCTTAAAGAGATTGGTTAACACTGCCTTATTATCCTTTGTTTTTTTAAGGTCTTCTACCTCAAAAATCTGTTCATAGCGCTCTTTTAACGAACGCGGACGCACCTTGATGCCCTCTTTTTTGTCTTCTTCCGCTTTGAAGGACTTGATATAGAGCACCTTTTCTCCCTGCTCATCCCACATTTTTTTCATGGGGTATTTAAAGGCTTTGTCGCTGCCAAACACCTCACCGGTTGAGATTGCCTTTGGCATGCCGCTAAAATCCGCGTTCCAATTCGCCATGATGGATTTGATTCCCAGTATTCCATAAACACGTTTATTCATTTTCTGCTTCTCCTTCGTTTTTATTTTTCTTTTCGTAAACTAAGCTTCTGTCCAAATACCCCGCGATCAGCATCTGGCTGTCGGTTTTTTTATTTTCTGGAATATGCAGTAAAAACATCGCATATAATCTTGAAATCCTCTGGGGATATTTAATGGCATAATTATACTTTTTATAAAGCCTTTCCAAAACAACCTGCAGCTGCTGTGCGGTTCTTGCATTAATAACCGGATTGACAAGAGCTGGCGTTGGCTTGCTTGACTGGTTTAAAGAAAGCAAAAACTGAGCGATTTGTCCGGCAGCATAATAATACATTGCATCGTCTTCAATTGTACTCCGCGTGTCACTGTTTATCATTTCACTTAAACGTTCAAAAATTTGTTCATATGTTTGTTCCATTCTTTCTCCTCCTTCAAAATAATTCAATATTGATTCTCGCACATTAAACTGATCAATGGCCTTTGGAATATGTCTGTTCAAAATCGAATTTTTGATTAATACCATTGAGCTTTCCGCGAAAAAAGATCTTACAGCCACGGACTCTCCTTTAAAAAACCAATTGAAATATCCCGCGCGGCACCTGAGCAACTCCTCCTTAACTTTTGTATCATTGAGGCGGATATCCTTTGCGTCTGTAAAAAAATTGGTCGTTAAAAACTTTTTAAAAAACACCGCGTTGATCAAATTTTTCACCGCTTCGAGATGCTTAATTTTTTCGTATACAAGACCCGTTGTGCTTTTTTCCGGAACCGGAAGATACTGTTTTAGCTCAATGGGCTTAATGTCAGGCTCATAACCGGTAATAATGTCAAAATCATGTATCTCCAATTCCTTGCCCTTTCGAATCCGGAGATAATAGCCGCGAAAAGAACTGCCCGGCGTTTCATCATTCGCCGTTGCCAGGATTCCATCCTTCTCGCTTAAATAAATATTATTTTTTCCAAGACAGACCTGGTTATACAAATAATCAAAAAATTTATTTTGAAGCGCTAATTCTTCAGAAGAAATAAGATAGGGTAAAGTGTTCTTACGGGTTTTATTGTCGAGGTATGGCTTTTTATCATTCAGGCCCATATTATCATTCGATAATCCAAAAATTTGATCCCCGATTTCAACGTTATATTTTGTCTTATTATAAGCATTCGGCACAATATACCGCTGGTTTTCTTTCCGATATGAATTTATATCCTCCTCAAAATAAATTTTAAGATAATTTTTATCGTCTTTTAGCTGATTGTCTGAAACAATCGTAAAAATATGTTCCTCAATCCAGGACTGATACTTTTCTATTTTATCGCGCTCCGGTTTTCCAATCGCATTCTCGACCATGTCATAAAGCTTTCGGCCTTTTTTGTCATATTTCTTCTCCGGCTCCTTTAGGCGATCATAATATTCTTTAATAATTTTTTTTGACAATGGAGAATCGCCATTTGTTCCAGGCTTAAGATTATCTTTTTTTACCCAAAACGAATAATAATTATTGCTGTGAATTTTCTTTTTCTTATCCATTGCCTTATCTGTTGAAATCAGTTTAGAAAGATAATCCTTTTCAATAAAGCTTTCAAAATCTTCCGGCGGTTCCTTCTGTTTCGGCAGTTCTTTGATCTCTTTAATCGCTCCATTCCTGTCGACCAGAACATAAGCGCCTTCCGCCGGAACATAGGTATCTAAAATCAGGCTTTCCCCTTTTTCTTCATAAATTTTTTTAAAGACATCAAGGCATTCCTTAAGCATTCTTTCACCCCTTTCTAAAGGTATTTATAACCGCAAAAGCCGTTTCCTCTTGCGTTGTTTTCCCCGAGCCCGCAGCCCAATGCCATGTACGCAAGCTCCTGAGCCATGGGGTTCTGCGCAAGCTGCAACGTAATCTTGTCTCCCAATAAGGTTATTCCTTTATAAGGGCAGGAGATCGGGCCTTTGTTGTCAAATTGCAGATGCGTGTAAAAATCAAAGTCTTCGTCGCATTTTTTGCCTGTATAATGATTATATTTTTTGATCAGGTTTTCCTTAAGCCTCCGCTCAAATGCATCAAGTGTGACAATCTCTTTCCAGTAACCGCCATCGAATTTCTGGATGACTGGCGTTAACGTGTAGATTCGGCCAATGGGAATTTTTTTGATTCTTGTTACGGTCATGGTCAGGGACTTCATCTCTTCGGTATAAGCGTTGATGAGATGCTCCTGAAAATAATTCATCAAATTTTCATCAATGGTCCGTATCTGTATGGTGTAAATTTTGTCCTGCCTGTAGACTCTTTGCGGCTCCACTGGATAAAATCCGGAGAAGCTGTAATTTTTATAACCCGTCCCATTATGAAACGCCGCCATCTTTTCATTTTGCACCAGCGTTTTGTCGATCAAAGCGCTGATTTTTTCTTGGACTGAATGAACTGGAATATCTTTTAGAAAAAAAACTTTCAATTTCATTTCATATACAACCATATATTTCACCTCCATTATAATTTTCATTTACCAGCTTACCATTAACACTCCTCTCAAGCTTTGACCCTATTTTATTCTCTAAAAGCGTTTTTGTCAAGCATTTTTTAAAAAAATCTCATTATTTATCTAACTGATTTAACCATCTAAAACTATTGTTTTAGACGATACATTTAATAAAAAACCCCAAGTGTTTTCTTCACTTGGGGCTCAATTCATTACATCATATGTTATTCTTCAAAGTTATTTTTTCATAAATTATCTAACATTTAAATACGTCTAAACGTTAATCTTCAATCTTTTATTCTTAACCCCCAAACAACCTCCAACAATTCTCAAAGGTCGTTTCCTGTACCGTTTCCACGGGTAGCTCCTTAATCTCCGCGACCTTTTCAGCCACAAAACGGACATAGGCGGGCTCGTTGCGTTTTCCCCGGTAGGGAACAGGGGTGAGGTAGGGGCTGTCGGTTTCGATGAGAAGCCGATCCAGCGGCATATATTTGACCACATCGGGGGCTTTTCTGGAGTTTTTAAAGGTCAGAGGGCCGCCGATGGAGAGATAGAGCCCAAAATCGAGGAGAACTTTGGCCATCTCGACACTTCCGCTATAGCTGTGGAATACCCCGCCGACATTGGGATCAAGACAGGATTTTACCATGTCCAGACAGTCACCGTGGGCATCACGGTCATGAACGATGATGGGCTTTTTCAATTCGTTTGCCAGGGCGATCTGTTCTTCAAAAACATTTTTCTGTAAATCTCTCGGCGCGCCGTCATCGTAGTAATAATCCAGGCCAATCTCGCCGATGGCCAGTACTTTTTCCTGTTCACACCAGTCTTTAATCATCTTCGGGTGCTTATTTTTATCAAAAGACGCGCAATCGGAGGGATGAAACCCAACGCCGGCATAAACAATGTCGTAGGTCTGGCTCAGCTCTACGGCACGGGCGCTGGTGTTTTCTTCGGTACCGGGATTTAAAATAAACCCGACGCCGGCCTCCCGGGCATTTTCAATAATCGTATCTACTTCATTCTCAAAACGCTCGTCATCTAAATGCGCATGGCTGTCTGCTAACATTTTTATCACTTCCTTCTGGTTTATTATAATCGAACAAACATAATTATGAAAGGCCTTAAAAAGATTTATTGCCAAAATTCCAGAAGAAATTCAAAAAAGAGAAAAACCCTCGCAACGCATAAGGGGGGACGTTGTCTCGAGGGTTTCTCTATAGGGGAGAGGGGGGTAATATATGATTTTATTCCGCTGTGAACCTCACTATTCACAGCTCAATAAACAAATCTGTACCGCTTGAAACAGGGGAGTTTCAATTGGTATTTGTTTATTTGTCTATAGTATACAACCTTTTGAAAATAAGTCAATAGTGAAATGCGTTGCACCTTTTCTGTAACAGTTTTCACGATAATGACGCTCGTTTTCGCTCTCACTTTGTCTGAATATCCCTTCAGAAAGTTTTAAGCTTTTTGTGTTTTCGCCGATGTTTTGTTCTGCCGGTCCACTTCCATCGTAATTCTTTTTTTTCGAACATTACTCAAAATCTCCGTGAGACCCTGGCTGTCCTCTGCCTGAATCATTTTTTTCATGGTGTCCATGCTTTTTTCAAATTTTTCAATCTGGTCGACCAGCGCTTCTTTATTGCAGATAAACAGTTCTGTCCACATGCCCGCATTGATCATGGCAATGCGTGTGAGGTCTCCGAAGCTGCCGCCCTCATAATCTGTGATGTGGAGGTCATCCTCGCTGTCCACAAGGGCACTGGCGATAACGTGGCAGAGCTGCGAGGTAAAGGCGATCTTCTGGTCGTGGACCTCTGCGGTGGTTTCCACAATATTCACAAAGCCCAGATTATGGATAATCTCTTTGATAAAAGCCAGATTTTCCGGTTTGTTTTCCGGCTGAGGAACTAAAATATAATTCCGATTCTTAAAGATAGAATCATCCGCATTGCCGAAGCCTTCTTTTTCGCTGCCAGCCATGGGGTGGCCCAGAATCAAATCCAGATCCTCCCGCAGCACGCCTCTGAGATGATCGACCAGCAGCTTCTTAACACCGGTAATATCTGTGATAACAGCGTTCTCTTTGAAGTCCTCCATATATTCCAAAATAAAATCCAGCGCAAGCTGTGGATAAAGACAAATCACCACCAGATCAGACACTCCCAGAATCTGGCGGATTCCTTCCGTCTCACTGACGCCCCAGTCAATAACCTCTTTCCTCAGAGCGTCCTCCAGGACTTCTTCATTGATGTCAAAGGCGCAGATCTTATCTGGCCCCTGCTTCCGGATACCCATGGCCAGCGCGCCGCCCATGAGCCCAAGGCCGATAAAGCTGACGGTTTTTCCTTTTAATGTTTCCATCCTAAAGAACCTTTCCCTCAAATTCTGCGTATTTTTTAAGTGTCGCCATAATTTTATCGAATTCATCCGGCGTAATGGCCTGGTCACCATCACACAATGCTTCTTCAGGCTTATTGTGCACTTCAATCATTACGCCGTCAGCACCGGCCGCAATGGCTGCCTTAGACATGGATTCTACCATCCAGTTAATGCCTGTCGCGTGGCTCGGATCAATGATCACTGGTAAATGGCTCTTTTTCTTGAGCAGTGGAATGCAGCTCAGGTCAAGGGTGTTGCGGGTCGCGTTTTCAAAGGTACGGATACCGCGTTCACAGAGAATAACCTGCTCGTTGCCGCCTGCCATGATGTATTCAGCCGACATCAGGAATTCCCGCATGGTGGCAGACAGACCGCGTTTCAGCAGAATGGGTTTGTCGATTTTGCCAAGCTCCTTGAGCATCGTAAAATTCTGCATATTGCGCGCGCCAACCTGAATAACGTCTACTTCATCGAAAAGCGGCAGCTGAGATATGTCCATCAACTCGGTAACAATGGGCAAGCCCGTTTCTTTTTTGGCTAAAAGCAGCAGCTCCAGCCCATCTGCGCCCATTCCCTGGAATGAGTAAGGGGAGGTTCTGGGCTTGAAAGCACCGCCCCTCAAAAATTTTGCTCCAGAAGCCTTGACATCTCTGGCAATTTCAACGATCTGTTCCTCACTTTCCACAGAGCAGGGGCCTGCGATAACGGAAACATGGCCTTCACCGATACGATTCCCCTGAACGTCAATGATTGAATCATCTGGATGGAAGGCACGGTTGGCCTTTTTGTAGGGCTCCTGTACCCGCATGACCTTTTCAACGATATGGTTTGAACGCAATTTATGAACGTCAATGGTCTGCGTTTCGCCGATTAATCCTAAAATTGTGTGATCCACCCCCTGAGAGTAATGGATCTTCAATCCCTGGTTCTCGATGGCAGCGGCCAGCTTCTGTACTTCTTCTTCCGGGGTTCCTGGTTTTACGACAACAATCATTTGTGTTTCTCCTTAATATTTTATTTGAATTCACAGCCTGTACGTGCACTTACAGGCGTTTTAGGACAAAAGAAAAGGGAGACTCACCGAGTCTCCCTTAATAAACTGATTTTTCTTCAGTATTGGAAAATTTACAATGTCTCTACGACACCGCAAAACGACTCTCAGGTGAACTTAATTTTATGCACGCAAAATAACCAGCACCATAATAATAGCCCTGGCTAAAGTAAAAGTATGCATTTAAGCTCATTCTTAAATCCTTCATGACGTTTTTCCTTTACCTGAATTTTTAAGTTGTTTTTCATTATAGACCTGTTTCCGTGAGTTGTCAACGCGTTTTTGTAAAAATATATTACAGGAGGGAGAGCCTCCTGTATCAAAACCGGATGAGTTCCTGGTAAATTTTTTCGATGAACTGGTCGGTCATACCAGAGATATAGTCAATAATGGCCCGATAGAAGTCCAGAGGCTCTTCGGGAATACGATAGATAATCCGGTTTTTCAGAAGACAGCCTTCTGTCCGCCGGTCAGTCTGGTTCCAGTAGTCGCTGATCCAGTCCAAAAAGTTGGTGGTTAACAGGGGAAACTGCTTCTTAAAATAGGGAAGTTTTTCTGCCATCTCACCTCTATTATAGAGCTCCTTCAGGGCATCGTATACCCGGTGTATAATCAGCTCACCATAGTCTTTATAACCGTTTAGCCGTTCATGATGATAGATGTTTTCCACATTAAAATCCTGAATGTTTTTTAAAACCTCGAAGCCCTCATCGGAAAAGCGCAGGCCGTTTTCCACTGAGCTGTTTTTTCCAAGGTCCAGAATCAAAAGGTGGATAACCGTGGTGTTGTTGACATTTCCTCTGGACTGTCCCTGCTTTTCAAAATACTCTGCCACGATACCATCAAGTATCTCCAGCTGGCCGCCGCTCAGAATATCCAGGGTTTGCGCGTCCTCGATATCGCGTCCCAGGTAAGATATTTTGTCAGCCAGCTTGACCACACAGCCCTCCCATGTAAAGGGTGAAAACTGGTTGACGCGCTTAAAGGTTGACAGGTCAATGGCTTCTTCTCTTGGGTACAGGGCGGCCTCGCTGACCTCGCCGCAATGGGAAATAATACCATCTCTCACACCGTAAGTCAAATCGAGATTGTACTTTTTACGGTCCGGGCCCTCCAGCAGCTCGATATTATCCACAAAGTGCAGCCCGTTTTTTTCATGCCAGTAATACTGACCATTCTGGCCGCTCCAAAGCTTTTCATCCCTCACAATGTCATTGAGCACTTTTTCACCGTGATGGCCGAAGGGCGGATGACCAAGATCATGGCCGATGGCGATGGCCCTTGCCAGCTCTACGTTAAGCCCCATGTACTCACAGATGGTGGACGCTACCGATTCCACGTAGTTTACATGCTCGATACGGGTACTGATGTGGTCATTCCCCGGCGAAAAAAACACCTGGGTTTTATGTTTGAGACGCCTGTAGGCTGTACTGTGGAGGATGCGTGTGAAGTCTCTCCCAAAGGGGGTGCGGATATCCCCCTCCTTCTGATACAGCGCATGTTGTCTGGCGGTGGCGGCCTTCCATTTTTCTGAGCCCGGAACCGTTGCCACTCTGGCCAGACGCCCTTGTGTATTGATCATTTCCTGTCACCTTCTTTCCGTAAATTCTAAAAAAAGCCCTCCGGGCTTTCCGTCGGGCTTTCTTCCACAAATGGATTCCTCAGGTCCAAATGCTTCCTTAAATTTTATTATACAGTACTTTTAAAAGCCCGTAAAGCATTATTTGCATTGACAAGAATATGGAATAATGGTATATTACATATAATTCTTATTAAATTAATATGTTTTCATGCATTAAGGAGATAAATCATGGATAAAAACTTGAAATTTGAAACCCTCCAGCTTCACGCCGGACAAACCCCGGATCCTGTAACCCATTCTGTGGCAGTGCCCATTTACCAGACCACTTCCTACGCCTTTGACAGCACCGAACACGCAGAAAACCTCTTTGGATTAAAGGAAAACGGCAATATCTACACCCGTATCATGAACCCAACCTCTGACGTACTGGAAAAGCGCATGGCCGCCCTTGAAGGCGGAGTCGGCGCTCTGGCGGTAGCTTCTGGCTCTGCGGCTATCACCCTGACGATCATGACCATTGCCCAGGCCGGTGACGAAATCGTCGCTGCCTCTACCCTTTACGGCGGCACCTTCAACCTGCTTGACGCGACTCTGCCAAAATTTGGCATCAAGACCACCTTTGTGGACCCGGACGATCCTGCGAACTTTGAAGCCGCGGTCAATGAAAACACCAAGGCCATTTATATCGAATCCCTCGGCAACCCCAGTATTAACATCGTCGATGTCGAAGCTGTCGCAAAAATCGCCCATGACCATAAAATTCCGCTGATCATCGACAATACCTTTGCCACCCCTTACCTTTTTAAGGCGCTGGACTTCGGGGCAGACATTGTGGTTTACTCTGCCACTAAGTTTATCGGCGGCCATGGCACCACCATCGGCGGCGTGATCGTGGACGGCGGTACCTTTGACTGGGCAGGCAGCGGCAAATTTCCGGAATTCACCGAGCCTGATGAAAGCTATCACGGCATTGTCTATACCCGGGATGCTGGCAGCGCGGCCTTTATCACCAAAGCCCGCGTCCAGATGCTCAGAGATACCGGCGCCTGCATCAGCCCGTTCAACTCCTTTTTGCTGCTTCAGGGCCTTGAGACCCTTTCGCTGCGGCTGGACCGCCATGTAGAAAACACCCGCCGGGTCATCGACTTTTTATCCGGCCACTCAGCGGTCACCTGGGTGAATTATCCCGACCAGGCAGACAACAAATACCACGCCCTGGCGCAAAAATATTTCCCCCGCGGCACAGGCTCCATCTTCACCTTTGGCATTAAAGGCGGCATTGAGGCTGCCCGCAGGTTCATTGATAATATCCAGATTTTCACCCACCTTGCCAACGTAGCCGATGCCAAATCCCTGGTGATCCATCCGGCCACCACCACCCATCAGCAGCTTTCCGGCGATGCACTGCTGGCCGCTGGCATTACAGAGGATATGATCCGCGTGTCCATCGGTCTGGAAAACGCTGACGACCTGATCGGCGCCCTTGACGACGCGCTAAAGCTTTCACAAAAATAAAAAACAGGGAGAGTGTCATAATATGAAAGTCTATGAAGAATTAACCGAGCTCATCGGCGGCACGCCGCTTCTGAAGCTGAACCACCTGATGGAAAAGGAAGATCTGGAGGCCAATCTTTTCGGCAAGCTGGAATTTTTTAATCCCGGCGGCAGTGTCAAAGACCGCATCGCTTTGTCCATGATCCTCGACGCGGAGGAAAAGGGGCTTCTCGCACCTGGCGGCACCATCATTGAACCCACCAGCGGCAATACAGGCATCGGCCTGGCTCTGGTGGCAACCCTCCGAGGCTACCACCTTATTCTGACCATGCCGGAAACCATGAGCATTGAGCGCAGAAGCCTGCTCAAGGCCTTTGGCGCAGAAATCGTCCTGACCGACGGCGACATGGCCATGCAGGGCTCCATCGACAAAGCCAGAGAGCTCAACCAGAAAATTTCAAATTCCATTATCCTGGAGCAGTTTGAAAATCCTGCCAACCCCCTCGCCCATGAAAAAACCACCGCTGTGGAAATTCTGGATGATCTGGACGGACAAGTGGATATCTTTGTGGCTGGCGTTGGCACAGGCGGCACCCTTGGCGGCGTGGGAAAGGGGTTAAAAGAAAGAAACCCAGATGTGCAGATCATTGCCATAGAACCCTGGGGCTCCCAGGTATTAAAGGGAGAGCCGGCCGGCTTCCATGCCATCCAGGGGATCGGCGCAAACTTTATTCCCGCTGTTCTGGATCTTGAAATCATCGACGAGATCATTCCTGTAAAGGATGAGGATGCCTACACCTGCGCCCGGATGTTAACCAAAACCGAGGGCCTTCTGGTCGGTATCTCTTCCGGCGCTGCGGCCTGGGCGGCTATCCAGCTTGCCAGACGGCCGGAAAACGCGGGGAAAAACATTGTTGTCCTGATGCCTGATACCGGTGAACGCTACCTGTCCACACCGCTTTTTAACTGAACAAAGCCAGACCCGGCCAGACTGTAAGGCGCGGCAGCCTGGCCTTAATTGACGTCAACTAAAAAAGGAAGTGACTTTATGCCTATTAAAATTCCAGGCGACCTGCCTGCTTTTCAGATTCTCGAAAATGAAAACATCTTTGTCATGGACCAGGACCGGGCGACCACACAGGATATCCGTCCGCTGAAAATCGCCATCATGAACCTCATGCCCACCAAGGTAGTTACCGAAACCCAGCTGTTGCGGCTCGTCGGCAACACCCCTATTCAGGTGGACGTCACCCTTTTGCAGTCCGATACCCATGACTGCAAAAATACAGACCAGGCCCACCTGGATACCTTCTATAAAACCTTCAGCGATGTGCGCTACGAATACTTTGACGGTTTGATCATCACCGGCGCACCCATCGAGACCCTTCCCTTTGAGGAAGTAGACTACTGGGATGAGCTGGTGGATATTATGGATTGGAGTCTGACCCACGTCTATTCCACCCTTCACATCTGCTGGGGCGCCCAGGCGGCTCTGTACCACCACTACGGCGTACCCAAGCACAATCTGGACCACAAGCTCTTCGGTGTTTTCGAGCACCATCTTGAGGAAAAGTACATCCCGCTGTTCCGCGGCTTTGATGATACCTTCTATGTACCCCATTCCCGTCATTCCGAAGTGCGGCGCGAGGACATCGAAAAGGTGCCAGAGCTTTCCATGATGGCCATGTCTGATGAAGCGGGCGTGTATATCGTGACCGCTAAAGAAGGGCGGCAGATCTTTATCACCGGCCACAGCGAGTACGACTGGGATACCCTGAAAAAAGAATACGACCGGGATATCTCCCAGGGTAAGCCCATCAATGTTCCCAATAACTATTACCCGGGCGACGACCCTACGAAAAAACCCGTGGTGCGCTGGCGCGGCCATTCCAATCTGCTGTTTTTCAACTGGCTCAACTATTACGTTTACCAGGCGACCCCTTACGATTTGGATAACAATCCAGATTTTGACCATCACTAAGCGGTTTGCTTCAAAAATATAATGTCAAAAGCCCCAGGCTTCACAGTGTGTGAAAGAACATTGAATGAATTTCAAAAAAACCTAAAATAACACCGTTTCTAAAAGTCTGTAAGTCAGAACAATCACTGGCCCGCAGGCTTTTTATTTATTGAAAAGGCCGCAGACACGAGAAAGCATCTTACTCTGCTTCTTATCAAACTGTTTTTTCTTACTTTGTAAAACAAAAAACATTTTAGTATACATATTTTTAAGAAAAGAGGTTCTTTGCTCCATAGTAGTTGATTTTTTGTCATTTTTGCTGTATAGTGTATTTAAAGTATATTGTCTTTTTACGAAAGGAGACATCCAATATGAGTAAAGAAAGAAACGATGAATTATTTTTTGGCGCTGACATTAAAGATAACGCAAAAAGAGAAGGCGAAAAGTCTAAAAAGCAGGAACGTGATGACGAAGTGTACTTCGGTGCAAGGGTACTTGAAAAAGAAGACGAAGTTTTAAGCGAGGAAGAACAAGAACGCGCGGACGAGGTACAGTACGGCGCAAAGGTAAAGAAATAGGCCCAAAAGCCAGCAAAGATCGCTTTCGCTGGCTTTTTTTATTCACTATTTTTTGCTTTGGATCCTCTGTCTTTTAAAAGAACCACCCATGCTCCACGATAAAATACAAAAACGAGCAAGCCGCCACTGGAAAATCAAAAAAATCTGCTGCATTTATACCACCTGTTTATCCACACCAAACGCCTCGCATTTTAAAGACAAAAATTTATTTAAAATAACTTTGAAAAGAGTTATGCACAATTAAGCTTGCAAATTTATAGAAGAGGGGATATAATGATAAAGTAAAAGCAAATAAAAAGTGCGGCATCCGGCAATGTGCACCACCACATTACCGGCTTGCGCAGGTGCAAACACCACCATACACAACGGCCCTCCTGGGCACGTACCGCTTATTTATTATATGCCATTTTGTGTTTTATCACAAGTGATTTTTTGTGCTCCAAGGTAATAAGGCGGTGTATTTGTGTAACGCGTTTTCGGAGAAAGAGATCGAGGGGACTTCTGTATCCTTAATTCGTTTTTTGAAGCTGTGTATGGTCACGTCTGGCCCTGCACGGCTTTTTTGTTTGCCGTCTGCGGGGCAGCGGGGCTGAACCCCTGTCCCGCGGACAAAAAACACAATGACGGAGGAAAGAAAAATGCAGGAACTCGACCACAAGGCCATTGGCCTTCGTATCCGCAGGCAGCGGACCTTTTTAAATATGTCACGGGACCAGCTGGCCAGAAAAATTGGCATCACACCCACCTTTCTGGCAGATATAGAGCTTGGAACAAAGGGCTTTTCACTCAAAAGCCTGAATTATTTCTGCAACGCCCTCAAAATGTCGTCGGACGCAATTCTCTATGGCCCGAGGGAGTACATGGGTACAAAATACTCGGCCATACTGGAACTGCTCGAGCGCTGTCCCAAAGATAAAGGTAAATACGCAGAAGAAATTCTGACGCTGTTTCTGCTGAGTCACGACCCGGTTGAGGAAATACCCGAAGCATAAAAACAGGTTGTTAATATCCTCAAAAACACCCGCTCTGCTGAAAAATACAAGCGAAAAAGACCATGAGCCTTAAAAAGAATAAAGCGCCCATGGTCTTTGTTTATTTTCACTTTCACGCGGATTTGGATTTACATTTGCCTCGTTTTCTGCAGCCTGCGCATGGATCCAGAATTTCAGAAAGCACCCGCTCATCAATCGTTTCTATTGTTTCTTTTTCTTTATACAAAATGTTATAAGCCTCATACTTGTTGTAATTCCGGATTTCCCTTTCGCGCTGTTCCTTCAGGTCTTTATTTTTTCTTTGCCAATAGTCCATTTCCTCATCTTTTCCGAGGCTTTCACACAGCGCTGCAAAGCCCGCTATAAAAATATCCGCGCCGTTTTCTATGAGTATGCTGGCATCCATTCTGCTGTTCAAAAATGCCGCCGCCCCTCTTTCGCAGATACGGTAAGCCTTGTTCATATCTTTCTTTGTTTCTTTTTTCGCATAGTGCTCAGCGTAGAGCTGCCAGCCAAAAAAATTCACCGGATAATCTGCAAGCGCGTTTTCCACCAGCGCATTGGCTTCATTTTCTTTGCCCTGCAGATAAAAAAGATCGGCCAGGTTAACCTGAAAAACGTTCCGGATATTGCCCGTATCAAAATCATTCATCATAATTTTGCAGAAATCTTCCCGCTCCTTCTCCCGATTGCGTCCGGACCAGAAGAAAGTCGACACCAGATCATCAAACCAACCGCTGATTTCCATCGCTTTCCAATAATCCCTGATGCACGCATATAAATAGGTACTCTTCATTGCCTTACTCTCATTTGCAATTTTCAGGAAAACCGAATACCAGATATCGATCGCTCTGTATGCATCGCTCTCATACAATTCATCCCCCTGAGCAATTTCTTCCAATAGCACGTCTGTTTCAATTTCTGTAAACATATTAAATCCCCTTACTTTTGTAATGGTTTAATCATAGCACAGCAAGAAATAAAAGTAAATCAATTTTCATAAAAAATTATTTTTCTTAAAAATAAATTATGTTTTGTTTTTAACAATCTTTCTTCTCTTCGGCTTATTCACTTCCAGATTAACCATACAATCCCATCAAACATAATTTTTAACCAATAAAAAAGCAGCCCGCCACAGCTGCTTTTTTTTACATTTCCGACGATCTTTCAGAAACCTCTTTACAGTATTTCTCTACTAATCTCTGGGCTGTTGTCGGGCTTACCTCCAGGGCCTGCGCAAGCTTTCTGATGGTTGGATACTGTTCATACGCTTTTTGCACAAGCTCCTTTTTAAAGGCGTCTACACGTTTGTTAAAGCCCACGCCAGATTTTTGATAATCCGGAAACCGCTTTGTTTCCTCCAAAAGGTAATCTGGAAGACTCTTCATGGAAATCTCATTTCCCCGTCCTGTTACAACCAGCCGTTCAATCAGATTTTTAAGCTGCCGGATATTACCCGGCCACGGATATTCCTGAAAAAAACTAATGATCTCTTTTGAGAATCTTTTCGACTTATTATAGCTCAGATTAAAATTTTTCAAGAAAAAAGTCGCCAGAGGAAGAATATCTTTTACCCGTTCTCGCAGCGGCGGGATGATGGCCTTAAAGGTACAGATTCGCCAATAGAGATCCTCCCGGAATTCACCCTCAGCGACCAGCTGGTCAATATCCTTATTGGTAGCTGTTATAATCCGCGTATTTACATACTTCATTTTTGTACTGCCCACAGGCAGATAGCGTTTATTCTCAATAACATCCAGAAGTTTTGCCTGTATTGACAGCGGCATATCCCCAATTTCATCTAAAAACAGCGTTCCCTCATTGGCCATTTCAATTAATCCTACTTTTCCGGCTTTACTGGCGCCGGTAAACGCACCCCCGGCATAGCCGAACAGTTCTGACTCCAGAAGCGCTTCTGGAATAGCGGCACAGTTCAAAGCCATAAAAAGGCCTTCTTTGTGGCTGTTTTCATGAATATATTTTGCCATATATGTCTTACCAGTTCCAGACTCGCCCAGAAGCATAATGGGGATAGTCGACTCCGATACTTCTTTTAATTCACTGACAATCTTCCAATACTGATATGAAACGCTGATTAAGGGAATCTCTTCCGACTTAAAATGGCTCTTAGAGGTTCTGCTTTTTTTATTATAATCAACATCCCATTCCTTTACCGGCTCCTCCTGCACTGTCCCAATAATCATCTCAATATCTTGCTCTTCATTGAGGACCGGAACACCAATCGTATAAAAAACAGAATCTGAAGGAATAAAATATTGACGCAGGAACGCCGTATCTTTTTTAACATAAAAAACATCAAGCCCTGGTGGCGTCCAGTAGCCCTGGTACACATCCGCGTTATTGCGGTTAATCATCTCTTCCGGCTTTAAGCCATAATGCCTTATGCAGGCGGGGTTTACATAAAGGATTTTTCCATCGGCATCGTAAACAATGTGCTCATTATAGCTGTTTTCAAGCACCGTTACAAAAAAGCTCTTGGGCAGTGAATCCAGATAGGCCAGATATTCTTTACTCGGTTTATATTTTTTATCCATTTTCCATGTACCTCTATGTCCATTATAGGAACATATTGTACCACAAACGGTACAAAAACACAAAAGAGCATACCGTTTAATCTGCTCAATTCACTATTTTGGTATTATTTTTTACACTTTTTTAAAATTTTTAGTGTTTTATCAAAAAAAACAAGCTTGGCACACAACTTGCATTATTATAACCAGCATAACCGGTTAAATATTTTTATTGAGGAGCACTGAAAATGGATTTTAAAAAGAAAAGGTGGATCATCATTCTGTTAGTGACCATCAGCTACGGGGCCGTCTGGCAGTTCCCGTATATGCTGGAAACGTACTATATCCCTGTACAGCAGGCCTTTGGCTTTACCAATGAGCAGATCGGCTCAATGATGACTGTTTTTGGGATTGTTTCCGTTATTTTATACTTTCCCGGCGGATATCTCTCAGACAAATTTAGCGTTAAAGCCCTGATAACAGTCTCTTATTTAGGAACGGCAGCGCTTGGGTTCTGCATGCTGCTGATTCCTCCGCTTCCAATTATGCTTGTCATTCAATTTGGCTTTGCCGTCACCACCATTTTTACTTTTTGGGGAGCAATCATCAAATTTATCCGCATTATGGGGGATGACAGCGAACAGGGAAAACTCTATGGGCTGTTTTTCGCCTTTTCCGGCATCTTCGGCGCGCTGGAGGGCTTTGCCGCGACCGCTTTATACAGTGGACTGGGCGAAAATGTGACAGCTTTCAAAGCATTGATCATCTTTTTTGCCCTGGTCGTTGCTGTCCCGACGCTTATCTTCTTCGTCATTTTCAAAGAAAAGGAAGCCCTGCCGGATACAGGCTCTGAAGAGAGCAAAGTCAATCTTCGTGATCTTGGAAAGGTATTAAAAATGCCCATTGTCTGGATTATGGCCATTGTTGTTTTGTGCGCCTACATTCCAAAATCTTCCCAAAGCTATTTCCAGCCCTATATGAGCGAATACTTTGCTGTTCCTGTGGCATGGATTTCAGTTATTGCCATTTTCCGGCAGCAGGTGGTGCGCTTAGTGGCTAACCCGCTGGCCGGATGGCTCCGCGATAAAATCGGCGCGTCGTCGATCGTCATGCGGATCGCCTTTGTCATCGGAATCCTGGCCTTTGCAATGGTTCTTTTCACACCGCTGAATCCAGCGCTTGCCTGGGTAATTGTTACCTCCTTATGTCTGGTATCTGCACTATATAATATTTCCGTCACCTGCAGCTTTATCCCGATTTCGGAAGCGGGTATTTCTGCTAAATATACTGGAACCATCTCCGGTTTTGTCTCCTGTGTGGGATACTCCAGTGACATTTGGTTCTATAAAGTCGGCGGTGGCATGATTGACGCCAATGGTTTTTCGGGCTATCAGCAAATCTTCATTCTGTGTCTGGTTTCCTGTGTTGTCGGAATCGCAGCAACCTTTGTTCTGAAGAAATCAATCCTAAAAACAAAAACAAGCAATCATTAATAACATCACTTTATGGAGGAAAAAATGCAAATCGCAAATTATCAACCTGTATTATCAAAAACAGAAATGGAATTAATCCATGAAAAATCTCTCTATCTGCTGGAAAATAACGGTGAAATCATCGAGAGTGATGAAATCCTTGAAATATGTAAAAAAGCAGGATTTCGCGTTGAGGGTCAGCGCGTTTACTATCCCCGTGAAAAGGTTGAGGCCGCTATAAAACAGGCTCCCAAAGATTTTAAACTTCGCGGACGGGATGGGCGAAAGACTTTCAGTATCCGGGATGGCAAAACAAAGCTCGCTCCGGCCCTTGGGCCTATGAATGTCCTGGAAAACGGCCATTACCGGCCAACGACCATGAAAGACATGGTGGATTTCACAATACTGCATGAAACCAGCGACTTAATGCGGACCGTAGGGGCAAATATGTTAAGGCCGCGCGACCTGCCGCTGTCCCCCCTCGACAATGCCATGACGCGCCTGGCAATCACTCTTGCTTACTCTACTAAACCGGTTCAAACCTTTTGTGAAGGCGGCGAAATTTCTGACAAAAGCTTTGAACTGATCAAACAGTTTTACGGCGGCGCCAGTGACGAGGACGTCTATGCCATGATCTGCATCAGCACTGCGTCACCCTTTCGCTTGACCCAGGATACATGCGAAACTTTACTGTCGTTTTGCAGATGCAACCAACTCCTCTGGGCACAGGGCTCCGGAATGCCCGGCTTAACAACACCACCGACCCTCGCAGGCACCTTGCTTCAGGGCAACGCCGAAAAGCTCGGAGTCATCACCCTTTCCCAGACCATCAACCCAGGAAATCCAGTTATGTACAGCCTGATTTCCATGCTTTCCGATCTGCGCTATACCTCCTGTGTTGTGGCTACCCCCGAATCTCCCTATCGCATGATGGCAGAAAAGGATATGGCTGATTTCTATGGCCTGCCAAGCCTTGGCACCACCGGACTGGCAGACGCCAAGGAGCTTGATTATCAGTGTGGGGCAGAAGCCTTTATGATGTTTTATTTTGCCTACCATTCAAATCCGGATCTGGTCGCACAGTCTCTGGGGGTCTTGGATTCCTACAATACCATCAGCTACGAAAAATTCATCATGGATGAAGAAAACGTTCAATCCATTTTAAAATTACTGGCACCTGTGGCCATTGATGAAAAGCGTATGAAAATCGATAAAATTCTAAAAGCAGGCCCATCGGGGAATTACCTCGCGAGAACAGACCGGGCTTACCGGGAAGATTTCTACCGCTCATCTTTATACTTTAAAGAAAGCTCCGCTGAATGGATGGCCCAGGGCCGTCCCAGCCTTGAAGCTGAAGCCCGAAAAAAATACCTTGACCGCATAGCTGAGTATGAACCCGGCGATTTCGACCAGGTACAGAGAAAAATCATTGATCAATATATTCCCAAAGACCTTCAGATTAAAAATTAATAGCCTGTAAAAAGCAGCCTGCCGCCCAACTCATAAAAACGGCAGGCTGCCCTTCATTCTATGCCCGCTTAATCTCAGATACCGGTATCTCCGCCCGATCTCCCATAAAAATCTTCTTGTTTTCGCTTCTGTGAACATCTTTCTTCGTACTCTGCCATTGCCAGACGCTTTTCTTTATGATATGCTTTTCATACGGAGGATTGACATGAGCTATGACACTAAAAAAATGAAAAAACGGATGCTCATCACACGGCTTATCCTGGCTGTGATTCTCACAGCATTTTTTATCTATTTCGTCTATCAGGTTGCTTTAGAGGACAAAGGCAATGCACCTCAGCAAGCTTCAGCAGACGCAGAGGACACCTTTATGTCCTGGATGAAGAACAACCTGTACAGCAGCAAAAATTATTCTATCCGCCTCTATCTGTCTGACGGTTTTCCTGAAAACACGCTGGACTTTTCTTCTTTGGAGGAGCTGCCCTTCTGGAACTGGGTGAATACAACGACAAAAGGCAATGGCGCCTCTCTTGATATCACAGTGGACCGGCTACATAAAACAGCCGCCTTCAGCAGCGGCGGGGAGTACCGATTTCTGTCCATCAAGGAAGATCAGGTCTTGTTTAGTCTGCCTCAGGGGGACGGCAGCTACAATACATTTCAAACCAACGACCCAGAAACGCTGCGCGCCATTGACGGTGTCCTGTTTTTAAATGATCCTGAATTTTTTAAAGCCTATGGAAAAACAATCCTGAGGCCAGAACCCAGCCCCGTCAACGCTTCAAAACCGGTCACCCTTGAGCGCACCGTAAAAAGCGAAGCCTTCTGCCAGCCTTTTCTGCAGAACAGCGGGCGGACTCTAGAGGGGCGTGACAGCTTAAATGCTGGCTGGACCTACGGTGATTATCCTGAAAACTCTCTGACGGTTTCCGGAAATTTCTTTTACTACCTGGATACGGTAAACGCGCTTTTAAATAACCTGCCCTTTGAGGATGGCAATCGTTTCAGATGGCCAGGCAGCATTGCTACAGCACCGCCAAAATGCCATATACAGATTATTTACAGCCAGATCAACCATACAGGCCCCATTGAACATAATTTTTAGCCAATAAAAAAGTTTCGCCAGGCAGCGAAGCCTTTTATTTTAGTCCTCTTTGAAATAAACAAATTGGTTTTTTCCGTGGGCCTTTGCGTAGTACAGCGCCTGATCGGCCTTTCCCAGCAGCTCTTTATAGGCGGTTCCGTCTTCCGGGAACAGGGCAATGCCGATACTGCCGGAAATACAGTACTCTTTCTGTACCCCGACGCGGCAGCTCTCAAAAATCCTGATGATCTCCTGAGCCTTTTTGGTCACTGCTTCTGTATCCTGAATATTTTTCATAAGTACGACAAACTCATCGCCGCCGATTCTTCCCACGACATCACTTTCTCTGAAAATAGCGGAGATTTTCTTGGTAACCTCCCGCAGAACGCGGTCGCCAGAAATATGCCCGAAAGTATCGTTGACCTGTTTAAAATTGTCCACGTCAATCATCAGCAGCCCAGCCCTCTGAGCGCCGGCGTTTTCTTTCATCCACAGCTCAATGCGGCTTTCCGCCGCGCCCTTATTAAAGGTCTGGGTCAGGAAGTCTTTTTCCGCGGCTTCCATAATCTTTTCCTTTTCCCGCATTTCCTCATCGATATCGATAAGGATCCCGATGCCTCTGCTCGGCTCTCCATTTTCATCAACAATCAGGCTGACCCGGGAGCGGCACCACCGCGGATAATGGGTGTTATCATACACACGGAACTCGCCCTCAGCATAGGGCGCTCCACCGGCAATTTTTTGGTAGATTTCCAGGAACACAGACTCATCGCTTTCGGGCACCCCTTTGGCCTCAAGGACTGCTTCTGGAAAATTCTCACTGGGAGATTCAAAGCCAAACTTCTGCCTGAACATGTCCGAATGATAAATATGCCCGGTCTTTATATTCCACTCAAAAATAATATCCTTTGACTGGGCCATCACGATTTCATAGCGCTGTTCATTGGTCTCAAGCTCCTGATGGGTCTTGCGGAGCTCTTCATTTTTGCGTCTCTGATTTCCGAGAACATACAGGCTGAGCACGGTAAAGACACCAAAGAGAACACAGCAGAAAACCGCCGCCTGCACTACCAGCCCTGTGGCCCGGCTTTCGACCACCTCATTGGGTAAAACGGAGAGCAGATACCAGTCGTTGATGCCCACCGGCAGATAGCGCATCGTACGGCTGGTGCCATTCCACACATAGGAGACACTGCCGCTTTTACCTTCCAGCATATTGACCTGCATGGTCTGGAGGGCAAAAGGATCCTCAAAATGGGAGTCCTCAAAATCCGTATTCAGATTTTTTAGTGTTCTATCGGCATTCTCATTATTGGAGGTAACAAAAACCTCACCGCTGCGCCGGGCCATATAGGAATAACCCTTTCCGTCAAAGGTGTTGACAGAAAGAAGCTCGGTAAGATCGCTCAGATAGTACCGGCCCATGATCACGCCGATGATGGCGTCATCCCGATAAACCGGGACAGCCAGCACAATGGATTCCTCGGAATGGTCCTCTGGCACTGTCGGATTAGAAATCGTCGGCACACCGACCGCGGCATATCGGAAGTGCTCTTTTTCTGAAACGTCAACGGTATAGACAGCACTGTCCTTAATCTCATAGGCTGTTCCGTCCAGCGCGGCCACAGCCACGTTTCTGAACTTAAGCGCTTCCTCGGTCTGCTGCAGCGCCTCCATAATCTGGTCATCGTCCAGAGCCAGGTCTGTTGCGCCGATAACCGCAGCGGCGGCCTTCAGATTTTCGAGGTCGTCATCAAATTTCTGTTTGATCAACGCAGCACTCTGGATTCCGACCTCCTCCAGGTACTGGCCTGTTTCTTCTGAGACTTTTCCCTTAACGGATTTAACATATATAAAAGAAACGCCAATCACAACCAGAATTGCCGCAATAACAATAATGCCATTGAGCAGCCGGCTGGAGCGTCTGCGCTTATCTCTCATCCCTACGCCTCGTTTCTCCAATCTTGTTGTCTGATAACCTCAGTATATCGGAAGTCCTATTATAAGTCAATGACTGAAGCTTACACCAAACGTTCTAACTCAACAACATATTTTTTAATTGCCGGATAACAGACTCTTTTTCTCTTTCAACCGATGGTATCGAATACCAGTATTTTTCTGCATAAACATAAAATGCGGTACAGATGGATGGTTCATCCATAATAATAGAAGAGTCATCGTCTATTTCCTGATTGATAATAACCGGTCCGTTTTCATTTAACCACAAGTTTAAACCGTCGAGAAGATTTTCCTGTCCGCTTCGATAAAAAGCAACATTAAAATTTGGAAAAGTAACCAGCAGCCAGATCAAGTACTCAATTTGTCTGTAAACATCCTGTTTATCCACTGTAATTTCTCTTCCTGTAAATAATGTAAGCTCATGAAACGGGATCATTTCGCTGTGCAGCCCCTGTATCAAAGCTTCTTTGTTAACCAGCAGACAGTACTTGAAATTGACAACATCCTCAGAAAATTTTTTATGGTGTATTTTATGAATTTCACGCAGTGCTCTCTGTTCCTCTTCCTCCATATCGTTTTTAGCTAAAATACATTCAAAATTCTGGCTGGTCGTAACGAGTGAAAAGGGCATTTTTGTCTTAACATAGGTGTTGCCCAATTTATAGGGAAGTTTTTTAATCAACTCCCGTATCTCATGATGATGGATTACTTCATGCGATTTTTTGCAAAGCGTATAGGCGGATTTGATCAGCTCTTCATAATGTCTCACTGTTGGGTAATCCGTATACATATGCGTAATATCTTTTTGGGTAATCTCATCTGCAGCAATTTTTACCAAAGCCATTTTGTTCTTTAAGACGACAATGTTATGTTTATACAGAAGTGGGGAATACACAGGATAATACAGATATTGAACATTGCCTGTAAGCAGCATGGGAAGACGATAGAGCAGTGTATTAATCAAATAGTCAATACTATGGTTCAGCGAAATTAAAAAAACAATCCGGTGTCCCTTTTCCGCAATCTTCAAGTACTGCTTTTTCCACTCCTTAAAAAACTCCGTATCCTCTGACTGCCAGCTATAGTGTTCTGTCCAGTCCAACACATAAACATCCTGCGCTGTTTTTTCCAATAAAACGGACTGAATAAATTCCTGCGCCGCCTTCCTGCGTCCTGTTTTTCCCTGAAAAATTTTGACCTTTGTTGTATAGACTGTCTTGTCTGTAAAACTGCTGTTTGTGTCATTTTCTTCTACAAGCCAGCGTTTTAGGAGTACCTTCAGCGCGCTTGCCTCTGTCTCTTTTGAAGCCTGACCCGCTTCCATAAGCAGTCCTTTTACGGACGCATAATTCGACCTTTTATCCAACATGATAAAAAAATCTACAATTTCGTCACAAATCTCAGAATTCGTGTTGATTTTTCGTTTTCCCGTTTTCAGTTTGCTGATTAATGAAGTATCCACATGAAGATAATCAGCCAGCTCCATTCCTTTCACATGAAACAGGTCCATTAAATACCCCAATCGTGATAATTCCTGATAACTTTCCATTTTTCCTCCTTCGCTCTGGTACGCTGTAAGTTTGTCCATAAACTGTCAATTTTAGAAAATTGACAATTCCATCCAGCACATTGACGGTTTTCAAGCTTCTTTGTAAAATCAAATTAAAATACGAATACCTGGCATTTAGCTACATGTCATTTTAAGGAGAGGTATATGAATATTCTATTTACTCTAAAAAAATATTTCGCAGCTGTTAATAAAGAAAAATGGTCCTGGTTTGTAACGCTTCTGGTACCAGCCGTTATAATGCTGATACCTGAAAACGAGACTTTTACCTATGAGATAAAGGTTTTCTCGGCCATCACAATAGCTGCTATTTTTATATTTGCATTTGGGTATATTCCTCAACTTATTGCCGGGCTCATTCTGCCTATATTTTATAATATCACAAATCTCGCCCCCACAGAGGTGGTTTTTTCGCCCTGGACGAGTACTGTCCCCTGGATGTTTATGGGCGGCATGATTCTGTCAAATATTCTCATGCGGACCGGCCTTCTTAAAAGAATTGCTTATGTGCTCATTGAGCATGCCGGCAATACTTATTACAAGCTCCTGCTCTCCATCACACTTTCTGGATTTATCATGAATTTTCTGGCACCAGGGGAGAGCTATATCCCAATGGCCATGCTCACTTATGGTATCTGCGCAGCACTGAAGCTTGGAAAATCATCTACCTCTGCCGGGATCATGCTGACGGGATTTTTCTCGTCCTATATGCCAAAGTATTTTATCTACAGCAGTGAAATCAATAACCTGCAGACATTAGGCTCAACAGTGGCTCAGACACATTTAACCTTCTTTCAGTACTTTTACCATAATATCCCCAGCATCCTATGGATTATTATCATTGTCTTTGTTACCGCCCGTCTCACAAAACCAGAGCACGGGCTGAACGCGGTAGATCACGCCCAAAATGAACTTGCGCAGATGGGGCCGATGTCAAAAACAGAGAAAAAAACAGCGCTTGTCAGCGCTCTGGTCTTTGTGTATTTCCTGACCTCAGGTCTCCATCATCTTCCTCTTGCCTGGGGGTTCCCATTAGTCGCACTGGTCTTTTTCCTCCCTGGAATAAAGCTTGGTAAACCTGAGGATCTCACTTCTGTCAATTTTGGTATGATTGTTTTCATCGCCTCCTGTCTGTCCATTGGTTACGTGGCAAACTATATTGGATTTGGCAGTCTTATCGCCGGCCTGATCCTTCCTCACCTCAGCGCTTCAAATGTTACACTTACCCTCATGATTATTTGGGCAATCTGCGTCGTTACCAACTTCGCTCTGACTCCTCTCGCAATCTGGGCTACCTATACAGTTCCTTTTGTACAGGCAGCCCAGTCGCTCGGCATTAACGCTCTGGTAATCTACTACCAAATGTATCAGGCCTCCTGCCAGGTCCTTTTTCCTTATGAATGGGCGCTTCCCCTTTTCTATTTTTCTTTTGGCTTAATAAAGACAAAAGACTATACCAGAATCTTTGGAACGGTTATGGTTCTTAACTTTTTTTACATGCTTCTGGTTTATATTCCATACTGGCGGCTAATTGGTTTGATTTAACGCTTTTGAATACGCTGTCAATTAAGTGTCAACCGCTGTAAATTGACAAGTCTTTCAATTCCATTGATTCGTAATTATAAGATAATATATAATTCTGTCAAGACATTGCAATGGAAAAAAGTTTGAACTTCAAAAATCATTTGAATATGTGAGGATACTGAAATGAGTGATCAAAAAATGACCAGCGCCCAGGAAAAAAAGGCGGAAAGAACGAAATTATTTGAAGATGTATACAGTGGTGTTATCCCTAAACGCGTACCAATCAAAGCCTCAATGACGCTTGAGGCCGCACTGGAGTATTCAGAAATTCCTGTCGGCAAAACCCTCTGGGATCTCGATCCCGAAAACATAACTGCCGCTATGGACCGTGTCTGTGAATTCATCCCATCCGATACACCGGCTGTTGGCGGCATTTTAAAAAATCCCGCTGTCTTTAAGCTGCTTGGCTCAAGAGGTTACTCAATGGGACAAACTGGTTATATGCAGCACACTGATCTCGAAACACTAAAAGCAGATGAATACGATGCCTTCATAAAGGACCCCTACACCTTTATCGTTACAAAATCCTTACCGCGTATCTTCGAAAATCTGGACACCGATTCTCCAAGAGCCGGTATGATTTTAGCCGAAGCAATGAAAGCTTTTTATGACCATCAGGCAAAATTCAACGCTATTAAAGCCCCTGTTTTTAAAAAATATGGTTACTTCACACCTCCGGCAGGCGCAAATACATTATGTCAGGCATCATTTGACCTTATCGGTGATTTTTTAAGAGGTGTTAAGGGCATCTACATGGATGTCCGTCAGCGTCCGGAAAAAATTATTGAAGCCTGTGAAGCAATGCTGCCCATGCAGGTGAAAAGAGGACTTCCAGCTAAACCCCATAAGCTTGGGGAAGTTTTTATGCCGCTTCATCTTGGAACATACTTAAGAAAAAAAGACTTTGAAAAAATATACTGGCCCTCATTCTCTAAATTTATCCACATTATGGCAGAGAATGGGCAGACAGCATCGCTTTTCTGTGAGCATGACTGGATGCGTTACCTTGATCTGCTCCAGGATCTTCCTGAAAATACACGGATACAGTTTGAATACGGCGATCCCAAAGTCATCAAGGAAAAGCTCGGCAACAAGCACGTGCTATCTGGATTATACCCCATCACACTGACAAAGACCGGCACAAAACAGGAATGTATTGATAAGGCAAAGGAAATGATTGATATTATGGCTCCGGGCGGGCGCTTTATCTTTAATTTCGATAAAAGCGCGATGTCCCTCGATACGATTAATATCGAAAACTATGCTGCTGTAATCCAGTATGTTGCCGAAAATACGAATTATCAAAACGCAGGCGAAACAGCTAAAGGACCTGATAATAATCAATACGAAAAGCCGGATACCACTGTCAGTTCATTTGAATCGCCTTTCTATACGAATTGGAGAGATGTCCCTAAAAACGAAATTGAAACATCGCTTGAATCCACCGTTGATCCTCTTCTTCAATCCTATGAAGACATGCTCTACAAAATGATTTTCACAATCATTTAATTTAAAGGAGGCACTCCATGCCAGACGCTATTCGTAAAACCAACCCCAAAACATTGATCATGTGGATCTGTGTGATCGCTGCACCCATTATCGTCATGCTGATTCCCACGCAGGGTGTTTTTACCCCTCAGCTGAGAACCTTTTCCGCAATCACACTCACGGCTATTCTTTTGTTTGCTTTTAATATTTTGCCAAATTTTGTTGTGGCAGTCGCCCTGCCTGTTTCCTATATGCTGCTGAAGGTGGCTGAACCAAACATCGCTTTTGCCGCTTGGTTCAGCAATATTCCCTGGATGTTTATGGGCGGGTTTTTACTCGCCAATGTTCTGGAAAGAATCGGCCTGCTAAACAGAGTTGCTTTTTGGAGCATCATTAAGACGGGCGGTACCTACAGCGGTATCCTTTGGGGGCTTGCCATTGCGGGTATTATTCTAAATCTCATCGCACCCGGCAAGGCGTATGTTCCAATGGCCGCTTTATCTTTTGGTATCTGTAAAGCCTTGAATTTTGAAAAGTCAAGGGAAAGCGCGGGCATTATGATGGGCGGCTTTTTTGCCTCCTGGTTTCCTACGTTCTTTCTGTACAACCCAACCTTTGCGATTATGCCTTCTTTAGGCAAGGAGGTTGCTCCTGTTCAGGTAACATGGATTCAATATTTTATTAATAATATTCCGTTTGTTCTCTGGCTCGCAGTCTGTATATTTATGGTGATTAAGCTTTGTAAGCCCAAAAAACAGATTAATATCAAAGATTACGCTATTCAAGAGTACTCAAAACTTGGAAAAGTATCCCTTGAAGAAAAAAAGTCCCTCATTGTTGTTTCTCTGTTGTTTATCTTTATGTTCACCAGTGACCTGCACGGTATTGATGTCGGCTGGGGCTTTGCTTTAATCCCATTGCTTTTCTTTATTCCGGGAATCAATGTAGGCAAGCCTGTTGATATCAGTAAAATCAATTTTACTATGGCCATCTTCACCACCGCGTGTCTGTCCATTGGTCATGTCGCAAACTCGCTGGGCATTGGCCAGATCATCGCCGACGCAGTTCTTCCACTGCTTCAGGGTAAAAGCGTATTCTTTGTTATCGGAGCTGTCTGGCTCGTCTGTGTTGTCGCAAAGATCTTCCTCACGCCGCTGGCCACCTATGCAACCTTAACGGTTCCGCTGACACAAATCGCCCTCAGCCTCGGTATCAGCCCATTGGTTATCTATTACACCATGAACCTGTCCACTACGGAGATCCTGTTCCCGTATCAATGGGCACTTGTTCTTATTTTCATGGGGTATAATCTAACCAGCGGAAAAGATTTCACAAGAATCTGGGGGACGAAAATGATCTTAAGTTTTGTCTTTGTTCTAGCCATTGCTGTTCCATACTGGATGCTTATCGGACTTATATAACATCAAAGAAAGACTGGAATCCTCCTCCAGTCTTTTTTTAATTACACCTCCCAGTACAGAGCAAACTGCGTTGTCCGGACTTCTTCCTCCACAATGCCGTTTACCGCGTGCTCGACCAGGTATTTTTCAATGCTGGCTTCCTCGCCGGTGGTCAGGGCTCTTTTACTTCTCAGGTCGTTTTTAAAAATATCAATGGCCCGTTCCAGTTCAAAGCTGCGAATCCAGTTGTGCTCCCGGTATTCCACAGCCGGAAAAAGCCCCTTTTCCCAGAGCAGGTTAAAGGCGTACTGAAGCTGAGGGTAGCGGGGATCTGGCTTTTTACCGAAAATTTTCTTTTTAAGCCGGTCTGCCACCGAGCCGGTTCTTAAAACCGGATGAATGTACAGGCACCAGCCACAGCTGGCTTCGGTCAGCTTCTCAAAGGTTTCTGCCGACTGGATGGCCGGAGTCATGTTGGCCAGTACAAAATCAAATTTCCCATTCCAGCCCTTTTTCTCAAGCTCCAGGGTATGCCAGTTGTCACAGGAAAAGAAAGCATTATCTGTTCCGGACTCTCTGGCCCGCTGCTCAGCGCTCTTAATCATTTCCTCTGAAAAGTCAGTCCCGCAGGCCTCGGCGCATTTTTTTGCAAAATAGACCGTATACTTTCCAGCACCACAGCCCACATCCAGGAACGCGCCGTCCGCCGGCAGCATGCCGTGCCGCTTAACAAGCGCGGCTACCCAGTCGTTCTCCTCAACGGCCCTCTGCTTTGCAAACTCCTGAGCCCGGGCGTTCCACATGTTCATGGACGCTTCCGTATCACATTCCGGCATTTTCCAGTCGCCGATGATGATTTCTTTCTTCATTTTGCCCTCCTGTTATAATCGTTTTCTTTAATTCTATTAAAGCACAACAAAGAAGGTGTGTAAAGCGCTAATATGCAAAAGGCCCCGGGCGTTATTCCCGGGGCCTTCTTTATATGAGATTGATGATGCTTTATTTTTCAGCTTACGCGTTTTCTACCTGTGCCGCCTGTTCCAGCTGCTTGGTCTTCACACCGCGTCTCTTGAGTAAAACAGCGGAGAAAACGCCGAGCACAGCCCAGACAACCATCCAGATCAGCATCATGTTAAAGCCCAGTTCTACATTGCCGCCTGCTTCGCCGTAGGCCAAAAATCGGCTGATGATCGGCGCTACAAAGATATCTGGTGTCAGTGCGATAAAGGAAATAATCCCGGTGGCGATACCGGTCATGGCTAACGGCACACCCGCTTCACCCAGAATCGACCAGTAGGTAGATTTAAGCACATTGACCAGATAAGCCAGCACAACGGTAATGACCACACAGACTGCCACAATCTTAGAGGTAAACAGGATGGCCAGCACACAGATGCCTGTGGCCAGGAAGGTCCAGAACATCCCCTTGCCTTTATAGCTGAACTTGTCCATGATAATCCCGCCGGAAATGCCGGCCACAAAGACAATGATATAACTCCGGATAATGGACAGGGTGCTTGAGAGCTCTGGCGAAATGTTCAGCACACGGGTACAGTAGGTGCCCATGTAACCATTGGCAGTGTTCCAGAGGGTATAACCGCACATAATCACAAAAATACACAGCCAGGTGGAGGACATGCCAAAGGCTTTCCACATGCTTTCCTTTTTTTCCGCCTTGGCATTCTGTTCTTTTTTGCCTTTATCAAAATCTGGTACCAGCACGATCACCAAGACAGTCAACAGGGCAAAGGCCGCAGCGTTAATTAAAAGCACTGCTCTAAAGCCGGCTGCCTGAGTCGCAAAAAGCCCCATGGCCCACAGGCAGAGGAAAGCGACCGCTGTCTGTCCGATACCGCGCAGCCCTTCACTGATTCCAAAGAGACGTCCCTGTTCATTTTCGCTGCCCAGGTTGCGAATGGCCTTAAGGTAGGGTGACCAGAAAGTTCCTACACTGAAGATGCCGTAAAGCGCATGAATGATAATGAGCGCCGTGTAGCCCGGAAAGCTCGAATACCACAGTGTTACCAGGCACATGGCCCCACAGGACAGAATCAGCAGTTTCTTCGTGTTAAACTTTTCAGCCAAAATACCGCTCGGCACATAGCCGATAACATTAAAAAGCCCGTAAACACCGGCGATGGTCCCCAGCTGCACATCGTTGATGTTCAGCGCTACGATCATCTGGTCATAAAAGGAAAACCGGATCAGCGGCGTCAGGTAAGCGATCCCGGCGATCATACTCAAAATGACGAGAACAATATTTCTTTTCTTTTTATCTAATTCCATAATTACCCCTCCAAATTTAACAAACAATCAGCCCCGTTCGTTCTTTGACGACAACGGCATTACTCATCCAATTCCTCTTTTTTAAGATACTTGAAAAATCCCGCCATCATCAGGCAGATAATAATCAAGAACGGGAAACTGAAAGCAAAGGACAATGACTGCACCGCAGAAAGCCCTCCGGTCACGATAAACATAATAGCAAGCAAGCCCAAGATCACACCCCAGATGACCTTGATTAGCTTCTGAGAATTTTCTCTGCCCCTGGAGCTCATGGTGCTCACGACCTGCACACCCGCATCAGCCGAGGTCAGGAAAAAGACCAGCAGGGACAGCATGACAAGGACAGAAATAACACCGGACAGCGGCAGATTGCTGAGCATCTGAAACACGGAGCTGTTCGTATCCACAGCGCCGTTCTGAATCACGCTGCCAGGATTTGTAAGCTCCATATTAAGGCCGGTGCCGCCCATAATACCAAACCAGATACAGCTCATGATGGTTGGAACACCCAAAATAGCGAGGACAAATTCCCGGATTGTGCGCCCTTTTGAAATCTTGGCAATAAAGCTGCCCACAAAGGGGGTCCAGGTAATCCACCATGCCCAGTAAAAGACAGTCCAGTTACCGATCCAGTTTTCACCCGTATGAGCCGCCACGGTGCCGTTAGCATCGGTGAAAAAGCTCATGGGAATAAATTTAAAAATATAATCGCCGATACTCTCCAGCGTAATATTAAAGATATACAGCGTCGGTCCCACAAGCAGGACAAACAGCATAACGGCAAACACAATGACCGTATTGGTATTGCTGAGAAGCTTCATACCCCGGTCAATGCCTGCTGTCGAGGAAATCACAAACAGAACCGTGCAGATAACAACAATCACCACCGCCAGCAGCGTTCCGCCTGAGATATGGAAAACAAATTCCAGACCGCTCTGAATCTGCAGCGCTCCCAGCCCAAAGGATGTGGCCACGCCAATCAGAATCAAAATAACTGTAAAGGTGTCAATTCCTTTTGAAAACCCGCCTTTCAGCGCCTTATCACCAAGGAATGGGTAGAAGGACGAGCTCACCAGAAGCGGCAGACCCTTTCTGAAATGAAAGTAGGCCATGGGCAGCGCGACCGCTGCATATAATGCCCAGGGATGCACTCCCCAGTGCAGAAAAGTATACTGGAGCGCTTCCACAGCCGCCTCTGGCGTCTGCGGATCGGCAAAGGGCGGCACCATAAAATGGTTCATGGGCTCCGCCACACTCCAGAATACCAGGCCAATGCCCATGCCTGCCGCAAAAATCATCGAAAACCAGCTGATGTTGCTGTACTCAGGTTTTTCATCATCTCCGCCCAGACGTATTTTTCCATATTTGCTGAAAGAGACAAACAAACAGGCGACAATTACAAAGAGCGCAAAGCCAATATAGGCAAACCCCAGTGTGCTCGTAAAGAAATTAAAAATACCAGAAAATATGCTTGCGACCTGTTCGGTAAAAACAATGCTGACAATGGCAAGTAACAAAGTGATACTTCCGGCTACCAAAAAAATTGTTTTATCTACAGACTCAAATATCTTTTTCATAATTGCCTCCATTCTGAGATAAACAACAACGACGATCGAAATGCTTCTGTAAAAAAGCATGCTATTTGTGAAATACATGTCTTTTATAAACGAAGTATAACACGATTTCATTAGAAACGTCAACCAAAAAAATAATTATTTTCTATTTTTTACGATGTTTCTCTAAGGCTTCTATAGAAGAAAACCGCTGTTTTTTACTAAACAACCCACTTTAAACCCTCAAATTTATCAAAATTTTTATATTTTTCTAGTTTTTTGTATTGACAACCTTTCCATATCGTGATATATTGAGCTTGTGAAATACATGTATTTATTAAATTTGGAGGTGTACCATGTACGTTAACAGAAGATTTTATGACAAATATGTTTCTACCAGAGATGTTGAATTATTACACGAATACTCGCTGAGAGTTTTGAAGGAAGTAGGGGTTTCCTTCGACTGTCCAGAAGCACTGGAAATCTTTAAAAAGCACGGCGCTACCGTTGAAGGCAGCATTGTAAAGATCGATGAAGACCTGTTAAACAAGGCGCTCGAAACCGCACCCAAAACCTTTACCGTTTATACCGCTGCCGGCGAAACCAAAATCGGCGAACGCTATAAGCCAAAAACAGTTGGCTGCTACGGACCACCGAAATTCTTATTTGAAGATGACGAATACCGCGTTGCGCAAAAAGACGACATGGTTAAATTCCTGAAATTAATGGATACCAGCGATGTCACTGACTTTGTCAACAACTCCGCATACGATACACCAGATCTGGACAAGACCAAAGAAGATTTCTATCTGCCTCAGGTCGCCATGTGCCTGAAATATTCTCAGAAACCAACCTACGGCAATGTCGCCAACAGCATGAACGTCCGGGGCAAAAGTTTAAAACAGGAAGCCAAGGACATCGCAAAGCTTTATAAAGAATTCTATGACATCTGGGACCGCCCGGTGCTCTTAACCAATACCTGTGCACTGTCGCCACTCGGCTATTCCTATGAAGTTCTTGACAATATCATGGGGCTGGTTGAAGAAGGACAGCCGGTTACCATCATCACCTGCTCTATGACCAACCTGACCGCACCGGCAGCACTTCTCGGTTCTGTTATCCAGAATAACGCGACCATTCTGGCCGGTATCGTTTTAACTCAGCTGATCAACCCTGGAAACCCTGTTATCTACGGTACCGTTTCTACCGCTACCGATATGCGCAGCGTAGCCTGCTCCATCGGTGCGCCGGAAGCCCAGCTCATCCAGATGGCCTCTCTGGCTCTTGGCCGCTACTACCAGCTGCCAGTAAGAACCGGTATTGCCGGTACAGACTCCTTAAAACCAGACTATCAGGCCGGTGTTGAAAGCTTCATGATCCTCATGACCACCTATCTCGGAAAATCCGACTTTGTTCTGAACCATGCCGGTATTCTCCAGGCCTATGCACTGGGAAGCTATGAAAAATTTGTTCTTGACGAAGAAGTCAACCGTATTTTACTGCGCCTCAACAGAGGCATCGACATCTCTGACGTCAAGGCCGAAAAAGTATTTGACGCCATCAAGAAAGCCGGTCCTCTTGGCAATTACCTCTCCGGAAGAACGCCGAAAGAATACCGTCAGGAACATTGGCTGACCAAACTCTTTAACCGCCAGGCCGGCAACCCACAGCCGATCTTCGATGAAATCGGCGATCTCCGCGAGCGCGCCAGCAAAGAAGTAGAAGAACGTGTCGCAAGCTATACATTACCTGACTTAACCAAGACTCAGAAGGATATCCTGAACCGTTATCTGCCTGAAGACGAAAAGTTTTAATTAACCCTCTATATATAGTATTCATTTTTCGGATAAAATCTGGTATCATTAGTGGTATCAGATTTTATTTTGTTACCCGGTTATACTTAAAAGGAAGGTCACCCATGAAATTACGCTATTCATTTTCTGAAAAAGAAGAGTGCCAGCAAATTCATGAATATTCTCTGGATATTTTGGAAAACACAGGTATTGTTGTTCATTCTGAAAAAGCAAGAAGCACCTTTAAAAAAAACGGTGCAAAGGTAGAAGGCAAAAAGGTCTTTCTTCCGCCCAAAATCGTAGAAGACCGTCTTGTCGACGTGCCTTCCTCCTTTACCTTTAACACACCCGGTCACCGTGTAACCGTGGGCGACGGTACTACCTGCACCATGCCGCCCTACGGCGCCACCTATGCAAAGAAGAACAATGTCAGCCATTTGGCGGGACGTGAAGACTTTATCAATTTTACAAAGCTCAACCAGACAAGCAGACTGATGAGCATGGCCTGTCCCTATGTTCTTGAGCCCATGGATGTTCCCATTGATTTCAGAGAAAAATATAAAATGGCCATGTGCCTCAAATATTCCGATAAGCCTGCCTTTTCCATGACCCAGAGCGGCCCGTCGGCACGTGAAAGCATTCGTTTTGCCAGAGAATACTGGGACTCCCAGGACAGCAATCTCCTCATCGGCAATATCAATATCTCCGCACCGCTGATCATGGGAGAGGGCACCGCCGATGTCATTCTGGTACACGGAGAGGAAAATCAGCCCCTGATGGTGGCCTGCGGCAGCGGACTCAGCGGGCTGACCGCACCGCCTCTGCCAACTTCCAACTTCCTGATCAGCAATGCCGCCGTGCTGGCTGGTATTATTCTGGCTCAAATGGTGCGGCCGGGCCTTCCCATTGTCTACGGCTTCCCGCTTTTTGGCGTGAATCCATTTAACGCAGACGCTTCCCCCGGCGAGCCAACCACTGCGCTCTTTACCATGGCCGCAGCAGAAATGGGCCGGTTTTATAAGATTCCTGTCCGGTCCGGCGGTGTCTTTACAGACTCCAAGTACCTGGACTACCAGAGCGGCGCCGAGAGCTTCATGAACCTTTTTTCCTGCCTGTTTTCCGGCATCGACTGCATGATGCATGCCTTTGGCATGGAGGATTCTCTAAACACTGTCAATTATAATAAATATATCCTGGACGAAGCCCTGTACGCTACGGTTAAACATTATTTAAACGGCTTTGAGGTCAACGCTGTAACCCTGATGAAAGACGCCATCAAGGAGACCGGATGCACCGATAACTATATCAACATGAGTAATCTGCGCCTTATCCGAAAGCATTACCATCCCTATCCCTTTAAAAGCACAGACGGAGAGCAGGATATTATCGAAGAAACAAGCGCACTCATTGATGAGCGGCTTGGAAATTATACAGCGCCGCCACTGACCCATGCGCAGAAAAAACGCATCGAAGACTACCTGCCCAAAGCATTTATCGATTAAAAAGGAGGCCCCCCATTGCTAGAATCCATCGTAACCGCCGTTAAAAAACTGGAAGAAAAAAAGGTCATCAAGCTGGTACGCTACGCCGTTAAAGAAGGCGCCTCCCAGATGCAGATCATCGAATCCGTCCAGGCCGGACTGGACGAGGTTGGCAAATACTTTGAAACTGGACGTTACGGCGTCACCGACCTCATGATGGCCGGCATTATTTTTGAGGAAATTCTAAAGCTCGACTGCCTGAAGCTCGAAAAGGAAAATCCCGAAGAGGCTATCGGCACCATTCTTTTATGCACCATCGAATGCGATCTCCACGACATTGGAAAGTCCATTTTCAAAAGCGCGGCCCTCATGTCCGGCTTTAAGGTCATCGACCTGGGCATTGACATCTCGCCGGAAAAAATCGTGGAGGAAACCAAAAAATCCCATCCCGATGTGATTGCCATCAGCTCGATCATGGCAAACGGCGTAAAATATATGAAAGAGACCAACGAGCTCCTGGTAAAGGAAAACCTGAGAGATGAAGTAAAGATCATCCTCGGCGGCCTGTCAACGCACAAGGACGCTGTGGCATACGTAGGCGCCGATGCTTTTACCAAGGATGTTTACGAAGGCGTAAACCTCTGTAAGGAATGGATGGAAGGGGGCGTTTCCCATAAGTTATAAATACGACGAAATCTGCGATAAAATAAAAAATAAAATCAAGCAGCGCATTTATCTGCCCGATACACCGCTGCCGCCGGAGAACACCCTGGCCGAGGAATTTAAAGTCAGCCGGATCACCATCCGCAACGCCCTGCGTAACCTTATCGAGGAGGGCTATGTCTATACCATTCCCGGCAAGGGCAACTATGTGCTGGCCAAAACCAACGATAAGTTTGTCCTCTCCTTAAAGCCTGAAAACATTTTAAAGGAGCCCTACAACCGCGTGGAGCTGCTGGGCTCAGAGATCATCAAACCCACCATCGAGCTGGTTTATCATCTGCGGGTCGCGCCGGACTCCCGCATTGTGCTCATCAACTGGCTTCTGTTCAAGGATGACCTTCCCGTCATCTATGACAACCAGTTTATTCCTTATTTTCCCGGCATTTCTCCCTGGAACGACGATTTTGAGTACAACAGCTTCAGCGAAATCGTCAACCAGCGAAACCATCTTTACATTACCCAGGAACGCATTCACATCGAGGCCGCAGGCTGTGACGCCCAGGCCGCGGAAAAGCTGAATATCCCCGAGGATACGCCCGTCATGCAGATTACCCAAAACCTCATGGATAACGACGACCCTCTGGGTATGCGCAAGCTTTATATAAGGAAGGAGTGCTGTAAGCTGACCGGCATTACCTATCTGCCCTAAAGGCCAAAGCAGGTGACACCAATGAAAGTAAAAATATACGATCAGATCATCAATGATATTATGGACGACATCCATTACGGCAACCTGAAGCCTGGAGAAAAGCTCCCCACCTATGCCGAGCTGGCTAAAAAGTACAGCACCAGCATCGTCACAGTCCGCAAGAGCATCTCCTCCTTAATCAATAAGGGCTACCTGAGCGCTGTGGAGCGGGTAGGGACCTTTGTTCGGGAATGTGAAAAGGAACAGTACCTCATCAGTTTCGCACCACAGGCCAATATTAACGAGGAGATCACCGAGATCAGCGTTGAGGACATAAGCCTCTCTCTCATAAAAATGCGTGAGATCCGGCAGGAAATGAAAGCCGTGGAGCTGCGCCAGATCCTGTATTCCGACACTCTCCCTATCTGTTATATCATTACAGCGCTTCTCTTAAACGGCCGTTATAATCCGGAGAGTATGGCGGATATGACCGAAAAAAACCTTCTGACCATCAACAAAATCCTCGATGGTTTTGAAATCAAAAAAGTCCTCGAGATTACCATGGATACGCCAAACCGCTTTATCCAGAATAAACTGTTAGTGGACAGGGATGACCCGGTATTCTGTTTTACCACCTATTATTACACCATGAAGGACGAACCCGTTGGAAAAAGCGTGCTCTACGCAGCCGGAGAAAACATTGACCTTTATGGGAAATCTTTTGTAAAATAAAACATTATAAAAAAACACAGCTGTAAAATCTCACAGCTGTGTTTTTATTTTCTGCTTTTTCTTCTCAACCGTCACCTTAAAGTATTCACTCACCACAAAATTTAACCCCTCGTTCACTTTACGGGATTTCCGAACATTTTCCAGAACCTGATTTTTATCCGGCACCAAAAAACGGTAACACTCCGTTAAAAACATATCGACAGCGTCCTCATAGGGAATATCAATATTCTTTTGGATAATATCCCTGAAAAACTGAATCTGCATACCTGCCGTCAGAGAAGCGACGGCATCAAAATAGGTTTTATCACAAATCATGGGATTCGTTTCATATCTCAGACCGTCTTTATAACGTTTATGAGTAAAGAAATCCATCCAGCTGATGACCAGCTTTGGAAAGCTGCCGAGTTCAGAAATATCATTGTAAAATCGTATAATTTCAGGGCCGGCATTAATGCACTCAAAATATGCCCGGTATTCTACCATATCAATGAGCAGATCCTCCCCTTTTTCTCCTAACGGCACGAGGATATCCTTAAGCGCAGAAGTGATCGCATCTGCAAATTCCCGAAAAATGCTGATGGCAACCGACTCTTTTCCCTCAAAATAATAGACAAACAAACCAGGATTTGATTCGGCGTCCTCAACAATTTCCTTAATGGTCGTTTCATTGTAACCTTTTGTATAAAAAAACTTCTTCGCGCTGTCGTATAGCGCTGTTTTTGTCTCTGTTCCTTTTTTGTAATTGGCCATAATTCACCTCTGGTTTATTATAGCATGCATTTTTTGTAAAAAAAATAAAAAATAAAAATTACTTGACAAAAATATCAACAGATTATAAACTTATATGCATATAATATTATATGCATATAATAAAAGGGAGAGATTAAAATGATTTATGAAGAACGCATTCAGAATATTAAGAATGCCATGTGCGGGCAAACAGCCGCGCACGTCCCCATACTGGCAGATTTTGAGACAAGCTACGCCTGTGAATACGCAGGACTGGATTTTATGAGGGCCAGCTGGGATTACACCTTAATTATTGAGGCCTATGAAAAGCTGCTTTCAGATTTTGAGATAGATGCCACCTTTGGCCTTGGCTGGATACCACCGCAGAGAAGCTTTCTTTTAGGAAGCCGGACATGGATACAAAACCGGGAAAATGGCATTATGCAGCACCCCGAGGTTATGGCACTGAGCGACACAGAATATCCTGCGCTTATTGCTGACCCCATGGCGTGTATTATCAAAAATATCCTTCCAAAAATGTACAGTGCCATTGGAAAAGACGACCAAAAAGCTATAAGTGCCATTGCCCAGACCCTTCTTTTTGAAAAAAATCAAATGACAAATTTCTATAACCAGCTTTTTACCGTTACGTATGAACATGAGGTTCCAATCTATTACGGCTCCATGTTTTACGCACCTTTTGATCTGATCGGAGATCACCTCAGAGGCCTGACGCAGATTTCGCTTGATATGCGTCGGAGGAAGAAAGAGCTGGAGGCAGCCTGCGAAGCGCTGGCGCCCGTCATGATTGATTATGTTGAAAATACCCTTCCGGCGGATGAAAGCGGCCTGTCCTGCGCCTGTGCTTTTGTGCACCTGCCGCCTATGATCAGCCCTCGGAATTTTGACAAATTCTTCTGGCCTACTTTTAAGAAGGTTTGTGATACCCTGGTAGAAAAGGGGCACTATCTGTACCTCCAGTTTCAGGGAGACTACAGCGATGGCCGGTATTTAGACTATTATGCCGAGCTGCCCAAAGACAAGGTCATCATCGCCATTCAAAATCAGGATTTCACAAAAACCCTCGAAGCTTTTAAAGGAAAAAACATGGTCTCCTGCGCCTATCCACTGGATTATCTGACACATTACCCACTTCAGGAATGTTTGGATAAGGCCAAAGAGCTTATGGATATTGGAATGGCGTATGGGCAATTCTACTTCGGCTTTAATAAAGCGCCTTTCCACATTAGTGAGGCAGAGCCTGAAAAAATGAAAGCGGTGCTGCAATTTGTACGAGAATACGGAAAATATTAGGGGGGAAAATCATATGTATGAAGAAAACCAAAGCATTGAAACGTTTATCAGAGAATATCCTGAGGAATATCAGGCCTTGATCCGGGAAAGCCTGTCGGTCACGGAAAAAGAATTTGAAACATTTATCATCAGCTTAATCATGTAAGGGGGAAATTAAAATGAGTGATACAAGCAAAAGCAATCTGACAAAGGGGATTCTGTACGGGGGCCTTGCCGGAATAATCTGGGGAACACTGAGCATTTTCATCTCACTGCTCAAAAATTTTGGCATGAGTGATATTGCCGTTTCGTCGCTCGGGCCAATGATAATTATCATTTTTTACGGTATTAAAACGCTGGTGAAAAATCCAAAAGCATTTAAAATCTGCTGGAAACACCTGCTTATCGTATTGGTGGGCGGCGGCATCGTCAATGCCCTGACCTACTATTCTTATGCCATGTGCTTAAATTACATGGGCGCCGGTGTTTTCTCGGCTCTCGATTTTTCACATGTCTTTATTCTAATGCTGCTGTCCTCATTTATCTTCAAATATAAGATCACCAAGGGGAAAATTCTTTCCCTCTCCCTGGCGGTTGTGGGGATGGTCATGGTGCTGAATGTCTTTTCACCCGAAGCTTTCATCAGCCCCGTGGGCCTTCTGTGGATTGCGGTGGACTGGTTCTGCAACTGCGCCATTGCCCTGCTGCTCAAGTGGGCACTCAACAATGAAATCGACAACGATGTGCTGATCACCTACTATAACCTGGGCGCTGCCCTGATTTACTGGACTGTGTGCCCACCCTGGGCTGTTGTCGGAGAAATTGCCGCCGCGCAGAACATCGCGCTGCTGGTGGCCACCATTGCCGCCTACGGCATTTTTACTCAGATTTTAACCCAGTACGTCTGGGTCAAGTCCTTCTCGCTGGTGGACCCGGCCATCACCAATATGATGGCTGCCTTCTCGCCCATTACCGCCGCTGTTTTAGGCTATTTTATGTTCGGGCAGGTCATTTCCTGGATTCAGATTCTCGGGATCGCTGTTGTCATCGCCGCAGTCGTGATTCTGAACAAGACCGGGGCGGCCGAAGAACTGTAAATTAACAGAAATTTTTTCTCACAAAAAACACAGCTACCATCATATAGCTGTGTTTTTTATTTTTGTTAAAAATTATAGTCCGAAAATATAAAAAGCTCGTGGAATCCTGTCATTCCACGAACAAAAATGCAACACTCTTTAGATACAAATATTAAATATTGTTTTTATTATATCACTTTTCCCATTAATTATATACATTAATTTTAAAAATGTGCGGCAAAAATATTGTTGTCACAGGAAACCGCCTGTGCGAGTAGCGCTTTTGGAACTATTTAAGTTTTATAATTATTGTATATCTGGTCAAAAAAATGGTATGAGGAGGAATCGTAATGAAAAAACATCGTAAAAATGTATATAAGCGTTCCGATCACCGTTATGAGGGGCGTTATATTACTGGATATAAGGGTATTCATGGAAAAGCGATTTACCGGTCGATCTACGCCGATACTTACCGGGAAGCCGTAGCGCTTTTGGAGGAGGCTGAAAAAAGCGTCTCCGAAAAAGTAGCATTGGAACGTCTGATCCGCAAACAAAAAAGAAAAAACTTACCGGTAGAAAGCCTGGAGCGTATGGCGGAAAGCTATTCGCATAATAAATTTGCCCAGAGCAGCGCAACGCTGAGACAGTGCCTTGTTCAATGGCTGGAAGAATCTAAAAAGCTTACTGTAAAGGCTTCCTCCTACACACGCTATTGCAGCATCGTCTATAAGCATATTCTGCCGCAGCTCGGGGACTGCCCTGTCAATGAAGTGACCCCAAAGACGGTTCAAGATTATATTCATTATCTTAGCAACGACGCAAAAAACCGCAAGGGGCTGGCCCCCGCTACCATAAAAATCCATCTTGTACTGCTGTCGTCCTTTTTTGAAAAGATGATCGAATTAGAGCTGGTTCAGAATAATCCCTGCAAAAATATACATATCCCCCCCAGACAAAAGAAAAAACCCAATTATTTAAAACAAAGTGAGTATCAAAAATTGGAAAAAGTGCTGGAAGATAAGCTTTATGACAAAAGAGCCCGCGCCATCTTACTCGCCTTAAAAACAGGTATCCGCCTGGGCGAGCTGGCAGCCTTGCGCTGGGCCGATATTGATCTGCAGTCAAAAACGATTCATGTCCGTCATTCAATTCAGCGGGTCAAGGCAGAAGCGTCTGAAAAGAACAAAACCGAAGTCGTGTTTGGCCAAACAAAATCCGCCTGTTCTGAAAGAGATATTCCCATGAACGACGGTATTTACAGGCTGTTACACGCATATCAGAAAAGCTTGAAAAAAAGCGGCGTCATCGCTGAAGAAAGCTTTGTGTTCAGTAACCGGCAAGGCTCCTATCTGGACCCGAGAGCCTATCAAAATTATTTTTCGGCGCTTCTGAAAGAAGCTGGAATCCGTTGTGTAAATTTCCATGCTCTACGGCATACCTTTGCCACCATTGCGGCCAGCAAAAATATGCAGATCTCCACATTAAGCAGAATCCTTGGTCACTCGAACCCCAGCATCACCTTGCAGATTTATGTACATGCCATTGATGAGCAGGACCGTATCGAAATGTCGAAAATCGAAAACCTCTGAAAATCTGGTCAAATTCTGGTCAAAAAACAAAAAAATCCCTCTGATTACAGGGTTTTCGCTGGAAAGTTCGTGGAATGACAGGATTCCACGAATAAAAAACGAGCTGCACCCGTATTATCTATGGCAACAGCTAATATTATAAACAAATAAGGTTAAAGAAATATTTAATCGGTTTTGGGCTAAGGAGACAGTATGAAAAACAGCACAACTGAAACGCAGTATCTGCATGAATTGGCCAGTTCGGTGCTGACGGCACATCCGCCAGCCCCGCCGTCCTCAGAGTTAGACTGGGGACGTTTATACCAGGAGGCGGCGCGCCTGTCTATGGTGCCATTCATTTGCTATGGTGTGGAATATTTGAGTGAAAACGATCAACCTGAGCTTCCTGTAATGGCCGAAATACGAAAAAACAAAATTAAAATTGTTCTGGAGGAAGCAAAACAGCAGCGTTTGCTGAAAAAAATCCTCAGCAGCTTTGATGAACAGGGTATAAAGTGCCTTTTAGGCAAAGATCTTTCCTTAAAAAACCTGTATCCTTATCCAGATATACGCTGCTGTGAAAAAATCGAGTTATTCCTAAGAGAAGAAGCATTTTCAGCCGCTCACAATGTGTTGCGGGATTTAGGCGGCTCTCCCGCGGTAATCGATAAAGAGGCTTCTCGCTGCTACCAGTTTGATGAAACCACCCTTATTCTTAAGAAGCTTTTTTATGATAATCCCCTCCAAGCCTCATGCGTGGATAGCCAAAAATACAAAGATTATTCAAACGCTTATGAATGGCGGCCAGAAATCCTTTATAAGCAGCTGGCAGATAAAACAGCGGAGGTAAACCTCTGTCAAAAAAAGATTACCTGGCTGCGCTTCGACCTAAGTGCGCTTCGGCGTTTTTATGGCTTCGACGCTCCTGGAAGCGGTAAGGTTTGGAATAAAAAAGTAAAGCGTTTCTCAAAAAAACAAAAGCCTTTTCAAAGAAACGCGCAATATTAGATCATTATTTACTTATCAAGGGCCATGCCCGATAACTATAAATAAAATAATCCTATACGAGAGGTAAAAAGATGAAGAAGAAAAACATCGCGATTGTCCTTCTGGCCGTGATCACCATTCTTTTGCTTGTCTTTGGCTGCGGCAGGAAAAGCAGCGAACAGACAGCAGCAAAAGTCTTTGACACAGCAGGAACCTACAGCGATCAGGCCACCTATGGCGACGTACAGATCAAATCAGATGGCGTCATACTGGAAAACGCTACCATCAACGGCACCCTGACCATCGACAAAGCCGTTGGAGAAGGAACCGTTACCGTCCGCAACAGCCGTATTTCCAAAGATACGGACATCAACGGCGGCGGCGCGAACTCCGTCCATTTTGAAAAAACAGTGTTGAATAAGATCAGCGTCAACAAAAAAGACGTCCGCCTTATTCTGGACAAAGAATCCGAAGCGGCAGAGCTGAACGTTATCCAGCCCGCAAAGCTGGAGCTCAGCGGACAGATCAGCACACTGTCAATCGCTAAAAATGGCGAGGGGAGTACTGTTGCCATTGCCAAAGAAGCCAAGATCGAAACCGTCAAGCTGGACGGCAAGGCCGAAATGACGATCGACAGCCCTCTTAAGACACTGGTCGTCGGTGAAAACGCCAAAGAGACCAAACTCGTCATCAACGCCAAAGTCGATAAGCTTGACATTAACGCCAAGGCAGAGATAAACCTCAATGCCAGCTCCGAAGTCGGAAAACTCATCGTGACAGATAAGGCCAAAGACAGCACCGTGAACATCGCAAAAGACGCCAGAGTAAACACACTGGCCACAGAAACCACGTTAAACCTTACTGGAGAAGGTGTTGTCGAAAACGTCATTACCAACCGAGAAGAAAACATTCAGGGCAATATCGTCCCCGCAAACGTTAAGGTTTCCGCCAATCCTATCGCGAAAAGCGCGAACGGGAACGACGTGAACAACAAAGTGGATTCGACCAAAACGACTGATACCACCGCCAGCACCACGGCAGACAACACCAGCCGCGAAAACAATAATACCAGCGGCAATGCCGATAATACCAGCAGCGGCGGGCAGACAAATCCGGCAGCGCCACAGCAAACGCCGCAGCCGTCATCACCACAGCCGGTCCCTGCACCCACGCCTGGACCGACGCCAACACCCACGCCTGAGCCGACACCAACACCAACGCCTGCAGTAGTCCGTGTTACCGGCGTATCCCTGGATCAAAGCCAGCTCACCATGACTGTGGGCGACAGCGCCGTGTTAACCGCTAAAGTCGCTCCGGATAACGCTGCAGACAAAACCATCGCATGGTATGCCGAGGACAGCAAAATTGCAAATGTCGACGGAAACGGGAAAGTCACAGCTTTGGCCGAGGGACAGAGTAAAATTACGGTTGTGACAAAAGACGGCAGCTACAAAGCTACCTGCGCCGTTACCGTCACAAAAAAAGAACCGGTAGATATCCCGGTCGACAGCGTTGTTATTCAAAAAACAGCGGACAGTATCGAAACTGGCAGTACCCTGCCTTTAACCGCTTCCGTCAAACCGGATAACGCCACGAATAAAAACGTCAAATGGAGCAGCTCATCGGAAAGCACCGCCACTGTCGATAAAGACGGCACCGTTACCGCAAAGGCGCCGGGAGACGTTGTTATCATGGCGATTCCTGAAAATCCCACCGACGCCTCCATCATGGCGACCATCACCCTCCGTGTGACCGCTCCCTTAAAAGGCGTCACAATGAGCGGCAGCGGAAAAACCGTCACTGTCGGGGAAATTCTTTCCCTCACCGCAGTTGATCCCGAAGGCGCAGCCTCTGATGTCCTATTGAGCTGGAAATCGGATGCCCAGGATGCCGGCAGTGGCAGCACATATACGGTTCGTGAAAGCGATATTGGCAAAAGCCTTACCCTAACCGCAAGTGGAAAGGTCAGCGGACACTATACCGGCAGCGTCACAAGCGAGCCTGCCAAGGCCGTCACGGCGAATAAAACTGTCTTAACCGCAGCCATCACCGCCGAAATTGGCGAAAATCATCAAGAGCCTGTCTATACGCTAAAGGCAGACGACTATAAAGAAAGCACCTGGGACAGCTATCAGACAGCTGTCAGCAATGCCGTTCGTATAGAAGCAGACGCCCTGGCCTCAACTGATCAGGTAAACACCGCCCTTGAGGAAATGGCTGCCGCAAAAGCCCAATTGATCTTTGCCGGAGCCGATAAGCTCGATGAAATGATAAAAACCGCCAATGGCAAGCAGGAAAGCGATCACACCGCAGCCAGCTGGAAGGCCTTCCAAGACGCCTATGAAGCGGCAAAGACCCTGCCTGAAACCACACAGACAGAAATCGCCGAAAAGACAAAAGCCATCAGCGATGCACTGAGCCTATTAGCAGCAAAAACCTCCGTCACTGCCGTTAATCTGACTCTTGAAAACAATCAAGCCGTTGTCGGGCATAAGGTCACAGCCACCACCGTTCCCGAAAACGCCACAGTAACATACTTATGGCTGAGAGGCGACGGCACCGCCTTTGAGCCGATCCCCGGCGAAACCAGCGCGGTTTACACCTTAAGCGCCGCCGATGTCGGCAAGGTTCTTCAGCTGACCGTTACCGGAACCGGCGATTATAAGGACAGTCCCAGCGCAAGACTAAGCGGAATCTTAGATAATAAGGTGACCGGCGTAAGCCTGGATAAGAACACGCTGGAAATGAAGACTGGTGAAACGCAGACCTTAACGGCCAATGTCACGCCGGATTACGCCGCAGATAAAACCATTGCCTGGAGCAGCAGCAACGAAGCCGTGGCAGCCGTGGACACAGACGGCGTGGTAAAGGCTGTTGGCAAAGGAACCGCCAATATTACCGTCACCACGAAAGACGGCCAAAAAACCGATACCTGTGTTGTAACCGTCAAGGAAGACATTGCTCAGATTGAATTGGATAACACAGCGCCAGAAGTTTATGATACCATCAGCGTGAAAAACGCCACAGGCAGCGATACTCAATACCAGTGGTTTACCAGCGATACAAAAGACGGTACCTTTACAAAAATTGACGGGGCTGACAAAGCGAGCTATGCGGTAACCGTCAATGATATCGGCAAGTTCATTCAGGCAGAGGTAAGCAGTACCGATCCCAACATTGTCGGGATTTCAAAGGCTGTCACCACCTCCGCCGTAGCTGTGGGCGCCTGGGATGGTAGCAGAGTGGATACCGCATGGTTTAACGCTGAAGAAACAAACTTTGAAATCAAAACCCCAGCCCAGCTGGCTGGCCTTGCAGCCCTGGTTAACGGCGACGCAAAAGACCAGAACAACACTGCTCTGGCCGCCAATATTATGGCAGGCAAAACTTTTACACTGATGAACGACATTGATTTATCAGGCAAAGCCTGGACCGCCATTGGCAAGACCGCTATGAGCGAAGATATTTCAAAAGCTGATTATTACGGCCAAACAGCTGGTAAGGTAACCATCTGCTGCTTCAACGGAACTTTTGATGGCAACGATAAAGTAATATCAAATTTATCCCAGCCCGTTCAAAAAATGTGCTCCGTGGGCCTTTTTGGCAACGCAAACAGCGCCACCTTTAAAAATATTCAGCTTAAAGATATTGATATCACGGGATACTACGGTGTTGGCGGAGTTGTCGGCTTTGGCTATGACGCAGTAACAATTGAAAACTGCCATATTCTCTCTGGTCAGATCAACGCTATGGACACAGGCGCTGCGGGGATCATCGGCGCTCTTGAGCGAAAAGATCTCCAAAACGGCGCAGTCAAGGTAAGCGGCTGCAGCAACGCCGCCGATATCTTTTGGGCGACCGACAATTTCAACAATCTCTCAGACAATACACAGCCTTACTTTACTCAGACAAGAGGCTGGCATTTTGGTGGGATTTTTGGAACCATTGATACTTCTGAAAAATTAACAATAGAAATTTTAAACTGCAAAAATACCGGTATGGTCAGCGGGACCGAGCTTGCGGGAATCGGTTCTTGGATTAAAGGAGCTGATGGGTCAAAAGTCGAAAACTGTCAGACGACAGGAATCCTTACTCAAAAGTCCCCGGATTCAATAAATTCGAACAGCTCAGGAGCGGCAGGAATTATCCATATCGACAACAGCCCAGGAAAAATTCAGTATTCAAATAATATAGTCGATGGAACCATCGTTAAGACAGCGGGCTACCTGTCATCTGTTCTTTCAAGCGCCAAGCTTGGCGAATTTGTACAGACACCGGCTGTGGAACTGACAGGATCAATGGATTTAACGGGTAGTGCGACAATACCACAAGGCGTCACACTGACCATCCCTAAAGAGCAGACACTTACCATTCCTGAAGATAAAGAGCTTATTAATAACGGAACCATTATCAACAATGGCAGGATTGTCTGTAATGGGATTATCTCCGGAAATGGAAAACTTGAAGGAAACCAACCCGAATTAAGACAAATTACTTTAAATCCGAAAAGCGTCACTGTTGCAGGCAGTGTAGGTATGGCCATTGAAGCTTACGATCTGTCAGCAAAAATTACCATTCAAAACGACGCCGCCATCGGCAACGTCACTTACACCGTCAAAGAGGACAAGCCTTTACCGGAAGGTCTAAAACTGGAAAATGGTAAAATCACAGGAACACCAGCGACTAAGGGAAATACAACCTCAATCATTGAGGTTACCGGAAAAAATCAGACGAAAGCCGAGCTGACACTGACTTTCGAAATTGCAGCTGCCGATAAGCTCTATGTCGATTCTACAAACGGAAATGACAGCTATCCTGGCTTTGAAGAGAGTAAACCGCTGAAAACAATGGAAGCGGCGCTTGAAAAGGCGCCCGATGATAAACAGACAACAGTCTATGTAAGCGGGGACGTGGATATTGGCAATGGAACTTTATATACCGTTACAAAGCCCGTACACTTTACGGGAAAGGATAACGGAAGACTGGTGATGCAGTCTGATTTGATCTTTGACGCCGACACTCTTTTCGACCACATCAAAATAAATGTCAACGGCATCCGGTATATGTATGCCAACGGCCATCATTTTGAGTTTGGCGATGGCATGGAGATGATTCCTCTGAATGAAAAGTATAATAACAATTTATCCTTATACTTTGTTGCCGGTGGTCTTAATAAAACCGTTGCATCAACAAACTTTACCATGAAAAGCGGACGCATCAGCTACCTCTTTGGCGGCGGTAAGACTACAGAAGCCAACGCAGACGCCAGCGTAACCGGGGATACCAACATCACCATCACTGGTGGATATGTGGATGATTGTTTTGTGGGCGGCGGCTATGCCAACGGAGCGAACTCCAAAGCAGATGTGAATAACACCCATATCTCAATCGACAGCAGCACGTTCAATATGGGCTATTATTGCAGTGACAACAGCATGGACGAAGGAAATATTTACGCGGGCGGATGGGCTTTAAGCAAAAACGCCAGCGCAACAGTAAAAACTACAAACCTTACGCTTAAAAATCTTGTGAACTTTAACGCGTCTATTTTGGGCGGCGGCCATTCAGACAGCGCCGATAGCGACGCATCATGTGAAAATACGAACATCATCATTGATAAGATCACAACAACAGGCTCCATCATCGGTGGTGGCATGGTATTCAATTCCGGCACGAACGTTAATGTGACAGGTACAGCGGCAATAGATATAACGGACAGCACAGTCCCTGAAATATTTGGAGGTGCCATGGCTCTTAGCAGCAAGACTGCTAATGTTGAAAATGTCGTAATAAATGCTCGAAATGTCCGATTACAGGATAATAACAGCAATGATAAAATCGGAAGATTCTATGCTGGCGGCTGCAGCTATGATGGCACAGCAATCGCACAGGTGAACGATGCCATCGTTCATATTGATGATGACTTCTATCTGGGTGACTCAGTCAATCCCGCTGCAGATGCAGATATCACTAACCATGTTAAAATGACTGGCTATGTCAATGCACACGGCCAGGCTTCTGTTTTAGGAAAAACCGAATTGTATATCAAGGATATTTTGCAGAAGACAAGCTGGTCCGATTCTGCGGACATCCGTTGGTACAACAACACGGACACCAGCTTTTCTCTTTCCACCGGCGAGCAGCTGGCAGGACTGGCAGCCTTGGTAAATGACGGAAATGATTTTTCCGGAAAGACCATTCAGCTGAGTCAGGACATTGACCTGGACAATCGGGAGTGGACCCCCATTGGCAAACCGGACACGCCTTTCAAGGGAAACTTTGACGGGGGTGGGCATCCTATTTCAAATCTGAAAACAACCTCATCGTCCGATAACACCGGGCTGTTTGGCGCTATCAGCGCAGTGGAAATAAAAAATCTGAGCATTAAAAAAACAGACATCAAAGCCCGTGAAAACATTGGCGCCCTGGCCGGTTCGGTTGATGGCAATACGACGATCAAAAATTGCAGCGTGACAGAGGGCAGTATTCAGGGAAATGCCAATGTCGGCGGACTGGTAGGCAGCGCGGGCGCAGACATAATCCTTATAAAATGCAGCGCAACGAACAATACTGTTTCAGCAGTCAAAAACGGTGCTCCTCAGAGTACCCCTTACGCAGGAGGCATTGTGGGTAACGCCACAGCTCCCAAAACAACCCTGACTCACTGCACAGCTTCTGGCAATACGGTTGCATCTTACGATGATAGCTGCAAAGGCGACCTTGTCGGCGGCCCCGCGGAGAATTGGCTTGATGGATATGATTTAACGGATGTTTTTAAAGACAGCGAGACAATGAATATTTCAAATGATGAAGGAAACCTCAGGGCTTTCGTATTAATACTTGATGATAATATTGACGATAACTTAGGTTGTCATGCAAGCAATTGTCTAATGCCTAAGCCAAATTCGGATGATTTAGATTTAAGCAATGAAGTTATTGCTGTGCAATTTGATACAAACGATCCAGTTAAATTGAAAGCAATAAAATCTGGAATTCTCCAAAGACAATCTGAATTTTCAACTTTATTAACGGAAAGAACCGAAGATACTTATATCATTGACGGAAATATCATTTACTTAAACTATTGTGGACATGCCCTGAATTTTCCATCCTATCAAAATGAAAGTAAGGATTGCCGATATGACACTGTGGTAAACTGCCCATCAGATCATGTTCCATATATCAAAGAAATACTTGACAATTATCTAAAATGAGATATTATACGAGGAGGAAAAACAAATGATTTTTAAAAAGCATCTTATTCAAGCAGAAGCCGTTTTACTGATTTTCTTTATGCTGTTTTCGCTTCTCTTCATCCACCCTGTAATGGCTGAAGAAATAATCGCCGATGAACCTGCGTCCGAAGCGATCACCACGACTGATCCACCCGAAAAAGAACAACTGGAAGCTAGTATTGCGAAAAAAACGGATGAAGCGGCTCCTGTAAAGGAAAACCAAACTAAACTGGAAGTCAGCGGCCAGGAAGAAGCAGCTTTACCTGCAAAAGAAGCCGAAAAAAACGAAAACGCGCCTGTCGCCAAGGCGGCTATTGAAAGCAATGGTATCACTGAAGTCAGTACGCTTGAAGAATTGATAAACGGCATTACGAGTGGCGACGTAAAAGTGATGAATAGCATTTATGGCGTAACCAACACCATTACCATTCCTGCAGGTCATGTGCTTGATGGAAACGGTAAAACAATCAGCGCTTTTACAGACGCCGGTGAAACCACCGAAAACTTTGTAATGCCCGCTGATCATGGTCTTTGTGAAATGCTCGCTGTGGAGGGCACACTGAAAAACACCGAGGTTATCGCGCCACGTTCCATTGGAATGGGCACACCTTACTATGAACCCCAAAGCACCGTGAAACCAGACAACTACCGTTATGACCACATCGCCGCGGTTCATGTTAAGGCTGGCGGCGCACTCGAACAGTCAAGCGTTAAATACGGTAAATATGGCGTCCGCTTATCTGGAAATGCTCATGTGTCAAATGTATGGGTGCAGCAGGCAGGCCAGGCCGCCTTCTATGTATACGCCGATTCGCCGATAACAGGAGACACACCCGCGATTACGCCATCCCTGACAAATGTTCATGTAAAAACAGAGATCGGGGTAGACGGTGCAGATTACACCTACGGCCTTGGTATTTATATCGAACCCAAAACAGAATACAGCCATCAGACGTTCAAGGGAAACAACTACACACAGCACAAAGAATATCAGGACTATGTCAAAAATGTGAAAATGACGATCAGCAACTACAAATCCTATTCCTGGGCCAGTGAGGATGAGTTTGTGAACAGCCTAAAAGCCGCCGCCGGCAGTAAAGAAATCGCCACACTCGAGAGCGTTGGTGGAAGCGCTGGAATGGGTACGCCTCAGCTGCAGGCCATGATACGGGGCGATGGTGGCAATCCGTTTAAGCTGTCGGATGATTTTCGCCATGACTCGGACAAAACAATCAACGCCGGGGCAATCTGGTTTGATAAAAAATTTATCGGAGTATCTCCTCTTTTTTCCGGGACGGCCATTCCTTTCGATAATATTCAGCAGTCTCTTGCCACAGCAAAAGGCAATGGACTTTCAAAAAATTGGGCGCTTCGTTATACAAACATTACTTCCACAACATGGTCCGTTACTCAGCAGTATCCCGGTTTAGAAGCAGTGTCCATGGCAGGGGATTTGTATCAGGATCAAATCGTATCGACTTTTCAGTCGTATGGCAAATCTTACGGCTTCGACGTGGCCTTCCACTATATCGGCGCCAGCAAAGCAAACAATGCCGATGCATTCAATACCTATTATACCGAAACACAGCCCGCTAAATTTTCCCCGATAATCACAAGCACTGCTGATTAACTGATTATCTGTTTTTTAACCCCAGGCATCAGAACGTCTTCCAATGCCTGGGGTTTCTTTTCTATACCTCTACATGCACAAACAACTGCTCGGGGTATTCGATCACACCCAGCCCCAGGTCTCTGGCGATGGCGGCCACCTCGGAGTAGTGGACGCCGGGGCAGTACAGGTCTGCGGCGCAGCCGATCTTATGCTTGGAGTGCTCGATGCCGCCCACCTCGCGGTTGCGCTGTGTGCAGCGCACACCGGAGGTGATGATGACTGGACGGCCCAGACAGTTTCTCAGGTTTTCCACCTGAGCCAGCAGGGCCTCCTCCATGAGCTCGGGAAAGCCGGCGCAGTACATACCGCCGCAGTCACACTGATATTCACACATGGCAAAATGCTCGCTGGCGCGGCTGTCTTTATAGGCCTCTGCCAGATGTCCCCTGGTGACCGGGCCCACAATACCATCTGTCTCAATGCCTGTTTTTCGCTGAAAGGCCCTGACGGCCGCCTGGGTGTTCGGGCCGTCCAGGCCGTCGTGCTCACCGGGGTCATAGCCCAGATGGGACAAAATTCTCTGCACTTCTAAAATGGTCATTCTTTTTCCTTTTCATCTTTCTTAAATTCCTGTAAAACGGCTTTTAGCTTATCGGGAATGGGAATAAATTCTGCGGCGTTTTCGACCAGTGAGATGCCTTCGTTGGAAATATAAAAAAGCACCGTGATGTCCCGGATGGGCAGCTCGGCTATTATAATCCGCTGGATCATGAAAGCGGCGCTGACCACCAGAAAAATCATCAATTTTTTTAATATTCCATAAAAGCCCACCGCACTGGAAAGCTCATGCCTGTAAATTCCCTTGATAACGCCGGACACATAGTCCAGGCAGATTAAAACCGTCAATACTGCCAGCAAATCATCGAGCCCTCCAAACAGGAAGGAGAGGATGCCGCCCGCCACTGCGGCGGCTCCCCGGATGATTTCCTTCATTGTCCGGCGCCTAACCCAAAGCCACTTCGGTTTTGGTGGTGTCGATACGCACTGCGGACACCAGCGCTGCCAGGGGCTGCCCGTCGGGCGAAAAAATCCCTTCGGTTAGAATACCATTCGCTCCCTCAGCGATCTCGGCATCGGTAATACTGTCCTTATAATCTGGAATAACCATATTATAAGTTTTTCCATTGGCCAGTTCATAACCCAGCTGTAAATCCTTTGATACTAAATCTGCCATTTTTCTTTTCCTCCTTATCCTTATGCGACATCCATGAGCTCTTCGATGACGGCCTTGGTGCAGGACTCACCGATGGGTTCCTGCATGTTCTTGATCCACTTATAGGTATTGTAGATACTCTCATTGGACGCGTCGCTTTTTACATCGCTGTAGGTTTTAGATTTTTTAACGATCTTCCCATTTTGCTCACCATAATTTGAAACGATTTTCAACCCAACACTTTTTATATTTGCTGTTACTGCCATTGTTAACCTCCAAAAGTTTTTCAGGTCTGCGCGCTGCCTGTAACCTTAGTTTAAGGCCTGTCAACCTTTTTTGCAAAGGAATTAAGAGCACAGTTTTGCATTGACACCCTCAAGATAAAAGACTACAATACAAGGTATATTTATAAAGAGGGCATATTTCGACAGACAAAGGGGGACAGACCATGCTCTTTAAATTTATTATCTGTTTTATTGCGGGCATCGGCGCCGGACTGGGGACAGGCTTTGCGGGCATGAGCGCAGCGGCGGTTATCAGCCCCATGCTCATCACCTTTCTGGGAATGCCAGCCTACGAGGCAGTAGGCATTGCTCTGGCCAGTGACGTGCTCGCCAGCGCGGTGAGCGCTTACACCTATGGCAAAAACAAAAATCTGGACATTAAAAATGGTCTGGTTATGATGGCGGCGGTTCTGTGCTTTACTTTGGTGGGCAGCTGGATCTCCAGTCTGGTTCCTAACAGTGCCATGGGCGGTTTCTCGGTCTTTATGACGCTGCTGCTGGGCATTAAATTTATCGTCCGGCCAGTCATGACTACCAAAGAATCCATGAAGGACAAAGACCCTAAAAAACGCTTCCTGCAATCGGTGGTCTGTGGCGTCGCCATTGGCTTTATCTGCGGCTTTGTGGGTGCTGGGGGCGGCATGATGATGCTGTTGATTCTCACCAGTGTGCTGGGCTATGAACTGAAAACAGCGGTGGGCACCAGTGTGTTTGTCATGACCTTCACTGCCTTTACGGGCGCGGTCAGCCACTTTGCCATCGGCGGAGCTCCGGATATATGGAGTCTCGTTTTCTGCGTTTTATCCACCCTGCTGTGGGCCAGAATTGCGGCGAAATTCGCCAACCGAACCAGCCCGCTTGTCCTGAACCGAGCCACCGGAGTAGTGCTCTCGGTACTGGGGGTTTCCATTATTCTGGTAAACTTCTTAAAATAAACGGTACACAAAAAAGGCCAGCTTCTGCTGGCCTTTTTTAATGACAGATATTCTGACTTAAGCGCCGGGAGCCTGCTGCTCAAAGCGTATGTCGTGCAGACGGTATACCTCGTCCTGGCTTTGAATGTCCAGTATGAAGCTTTTTCCCATAGCCATATCTTCAATGCGCTTCATATCTTCATGAGACAGGCTGAAGTCATGGATTGAAAAGTTTTCTCTAATCTGTTCTTCGTGTACAGATTTTAAAATGGTGATCACCATAGGGCATATGGATATGGAAAGCCAGGCACGGCGGGCATGTTGTTTTCCGCTTTATCCTTACAGTCCCAGACTGTCAAACCAGGCTTTAAGCTCTTTTTCGCTCGCGTTTGCGTTAAAGCGCTTGCCTGTTCTCAGTTCTGCCCCTTTGCAGGAAGCCTCTAATTCGGCGTTGGTATTGCCCATCTGGCTGCTTCCGGAGGTCGCGAAGGGGATAATGGTCTTGCCTTCAAGGTTATACTGTTCTAAAAATGTGTTGATAATGGTCGGGGCGACATACCACCAGATCGGGAAGCCCACAAAAACCACATCATAGCTTTCCATATCTGCCACGCGGTTTGCAATGCCTGGACGGAAGGTCTTGTCATTCATCTCAATGCTGCTGCGGCTTTTTTTATCCATCCAATCCAGATCCGCCTGTGTGTAGGGAGTTTCGGGCTGGATCTCATGCAGGTCTCCGCCTGTCGCGGCTGCCAGCCTCTCTGCCAATCCTGCGGTGACACCGCTTGCTGAAAAATATGCGACTAAAATTTTACTCATACTCTGTTTTCTCCTTTTAACTTTCTAAAACTGAAAAAGGTGTACCTTTTATTGGGTACACCTATATTATAACGCGCATCTCAAAAATGTAAAATGCCTATATCCAATGATCAGCCATTCGTTTTTCGTATTTTAAACTGATTCATAAACAATCTTGGCCTTCTGAACTACTCTGACGTCAGGGTTTCCTGGAGCACTTTTAAAAATTTTTCGGCGGCCTTTGAAAAAACCTGGTATTTTTTCCATACAATATCCAGATGGGCCTCCATGCGCGGCTCCAGCGGCCGGAAGCAGAGCGCGCTGTTGCCTGTGGTATTCACCAGCTTGTCCAGCCCCAGGGCATAGCCCACGCCCTCCTCCACCATGAGGGCTGCGTTGTAAATCAGATTATAGGTGGTGATAACCTCCAGACGCCCGGCATTGCTGCCAAGCCATCCAGACAGCTCATTCTCGGTGAGGGACTGTCTTGAGCACAGGAGGGGAAGCCCCCACAAATGCTCAGCTCGGATACTGGGCAGTGCCGCCAGCGGGCTGTCCTTTCGCATGAGCAGCCCCCAGGTATCCGTTGCCGGAAGGCGTATATAATCGTATTTTTTGATGTCTGCCGGCTCGATGAGTATGCCAAAATCCAACAGTCCCTTATCCAGGCGCTCGGTGACATCATCGGCGTTTCCACTGAAAAGATGGTACCGGATATTCGGATAATCCTTCTGCATCCGCCTTACAACACGGGCGATCAGGCGCATGGCGTCTGTCTCGCCGCCCCCGATATAGACATCCCCGCTGATAATGTCGTCAGGCGCGCTGAAATCCGACTCTGTACGGTCCACAAGATCGACAATCTCCTGGGCGCGTTTTCTTAAAAAGACTCCTTCATCCGTTAAAGTGATCCTCCGGTTTCCGCGTATAAACAGTTTTTTTCCCAGCTCCTCTTCCAGCTCCATCATCTGCCGTGAAAGGGTAGGCTGGGTTACGTGGACCGACTCTGCTGCGCCGGATATGGTCTCCGCCCGGGCGACGGCCAGAAAATAACGTAAAACCCGTACTTCCATACGAAACACCTCCTCATAGGTTCAGTATAGTTGGCTTAGATATGCTTGTCAAGTATGGATAAATATAGGCTATAAGTATTTGCTATTTCAGTTCTGCCGATTATATAATAAGCCTGCAGAAAATGAACACGAAAGGAAACCATGCAAATGAATCTCAATGAATTTTTAGACCATCTGAACCGCGGCGAAACCGTCGATGGGGATTCACCGGTCCACGAATATATGCACAAAGTAAGCCAGGAGGCCCTGAAGATAACCTGCGAGCTCAACAGCGCCTATCATGAGCCGGAGGAGGTTCGGGCTCTGTTCTCCAGACTCACCGGTAAACCGGTGGACGCTTCCTTTGGCCTGTTTCCGCCTTTTTATACCGACTGCGGAAAAAATATTACGGTAGGGAAAAACGTCTTTATCAACAGTGGCTGCCGTTTCCAGGATCAGGGCGGCATTACTATCGGCGACGGCGCGCTCATCGGCCATAACGCAGTGCTGACCACCCTCAATCACGATTTTTCCTCCCAAAGGCGGAGCTCCATGCACCCGGCTCCTGTGGTCATCGGCAAAAATGTCTGGCTGGGCGCAAGCGTCACGGTGGTGCCTGGCGTGACCATCGGGGATAACGCGGTCATCGCCGCCGGCGCGGTGGTAACAAAGGATGTTCCGGCAAATACCATCGCTGCCGGCGTTCCCGCGAAGGTCATCCGCGAGCTTGACGCATAAAATACAAATTTTCAGAGAAAGAGGTAATCCGCCATGAAAAAAAATATTCTAATCCTTTCAACCAGTCCCCGCAAAGGGGGCAATTCTGACACACTGGCCGATGCGTTCACACAAGGCGCCAGAGACGCGGGCCATGACGCCGAGAAGATCAGCATGGCCGGCAAAAGCATTGGATTCTGCCGGGGCTGCCTGGCCTGCCAGAAAACCAAGCGCTGTGTCCTTCAGGACGACGCCAACGCCATTGTGGATAAAATGCTGCGCGCCGATGTGCTGGTGTTCGCAACGCCCATCTACTTTTATGAAATGTCCGGTCAGATGAAAACGCTGCTCGACCGCAGCAATCCACTGTTTCCAGCCGATTATGCCTTCAGAGACATCTATTTGCTTGCCACCTCGGCAGATGAAAACGGGGACTCAATGGACGGCGCGATCAAGGGCCTTCAGGGCTGGATCGACTGCTTTGAACGCGCAAAGCTGACTGGCGTGCTTCGGGGTACTGGCCTGGACGGTATGGGCGCGGCTAAAAACGCACCGCCTATCTTAAAGGCGGCCTATGATATGGGTAGAGCGCTCTAAACAAGCGTATCGGAGGTACTAACAGTGATAATTCGCCTGAAAGCCGCTTTCCTGTGCTGCTCTCTGCTTCTGGCTGCTGCTCTCGCAGGCTGTTCCCAGGGCGCGCCGGGCTCAGGCACACCTGAACCAGCGCCGCCCAGCCCGACGGCTCAGATTTCTGCGCAGCCCGAAACCGAGGCTGAACGCACTGCCGGCACAGAGCTGCACGTCCAGGTTGGGGGCAGGATTTACACCGCACAGCTCGAGGATACCCCGGCCGCAAAAGCCCTGGTCAACGCCATGCCCATGACCTTAAACATGGATGAAATGAACGGAAACGAAAAATATTTTTTTCTTTCAGATACACTGCCAACAAACGCCGGGCGGCCAGACAGTATTGCCCCTGGTGACCTGATGCTCTATGGGGATAACTGTCTCGTCCTGTTTTACAAGGGGTTTCAGAGCGCTTACAGCTATACCCGCCTGGGGTCTATCACAGACGCTGCCGGCCTGGCCGACGCCCTTGGGAGCGGGAGCGTGGAGGTGTCCTTTAGTCTGGCTGAATAAAAGGATCATAAAAAACACCCTGCTTGCTAAACACAAGCAAGGTGTCAGCGTGGCAAAAAACTTTATCATGAAGCGATAAAGCGTTAAAAAGAGGATTGTTCAGTAGATAGTTATGGTGCAAATCTGCCTTTTGCAAATTTGATGCGATACGGCCTTTGGCTGCACTTTTAATTGCTTTTTCTTTGAATCAAGCAGTCGGCTTCTTTGACAGCCTGACACCGAGAAGCAGTTACCGTAAGATTTCAGTCAAAATAATCTAAGGCCAGAACTACTCAAGCACGCCAAAGAATACACGTCCAAAGAAAAAAATTGATTCATTCCAGCATTTGTCTTATAATTTTTCTTATTTTATGGTATAATTTTCTTAACAGAACAATCAATATAAATTCTGAAATCAATAGTAATTTTAAAGGAAAAAAATGATGACGGATACTAAACTGATCGGCACAAAATTAAAGCGTTTCCGCAAGGAAAAGTCAATGACGCTGCAGCAGCTGGCTGACGAATCAGGAATCTCCGCTGGATACATCAGCAAAATTGAGCGGGGTGAGGTCAATCCTTCGGTAAAAAACATCCAGCGCCTGTGTTTTGCACTGAACATTACGGCCAACGAGCTGATGGTTGACGCGGGCGAAGTAGAAAAGATCAACAACGACCAAAAAGATAAGACTTATGTGGTCCGGAAGGATCAGCGGCTCCCCATTTATGGCATCAGCGACTCCATGGATTTCGAGTCAGTTTTTGACGGTATGGCGGGCTTCAAGGTCAATGTCATGACCCTGCGAGGCGGTATGAATGAAAAGTCCTACACGGTCCACAGTTATGACGAGTTCGGGATTGTGGCCAGAGGAAATCTGGGCATGGAGGTCGAGGGAGAGAACTACGCCCTCGAGGAAGGGGACTGCATCATGATCCGGGCCAACACAAAGCACATCGTGACAAACCTCTCGGCAGAGGACTGTGTAAGCTATTGGATTGAAATTTGTGATTAGGGATAAAATAAATTTGATAAAAAAGTCCGATGCCTGAAGCGGCGTCGGGCTTTTTTATTTTTTACGGAAAAAGGCCGCGCACGATGTGGCTGCGCGGCCCATGAAAGATTGGAGGGTGTTAGAATTTTTCGTCCTCTGGGAGGAAACGGTTTAGGATATCCTGCTGGGTTTTCGTGAGATCTGGCAGCTTGTAGCTTTCGACGCGCTCTTCGATGATTTTACAGGCACGGTCCCGGATGTCGCCGATTTCTTCATAGAGGGGCTGCGGGTTGCCTGCTTTGCGGTTGAACAGGTTGGTGAGGTGATGCTCCTGGCGGTATTCTTTGGGGGTACGTCCGGAAAGGAAGTTTCCCAGAGGACCGGCCTTTTTGATTTCGGCCAGGATTTTTTCACCTTTGGTGTCGCTGACATCAATGCCTTTGTTCAGGCGCATGAGAACGCGATTGATTTCTTCATCCATGATGTATTTTTCATAGCTTCCCACAGCAAAGGAGCTCAGGATGCCGGCATTGTTGAGAATGAAGTCCGCCTTGCCGAGGTAGGAGGGCATCAGGTTGATAAAGCTTTCCACACCAGCCTGGTAGTCGGGCTTCAGGGCATCGGTAACACAGATCCCTGTACGTACAGGAACCTGGTAATAACGGCCGAGTGCCAGGGCGGACATCTGAATCAGCTGTGCTTCCGGCGCGCCGGTGGCGCAGGTGACAGTACGCATATCACTAGCGGTAGAGACAGAACCGTAAAGGACTGGTGTTCCCGGGTTGATCAGCTGGGTCAGGACGATGCCCGCTAAAATAGTGGCGTTGTTCTGAACCACAGAACCCATGAGCGATGCAGGTGCGGTAAGGTTGGTCATGGAGCAGGTAATAACAACCACGGGCTGTCCTTCCTCGACCAGGCCGATGATGTTGTCCAGCACTTCATAGGAATAGCCGAGAGGAGACAAAGCACAGCAGTTGGTGAGCAGCACTGGTTTGTCCCAGATGTCGTAAAATTCCTTGTAGAGAACAGCGATATCCTTGGCGGCCTGCTTCAGACTTTTACCCCGGACATTCATGCTGTTGGCGACATTTCCGTAGGTCGGTTTTTTCGAGTATTTCAGACACATGGCGACTTGGGGCATGTAAAAGTCATCTTGGGTTTTGTCAAGGTCTGGTGTGTCATAGGCTGAGTTGTTAACAAAATCGGTGACGTCGCTGGTGTCCATAAGCTTGAGAAATTTGACCATATCATCTTTCTGTGCGATTCTGTAGGTATCGTCTTCAAATAAGAAGGTGGGCGGACCGTAGCAGCCGACGGTCTTTGGTCTGAAGCGCTCGCCGATTTTGGTTTCACCGTCCGGTGTGTAGATGGTGAGGGATTTCGGAACCGTTTCCAATGCTTTGTTGAGAAGAGTTTCGTCAAATTTGACGATGTTACCGTCAACGTTGGCACCATGTTTTTTAAAAACTTCCAGTGCCTCTTCACAGGCAAAGGAAACGCCAACTTCCTTTAAAACCCGCATGGTATAGTCGTGCAGCAGCTCAACGTCGCGTGTGGATACATAATTTTCATAGAATTTTCTGTTTGAATACATCATTTTACTCCTTTAAATTTAATAATACCTGTACTTTAGTTAAAATATAGCACCAAAAAAGAGAAAAGTCAAGAAAAATGACACTATAAGAAAAATAATTCTTATAAGAGGAATAGTTGACTTATTGGATAAAAGCATGGTATGATTTGCTTAAATAATACCTGTATTTTACGAAAAAACACGATAAAAGCACCAAAAAGTGGCTTCTGTCATTATTCTTTAAAAAAATAACAAAAGTAAGGGGAAAATTATGAATTTGGATAAGTCAAAAAGAAACATTGTTCTCATTATCCTGAGCGTTATCGCAGGAATCGCATACCTGGCACCACTGATCCGCTTTACATTTTATGATCAGATGGTCGCCGCGCTGGGAATCACAGACATACAGCTGGGGACGCTTGCTGGCGTCTATGGGACGCTGAGTGTCATCGGCTATGTACCCAGCGGGATTCTGGCGGAAAAATTCAATACGAAGAAACTGCTGATTTTGTCCTGTGCGGCTATGTGTCTCATTACCCTGTGGTACTCGATGTTTCCTGGCTTTACAGCGCTGATCGTTATCCATGGGCTTTATGGTATATTCAGTGTGGGGACCTTCTGGTCGCCCTATCTCAAGGCGATCCGGAATCTGGGTGATGAGAGCGAGCAGGGGCGTCTATTTGGCATCAGCGAGGGAGTCCGCGGTGTCGGGCAGACCATCGTAGCTTTTATCTGCCTGGGCGTCATGGGACTTTTTGCAACGGAAGCGGCGGGCTTCAGGGCCGTGCTGTTGATCAACGCCGCGGTTTTTGCCCTGCTGACGCTGCTGGTCGTTTTCCTGGTGCCGGATTTTGATAAAGACAAAGGTAAGGAAACGGTTGTGACGGGAAAGAAGGAGAGTATGTGGAAAGCCTTTGGCAAATCCTCGATCTGGTTGTGTATTTTTGTCATTATGTGCGGGTACATTTTATGGAACACAGCCAACAGCTATATGGGTACCTACTGCACCCGTGTTCTGATGATCACGCCTGAGCTCTCCAGCACTTTGTCCATTATCAGGAGCTACATCATTGTTTTTGTCGCGGGAATCTCGGGCGGGATCATTATGGATAAATTCAAATTCAAGGGATCAGGGATGTTCTTTGCCTTTCTGGCCACTGGGGTCTGTGCTGCTGCGGTGTTCTTCACCTCTCAGACAACCATGATCTGTGTGGTGGTCACAGTGATTCTGGCTTATCTGGTCAATGTGATCAAATCGACCTATTGGTCAATTTTAGGCGAGGCGGGTGTGCCGCTGGCCATGACGGGCATCGCCACTGGGATTATCTCCCTCATCGGGCTGTCGCCGGATATTTTTGTCGCGCCGATTATCAGCCGTTTTCTGGCTTACGGGGAGGCACAAGGCGATGTGACCATTGGTTTTAACATCATGATTGTCTGGATGGTGGTCTGGTCGGCTTTGGGAATTTTATCGGCGGTTCTTTTAAAACGCCGAGGTATGAAAATTAAAGCCCGGGGAGTAGAGGGCTAAGACAAATTTGGTGTTAAATTTATTGACTGAGCGAATTCGAAGCTGATCATTAAATGGCATTGAGTATACCAGCAACTTTTAAAGAATCCCCTCTCTTAATAGAAAAGGGGTTCTTTTTCGTATTTCAAAATAAACTTTATTATGATAATTTATAAAAATACGCACACTAACAGCTACTTTTCCTGCAGTTGCGCCTCCTACTCTATTTTCTTATATCACATTTTTGTACTATAGGAAAAATTATCATAAATTATCTTGACAAAAATATAAAGTCGCAATATACTAGATTCAGAGGTAACAAGGCGTACTCCCTGCGCTTGTTACACCACGGAAAGGAAGGGGTAAAAGAATGAATGCAACTGTTAGATTTATCGGTGCCGGAAACATTGTTCAGGCCATTCTTTCAGGAATTGAAAAGAGCGGCGTCTACTCACCTGGAGAAATCGGAATCTTCGATGTTTCACCGGAGGTTCGCGAACGTTTTATGAAAAACGGCTACACCGTTTATGAATCCATTGAGGATTTGGTCCGGGAGGCGCCTGTTGTCGTTGTCGCTGTGACACCTCAGGTTATTGACTCCATTGTCCCCCAGATTAAAAGCACATTCTCTGCCGAAACAGTCCTTCTCTCTCTTGCGGCCGGGATCAGCAATCAGTGGTATCAGGAAAGACTTACAGACACCTGTAAGGTTGTCCGCTGCATGCCGACCCTGACAGCGCAGGCAGGCCTGGGCGCTTTTGCCGTCTCCCGCGCAGCTGCCGTGAGCGATGACGACTACAGAGAAGTGGACCGCTTCCTGACAAGCTGCGGAATCGTCGAGGAAATCCCCGAAGCCCTCATGTGTGAGGTGGTTCCGATCAACGGTTCTGCCCCGGCGTATTTCTATCATATGGCCCGCGTTATCGTTGATGAAGCTGTACAGATGGGCATGGATGAAAACACAGCGCTCCGGCTTTTCGCCCAGACCATGAAGGGAAGCGCCGAAACGCTTCTGAGCTCTGGCATGAGCGCCGAAGCCCTGGAAAACAAGCTTCGCCTGCCTGGCGGTACGACCCTGGCGGCCCTGGACAAAATGGATGAGCTCGGCTTTGATACCTGCTTGAAAGAGGGCGTCAAGGCCTGCGTCGACCGATGCAGAGAGCTTGGCCAGCTATAACAAAAGCCATCCGGCGGACAGCCGATTCTTTGTCCGCCGTTTTTTATTGTCCTGAATCTTTAAAAACTCTATTTTCTCATAAGAAAAATGTCATATATGACATTTTTATCTTGTCAAACAACGAACAACGTGATATAGTAATCATTAAGAAGAATTTTCCAGCAGTATTTTATTTGGAGGTAATGATGATGGAAGACAAAGCCTATATGAAGCGTATCATGAGACTTAAAGATCGCGTGTTAAACACCCGTCCGGAAATGGACCTCGAAAACGCGCTGATTTTAACACGTGGATTTAAAGAATCCGAAGGCGAGCCCTTTGTTGTGCAAAAAGCCTACGCTTTCCGCAAACAGTGCATGGAAAAAACCGTCAAAATCTGGGGAGACGAACTCATCGTCGGCAATTCTGGCAGCAAGCAGCGCGGCGGCCTGCTTTGTCCAGATACCTGCTGGTCCGTTCTTGATGACGAGCTGGACACCATCAGCAGCAGAGAGTATGATCCTTTCTATTTAAAGGACGAGGACCGGGAAAGCTTCATCAACGAGATCCGGCCTTACTGGAGCGGGCGTTCGACCTATGAAAAATGGCTCTGCCAGATTCCCGAGGAAACCCGTATTCTGCGTGACTGCGGCGTCCTGTATATTAACCGCAAGGCTGTCCGCGGCTGGGGCGAGACCACCGCAGGCTATGAGATGATCATCAACGAAGGGATTGAAGGCGTAAGAAGACGTATCGAGGAAACCAGAGCTTCCCTGGATATCACAAAACCAGGCCATTATGAGAAGCTGGTCTATCTCCGGGCGCTTTCACTGAGCGCGGACGGCATTGTAAAGCTGGCTGCGCGCTATTCGGCCGAAGCCCTGAGGCTGGCCGGTCTCGAGGAAGACCCTGCTCGAAAAGAAGAGCTGCTCGCCATCTCCGACATTTGCGGCCGGGTTCCTGAAAAGCCCGCCCGCACCTTCCGCGAAGCGCTCCAGTCCTTCTATATTTACCATACCTGCATTTTTATGGAGCAAAACGCAGCCAGCTATAACCCGGGGCGTATGGACCAGTACCTCTATCCCTTCTACAAAGCGGATCTCGAGGCCGGAAGGATCACACCGGAACAGGCACAGGAATTACTGGACTGCCTGTGGGTCAAGTTCAGCGAGCCCTGCCTTTTCCAGGACGAGGTCACCGCTAAATTCTCCGCCGGATACCCCATGTTCCAGAACGTCTGTGTTGGCGGGGTCGACGAAAACGGCATGGACGCCGTCAACGACCTTTCCTTTATGATCCTCCAGGCCACCATGGACGTCCAGCTGTACCAGCCTTCATTGTCTGTGCGCTATAACATGGCCCGGAACTCAAACGCTTTTCTGAAAAGGGTAACGGAGCTGATGCAGCTGGGCACAGGATTCCCGGCCTTCCACTGCGACGAGATTGGTATCCAGATGATGCTCAACAAGGGTGTTCCTTTGAAGGAAGCATACAACTGGAACCCCTGCGGCTGTGTCGAGACAAATCTCGCGGGAAAAATGCACTGCTACACCTCCTACGCCGACTACAACCTTGGTTCAGTGGTCGAGTTTGCCTTAAACGACGGGGTCAGCCGAAAATACCGTCTTCCGGCCTCTGTGCGAACAGGAGACCCCCGGGACTTCGACTCCTTCGATGTCTTCCTTGAAGCCGTCAGGGAACAGATAAGATACATTATCCGTGCCATGGTCGCCGGAAGCCACGTAAACGACGATATTTGCCAGGAGCGTGTCTGTCCAGCGCTTTCCTTGTCTTTTGAGGACTGCATCTCTAAAGCCAGGGATTACGCCTGGGGCGGGCCAAAATACAATGTGGGCAATGGCCTTGACGCCATCGGGGTCGCCGACCTCATCAACAGTGTCTACGCGGTCAAGCACCTCGTCTACGATAAAAAACGGGTGAGCATGGAAACCCTGCTCGCCGCCCTGGAAAATGATTTTAAGGGTTACGAGGACGTACAGAAGCTGTGCCTGGAATGCCCAAAATACGGCAATGACGACGAGGCTGTCAACCAGCTGACAGCCGATCTGTTCACCTTTATCGCTGACCTGATCGAATCCTATGACAGTAAATTCGGGCATATGACTGCCGGTATCCTTCCTGTATCCGGGAATACCCCCTTTGGCCTGGAAGTCGGCGCGCTGCCCTCCGGCAGAGAAGCCTATGTTCCGCTGGCCGACGGCGTCAGCCCAAGCGCCGGCACAGACATCGAGGGCATGGGGGCGATTATCAAGTCTGTCTCCTACATTCCTCACGGCCGCTTCAGCCAGGGGACACTTCTGAACCTCAAGCTGGACCCGGCCTTTAACCAGAGTGACAGCGCCACCCAGCTGTTAATGTCGTTTTTAAAGAGCATGTGTACCCTGGGCGTTTTCCACGTCCAGTTCAATGTTATCGACCGGGATGTGCTGATCGACGCTCAGAAAAATCCAGAGCGGCACAGAGGGCTACTCATCCGGGTAGCCGGCTACACCGCTTATTTTGTGGAGCTTGGCCGGGAAGTGCAGGACGATATTATCTCACGCACCGCCCATGCCGCGGTGTGCTGACCGCTCAGGCCTGGCCAAACAGAAAGGGAAGCCCATGAGTAGAGAAGCTCAAATTTTGCGAATCGAAAAAATATCACCCAATGACGGAAAAGGCCTGCGCACTGTTGTGTTTTTCAAGGGCTGTCCGCTCCGCTGCGCCTGGTGTTCAACGCCAGAATCCCGAAAAATGGCGCCGGAGCTTTATTATCAGCCCGCTAAATGCACTTCCTGCGGAAAATGCGTTGAAGCCTGTCCCCAAAAGGCCCTGCACCAAACTGGGGATACCTGCAGGCTCATCATTGACAGGGACAAATGCCGCCGCTGCGGCCGCTGCGCAGAGCTTTGCCCCTCCAGGGCGCTGGGTGTTTACGGTGAGCGCATGACAGTCGAGCAGGTTTTAAAGCAGATCCTGAAGGATGAAATTTTCTATTATCATTCCGGCGGTGGCGTGACTCTCAGCGGCGGCGATGTGCTGTGCCAGGCAGACTTCGCCCGGGAGCTTTTAGCCGGCTGTAAGGACTCCGGCATCCACACCATGGCCGAGCTTGATATGTTCGGCGATTACGAAAGGATCGCCATGCTTTTGCCCTATCTGGACGCATTCTATGTTGACATTAAGCTCATGGATAATATCCAGCACCAAAAATGGACCGGCGTGGATAATCGGACAATCCTGGAAAACACCCGCAGGGCCGCCGCAGACAGCAAGCCCTCCGCGCTGCATATCCGCGTTCCGCTGATCTGGAATATTAACGATACGCCTGAAAACATTCACGCTGTCGCCGATTACTGCGAAAATCTCGCCTCCTGCGCAGAGCTGGAGTTTTTACCCTACCATCGCCTGGGGCAGACCACCTACGCATACCTTGGGCAGGAATACCCTCTGGCTAAACTGCCGGCCATGAGCTTCTCGGACGCCTGTAAAAAAGTCTCTGTCTTAAAAGACCGCAGTCTCTCCTTCCCAGTTAAAGTTTCAGGTAAAATCCTTTAAAAAAGGCCATGTTTAGAATGCCTAAACATGGCCTTTTTTCATATCAATCTTATTTTACGCCGCTTCCAGCTCCGCCTCACCCGCAGGCGTGATGCTAAAGCCAATGGGCAGCCAGCCGCCTTCGGCAATGCCGTCAATATCATGAATGACTGGCAGGCTCAGGCCGCGCCCCTCATAATAATAGGGCAGGGGACCCGTATACCGCCTCTGGATACGCCCCTCCTCAACCAGCTGAGCCAGCGCCTCAAAGGCTTCCTTATTCCAGCCTGTCCAGAAGTACACTGGCTGGCCGCTGCCAATGGCTTCAAACACCAGGCTGCAATCGCCCTGATAATCGTACCCGTAGCGGTCAAAATTGCGCTCCATATCTGTAAAGGTTGCCCCTCCATTGCTGTGATAGCGGTGGATACACTTGAGCAGCTCCTCCTTTAAATCAAATTCCGGCTTCATAAAGTCTGCAAGAATCTCGTCAAACCAGAGGCGGTAGGCTTCCTTTTCTGTAATATAGCGGGCAATATCGTTGACGATGGCCAGTGCCTCGTGGCAGGGAACCCCCAGCACCTTACGCATCTTTCTGGTATCCGGCCCCACAGGTACCATGAGCATCCGCTGCCCTTTGCAGAGGCGGCGGACCAGCGCGTCGTTACATTTATAGCCAAAACGGCCTGTAAAATCCTTTGGAATAAAGTAGACCTGTCCATCCTTTAAGGCAACCGTCTGAATCCCGAGCTCCGGATGGGTGTAAAACTTTGTTTTTTCTGAATACATTGGTCATTTCCCCTTTTTCTTATCATTCGTATTTTTATTTTTCTTTTCATAATACCGCCGGTTCGTCCGCGTGGTCTCTGTTTCCCGCGCGTCCCGGATTTCTTCGTCTACCTGTCTGGCCATCTGCCGGCTCATTCTGGCAAAACATTCCTTCTGTGGGATAATCCTGGCCAGGGCCCGGCAGTTATTGCCGAAGCGCTCGTCAAAATTTCCGCAGAGCTTGTAATCACATTTTTTCAATTGGACCTCTTTTTATCGTTTTCAATCGCAAAAAAATACTCGGATATATTTTTATGCTCAATGCCTAATAGTATAACCGCACGGTCAATTTCCTCCTTTCTGAACTGGGTCTTATTCTCAATCCGGCTGATCAAGACAGATTCAGCCATCTGCATCTTAATGGCAAAAACACGTTTATCCCGAAAGACTTCAAACACTCTCTCCAATAACCTGTCGTAATTAAAACACATGATCCTCCCCAGATTCTTTAGTTTTGATAAATTTTATTATATAATAGCATACTTTATTTATAAACACAATAATAATTTCATTTTTTTTCTAATTTTATTTTATTTGATGTATTTTTTTAGAAAATAGCATATAATAAATGCACAGGATAAAGTAAACGAAAAAGTTTACTTTGTAAGCAAAAGTGTTTACCTTTCATCTAAAAACATCGACAATCGGGAGAAGACCTTATGAAGCAAACCATTGGCCAGCGCATCCGGCTGGCTTTAGAAATAAACCATATGCGGCAGAGCGACCTGTCCAAAAAAACCGGGATCAGCCCCTCTGCCATCAACCAATATATTTCCGGCAATTTTGAGCCCAAGCAGAATAATATTTATCTGCTTGCAAAAGCCCTGAACGTCAATGAAGCCTGGCTCATGGGCTATGATGTCAGCATTGAGCGCAGTGACAACAGTCTCCCGCTCATTACCGAGCAGGAGGTCGCGCTCCTGAAGCTTTTTCGGAAACTCAGCGAGACAGGGCGGGAGGAGGCACTGAAGCGGGTGGAGGAGCTCTCAGCGCTATCCCGGTATCTTCCAAAATAAAAAAACGGATTCCGCCGGATTTGTACTTTCAACATATTCTGGCCAGCAGATCAAAAGGACAATAGAGCATTGTGTTATAATCAAGTAAAAGCGCTCCGCAGGATTAACAGAAATCCCACGGAGCGCTTTCGCTTTCTTTTGTTTATTTAATTAAAAGAGAGGCAATTTGGTAGAGCAGGGGTTGTAATAGCCCTTAAAAAGCCGGTAGCTTCACTTACTCTGTTTTCTCTCTTTCTTCCTCTTTCTTTTCCCCCATCATCAACACCCCAATGGCCGAAACGCACACCAACAGCAAAAATACTGGGCTGAAACGATCCGCGATAATAAAGGTGAGCACCAGAGGCTGCGTAATAAAGAAGATCAGCACCGCGGCCGAGGCAATGAGCAGGGTTACCCAGCGTGCCTTCTTTTTAAAGCAGAAGGCACATACGGTCATAGCAAGGCACAAGGCTGTTGACAGCAGGTCGAGTAAAGACATATCTGTCAGCCTGTCAAACGAGCCATCGCCATTTCCGGATAAAAATCCCAGCAGACGCTGGAGCAGCGGGGTGTAGCCGGCTGATAAGCCGCCGTTCGCGGTCGCTTCACTTCTTCTAGCTATATCACCGACAAGGCCTGTGTAAGGCGCGACATCGCCGACAGTCACCACCGGGTGCCCGGTGGTTCCAGGGTAAGCCGGAAGAATGGGACTGGCGGTATGATCAGGCTTTTTATCGGGGATAACAGATTCATCACCATCGTCTGAGCCGTTATCGTCCGGCGGCACAGCTGCGCTGTCTTTCTTTTCAAAAATGACATTGACCCGATGGTTTTCGGACAGGCCTTTAAAGAAAATCCTGCCGATTTCAATATATTCATTACAGACAACGCCATCAATTTCGACTCGACCGGTTGCCCAGCCCTCTGCGGGTTTAAATACAATCTCGAGATCTGCTCCAGCATTTAAGGTTTGTGATGGGGTAATGCTTCCTTCACCCTCAATACTGGTTTCGACGACGAAATGCTCTGGCGTTACCGCACTATTTTTCTCTTTGTAAATTATTGTCACGCTGTGGTTCTCATGAATATCCTCAAAGCTTACCTGTCCTTCATCCCCAAGATCTCTCAGATCGTCGCGGATAATGCCGTCCACGATCACCGCGGCTACTCTGTAGCCCTCCTGAGCCTTCCATGCAATACTCTGGCAGTCGCCTTCATTCACAATGACAGACGGGTCAATCACACCGCCCGTGCCACCAGCCGTACTGGTGGTAATATGGTATTGTCCAGGTCCCGGCTCCGGTGTCTCTGCGCCTCTTTCTCCCAGAACTACCTCGATCAGGTGGCTGCCTGCCAGGCTCTCAAAGGTATAGCCGTTGGCAGTAGTAAGTTCAGGATGGCTCTGTCCGTCGATGATAACGTCCTTTATTCCATACAGGTTACTGTCATACTGCCATTCGATGGAAACATTGTTACCTTCGTTCACACTAAGCTGAGACGCTGTAATACTCGCATTCGGTGCACCGCCGATGCGGGTGACCACATCATAAGTGCTTTTGGGCTGATCCGGAGGAATTTCGTCTTCCTTGTCATCGCTATGCTTCAGGATGATGACGACCTCATAATTACTCTGGAGTTCGGGCAGCGCCAGACTTCCATTCTGGGCCGACTGAGATAAATCCTTGTCTAGAACGCCGTCCACGTATACGGAAATTTTGTCGATGGTAAAGGGCTCCTCGATATCTCCCCAAGTGATCAAAGTCGATTCACCTTTCAGGAAGGTACCTCCGCCATCAATGGTACCCGGTCCGCCGATAATGCTGGTTTTTACACTGCAAAGCGTATCTTCTGGCATCTCCTCCTGTCCGTTTTTCACAAAGGTCACCCTGATTTGGTGGTCTTTCACAATGCTCTGAAGCGGCACAGTAATTTCGTCGCCGTTTACCTGAATCAAGTCATCGGCCTGAACCACGCGCTCTTTAAAAAGTGAGCGTGTTTTAGCCTGAACACCGGTAGGATCGTTAAATTCCTTTACCTCTCCGTCAAATTCGACACGGCGCAGATACCAGCCCTCCCGCGGTCTGGCCTCAACAGTGTAATCTTCCTTATAGAAGACCGTCTTGCTGGGCGAGATGGTGCCACTGCCCACCTTGTCGGTCATGATATGGCGCAAATTTGGCTTAAGCTTGACCTCGATCCGGCTGTCTTCCTGAATATTTTCAAATACTTCCTGAGTTTTAGTGGTTTCCTGAGGCTCGCCATTTACTTTAATGTCCTCCACAATATAGCGTTCGTCTTCGGGTCCGGCCCACTCTACTTCATAACTGCCGCCTTCTGGTATTACGGCCGAGCCCGTGATGGTTCCCGGGCCGCCAGTCAGGATGGTTTCAACTTTAAACAGCTTCTTTTCCGGATCTATGATCTCGCCGTTACTATTTGCAAAAATCACATCAACTGTATGGTCACAGCTGATCTTTTCAAAGCAATAATTTTCTTGAGCAATCTCCTCGGCAGTCAGGACGCGCTCATCAGCGGTGTCCTTATCAAGAATGACGCTTTTGATCTGATAATCACTATTTTCCGCCACACTCCATTTAATCACAGGATCACTGTTTTTGCTCACGACCATGGTGGGCGTAAGGATTGTCTGGGCTGGATCGCCGCCGGTCTGGCGGGTAGTGATAGTCCAAAAACCTGGTGTCTTGCCCTTATCCAGTTCAGGCGCAACTGGTTCAAGATTTACGACCACCTCGTGGTCACCGCCTACCTGTGTAAAGCTTATGACACCGCTGTTACTGACGGAGTGCTCCACAGCGTCCACGGTAATGCTTACCACGCGGTAGCCGTCTCCAGCCTGCCATTTAACTTCATAGTCCTTACCAGCTTCCACAGTAGCAGTCTGGGTAAGGGTGGAGGTGTCACCGCCGCCGTTTTTGGTAGTAGTGATCGTGTACCATTTCTGAGGCTCCTCTGTCCCTGCTTCTTTTTTGAACACAATGCTGACATGATGATTCTGGTCGATGGCGTCAAAGGTTACACTACCAGCCTTTCCGCCATTTCGGAGGTCATCCCTTACCTTTCCGTCCACAAACACCTTGTCCACCAGGTAACCTTTATCCGGAGACCAGGTGACTGCAGTGTTATCGCCAGCCTTAAAGGTACCAGTACCGTCAATAATGCTGCCATAGCCTGATTTTTCCGCAGTAATGTCATAAACCTTCTGGGTATAGGTGGCCGTAAGGGTTCCTCTGTCCTCTGGCAGATCACCTTTTTGATAGATGGTTTCCCCGGTCACAGTGTTTCCCTTGCTGTCCACATAACCTGTAAACTGGTATTTATGGCCGTTTTTGTCTGTCCAATAAGCCGCTGCAATGGGCAGACGTTCCCCCAGGGCCTCGCCATAGGGAATATCGGAGAGCGTCCTGTCTGGCTCCTTCGGATTTTGGGAATCCGGAGTTAAAAACACCTCCAGATTATATACCGCTTTTGTCCATGCCGCGTAGACACGGATATCCCGTACGATAGGCACCTTACTTGTAAAATCTTTTTCCTGGCCGTTCTCACGGAATTTCCAGCCCGCAAAACTGTAGTCCGCACGAACCGGGTGATTCTCAGGCAGGGTGATTGTGGTGTTGTATTTCACACCAGTCACGGGTTCGCCAAAGATAGCTGCTGTATCTTCCTCTGCCTCACAGAAGGTGACCTTGTATTCGTGAATCTTCCAAACCGCGTACAGGGTTGTATTATCGGTGATAGCTGTATCGCCTGTAAAATCTGCAGAAACAGCATCTTTATTCGCCGACCAGCCCACAAATGAGTAACCTGTCCGGCTGGGGCCTGCCAACTCGGCGGCGGACAGCCTGTCCCCATAGGTTCTTCCGCTCAGACTGCGGTAAGGCTGCACTTCGGTGGTACCGTCATTTTTATAAAAGTCAATGGAGTAGGGGACACGCTCCCATACCGCGTAGTAACTTTGATTTTCACCCAGCCACGTAACGCTTTCACCAGATTTCAAGACCTCCTCAAAGCACCCGTTTTTTTCGATGGGAGCAATTTCTTCTTCAGACCAGCCCCGGAAGATATAGCCAGGACGGCTCGGTGCTGCCGCCGGTCGGACCACGGTATCGTTATATTTTTTCTGTTGCCTGTCATAAACTTTCGCGGTGCCATCCTCTTCCTGACTGCCATCATTCTGGTAGAACGTGGCCGTCCCAAAAGCAGTGTCCAGAACGGGGTAAACCATAATAACCGTGTTAGTGTCACCTTCATTTTCAAAATAGTTACTGTAATATTTGAAAGAATCCTGGGTTTTGTTAATGATGGTATTTTCATCAAAGTTAACCGCTACTTCCACAGGTTTATTGGCTTCAGTATCGAACGGCGGATTCGCTGGGTCGATGGTGGACCAGCCCAGAAAAATTTTGTTGCTTTCTATGTCCACGTCGTTGAGCTTTAAATCCTGCGGAAAAGCCTTATTGTCGGTTTTAACACTTTTGTCATAAGATACATCACTTAAGGCCTGCGGGGCTTTATCCTCAAAGCTGCCAACCGGATAATTAAACTGGATATCATATTTTCGGGGTTGCCATACCGCATAGATATTTACGCTGCTGCCCATTGCCTCTGTAATCTGGCTGTCTTTCTTAAAGGCGCCAGTTCCCGCATTATATTCCTCCGGCGTGGAATCTTCCTTCAGCGACCAGCCCATAAAAGTGTAACCCGTTCGTGCGGGAGTACCAGCCGGCAGCAGGAATTCCATGCCCGGCACCGTTGGATTTTCGGTCAGGGCGTCCACCACCTTCGCGTCAATGCGCACCGTGTCCTGGGCGAAAAGATCGTCCTCAGGGTTATCGGCACTGCCGGTGGTGTCGTCGCTGTCATTATAACAGTAGTTCAGGCTGACACCCGGCAGCACGTAGAGCTTTTTGCTGGCTGTCATGGGCTTTTTGTCAATGAGCCAGTTGTAGGTGATGGTGTAGGTGCCGTAATCCTGATCAGTGAATGGGACAGTGCCGTTGAACAGCGCCTCGTACTCGTCCACGGTTTTGTTGTCACCAGTGTCCAAAATATCCTTGACCGTGGTTTTTCCGTCCAGGCTCACTTTTTGGATGGTAACGCTGACTTCCCCGATGACCTTCCCACCTATGCTTACCGGCACTTTTTTATAATCGTCGCCTGGATACGTCACCGACGGCAGTGCTGTGGCCGGATCATCTGGGTTATAGGCGGCCAGATCCGCCGCGGTAGCTTTGATAAAATTGACGCCCTTTTTATGATCATAGGACTTTTCGCTGTCAGCCTCCGTAAGACTGGGGTACAGGCGAACATCACTTCCGATACCCATATCCGGATTAGCAGCAGACAGGGAAAGGGAAACCGTGGGGCAAAAGCGCAGAGCTCGGTTACCGGTTTCACCATTAACCGTTGCGCTAACCTGCACCCAGCCAATACCCGGAGCCATGTTTGTAACTCGATCATTATTTTCGTCCCTATTAAGAGTTAAGATATCTTCACCGGGAGAGACAAGGCTTTTAATGTTATCCGGATGACGAACGCTGTCATGCCGCCATTCGTAAGAAGCATTGTTGTTTGGCGCGTTTTTGTTGTTGGTAAATTCAAAGATGTCCGCAATGTCGCGGACTGTGTCATAATCATTGGCGTCTGTCGCAGTGTTATCCCTTAAAAAGGCCGTGGAAACCGACGATTCGGAGTAAGCCATGACCAGATCGGCCTCCTCTTCGCCGAAGTTCTCTATGACCGTGTCACGGTCCGCGAAAACCTTGAGCTGGGGGTAGAGGCTGTCTTTGCAGACCCAGTCTGCGTTTGTTGAAAAATAAGCGGCATTTTTGCCGGTGAGCTTCGCTGTTGTTACTCCCTGAACACCGCTTTTTCCTGAAGTTTCTCCCATACCGCTCATCTGCTTATCATAGTAACAGTTTTTAACTGTCAGATTAGCATTTGCGCCAGAAAAACCACCGCTGTTGGTCGCTGTTCCACTTAGTTTTCCAACCTCTCCGGCAGAATAACACTGGCTTAATGTCACAGGTTGTTCAACACAGCCGATAAAACCACCCTGCCTGTCTTTACAATACTCCATACCGACAAGCGCTGTAGAGTAACAGTTGGTATAATTTCTCGCCGCGCCAATATTATATGCATGTCCTGCAAAACCGCCTGTCTTTTCTCTCCCCTCAACTAAGCCTGATGTGAAACAGTTGATAAAGGTATTTCCGCCGTAGTCTGCTCCGACAAAAGCGCCAACTGCGGTATTGCCAAACATGGAGATATTGGAAAAACAATTTTCAATGGTGGTATTTCCATTGCTGCAAGACTTAAAACCACCGGCGTCACCCCAGGGTGCGATGACAATTCCGTCGATACAATAGGAATTTTTAATAATGCCAGATGTCGGGCCAGACATATTACCGACACAGCATTGTTTTGCATATTCTGTATTTTTTCCATTAATATAAACATTTTTTGTATGCGAATCCGATACATCGACAAATTGAAAACTTCTCCCAGTAACGATACCTCCAGATACTCCTCCGGTTTCTAATAGCCCATGTTCAAGGCTGCAATTTTTAACAGCGCTTTTATTGGCCTGAGATGACATAAAATTTCCAAAAAGAGAGGTAGTCCGCCCTCCTATAATTTTAACAGACACAAAATGCAGGTCGTTTATCTGTGTTTTTGCCTCGCTTTTTCCGATAAAACCAGTGTCATCCAGATAGCTGCCATTTGTATCTACATGGTTAACATTTAAATTGTAGATTATATGATTTTCTCCGTTGATGGTAGTATTTTTTTCAAGGACAACCGGATCCCAGAAAGTCGACATGACAGCATTTTCGCCATCAGTGTCTGTTCCACTTAAGTCCATATCGTTTTTTAGCGTAATGGTGCTCGCTGTTTTTTGCGCATTCTCCATAGCCCATCTTAACTGTTCAGGATAGTAAACATCATAATTGCCGTTACTGTCCTTTGTGGGGATGACCATCGGATCTTCTGAAGGCGTTCCTGTACTCAAGCTTGACTTTTGGCCGCTCCATTTTTTTACGTTCTCTATCTGAGCGGTGTCTGTCCAGCCTTTGACGCCATAGGATTCAAATTCTTTGATGGCTCCTCTCCATACGGCGTCCAAATGTTCTTCCCATGTTTCCTCCGCCGCCTGCGCTATGCCCCCTGCCCATGGCATCAAACCTGCCATCAGCACCAGGCACAGACACAGTGTCAATAAACGTTTCCCTCTCATCTCTCTCACAGCGCTTCCGCGTCGCAGAAGCCGCCTGCACTCCTTTCTTCTATCCTTTTGTAATTTTTCAAACACGCTTATTTCATCTGCCTGGCATTTTTATCCATACTTTATTATAAACATACTTTTCACCTTTTCCAGCTTTTAATTTATTTCCTTTATTTTAAGCAATCCCTTCTATTTTAGATGATGAGCGCCTTTTAAGAATCGGGTCACATTTTTTAAGTTTTTTTGCATTTTTTTCTTACATGGCTGGCCCGCTGCGTTTTATTCTCTAAGACGATATTTTTCAGCTTGACTTTGATCCGGAAAAATTCTAAAGTTATGCTATAAGGAAGAGGTAAAAAAATGGCGCAAACAATTAAAAATCAATCCCTTTACGAGCTGGTGACTGCCGCGCAGGCGGGCGACCGGGAGGCTTTTAGTGAGCTTTTCCGTCTGTCTTCCCAGCAGCAGTATCACTATGCCTGCCTGATCATGAACGACCCTTTTTTGGCGGAGGATATGGTTCAGGAGGTCTATATCAAGCTGTATAAAAACATCGGCCGGATTAAGGAACCTGAAAAATTTTTGGCTTACGTGAGCCGCATGACCTTTAATCAATGCCTGATGTATAAACGGCATCGTTTCTACCAGACGGAGGGCTGTGTGGACGACGAGACCCTGTCGGCATTCGAGGAGCCGGCCGCATCGCGTGTTCCGGAGGATAACACCCTCCGGCTGGAAAAATCCCGTGGCCTGGCCCAGGGGCTGAGAAGCCTGAGCGAGGAGGAGTGCTACGCTTTTCTCATGCACTACTACGAAAATAAAAATATCCAGAAAATAGCCGGGGAGATGGGGCTGTCCGAGAGCACTGTCAAACGGCGGATTAAAACCGCCCGGAAAAAGCTGGCCGATTATCTGACCGAGCGCGAGCTCCATGGTATTCTGGCCGGCCCTGCTTTTCTGCTGAGCGCACCCCAGCAGGAGCGGTTCCTCATGAACATTTTGGAAACCGCAGAGGAAAAATCCGAAAAGCCACCGCACAGATCCATGACCAAAAGCCAGAAAGCGACGGTGGCGGTCCTGTCTTTCTGCGCTGCTCTCGGCCTCCTGCTGGCTCCGGCCATCGCCCTCAACAGACCCAAAGCTCCCGAGCCCTCCGTTGCTCAGACTTCTGCCGTGGCAGACCAGACGCCGCCGTCTGTGGTTTCTTTCAGCAATACAGCCGACACCTTTACCGTAATGCTCACCGACGCGTCGGAGATTGACTACGGAGCAGTCTACATGACGACACCGGCTGGCGAAAGGCTGGCGCCTCTATCCGTTGACCCTTCCAGCGGCACCGTGGTCTTTCCCATCTCCGGAGATACCTATACACTCCACCTCGCCGATATCCACGGCAACGCAGGAACTGCACCCGTGACGGTGGATCGAGAGTACCCCTGATTTCATGAAAACAAAAGAACCCAGACAAAATGTTCTGGGTTCTTTCGTTTATGTGATTTAAAAGAGGGCAATTGTGTAAAATGGACCTAGTCAAAACGCCTAAGCGTTGCATCTTTTCTGAAGCGCCTCCCATTTGCGGTCGACTTCTTCCTGCATTTTTTCAATGAGTCCTTGGTTTTCTTTTTTAAAGAGATGCTTGAAACGGCCCTGGACCTTCAGGAAATCTTCGATGGGCAGCTTTTTCTTCGGCTCATAGTTGAGAATCCATTTGCCTTCAACCACCTCATACAGGGGCCAGTAACAGGTCTCAACCGCCAGCCTGCAGATATCCATGATCTCCGGCGTGTTGTAGCGCCAGCCCCTCGGGCAGGGCGCGAGGACGTTTAAAAAGGCCGCGCCTTTTGTATAGATCGCTTTTTCTGCCTTTGTATGAAGATCCTTAAAATTCCGGATAAAGGTGGTCTGTGCCGCGTAGGGGATATCGTGGGCGGCAAGCACCTCGGTCAAATCTTTTCGATTCTGCTCCTTTCCGTCTGATTCTCTGCCGACGGGGCTTGTGGTGGTGTCTGCGTACATGGGCGTCGCGGAGGAGCGCTGGATTCCGGTATTCATATAGGCTTCGTTATCGTAACAGACATAAACCATGTCGTGGTTTCTTTCCATGGCTCCAGACAGTGACTGAAAGCCGATATCATAAGTACCGCCGTCGCCGCCAAAGGTGATAAACTTATAGTTTTCCTGCACCTTTCCCTTTTTCTTTAAAGCGCGGTACGCCGATTCCACACCGCTGCAGGTGGCCGCGGCGTTTTCGAAAGCGTTGTGTATAAAGGAGTCCTTCCACGCTGTGAAGGGATACATAAAAGAGGATACCTCCAGACATCCCGTGGCGCAGGTAATAACAGCCTCGTCGCCTTCGTGCAGGCCACGCAGGACATTCCGAACCGCGATGGTTCCGCCGCAGCCGGCACACATTCTGTGGCCTGGCGCCAGCCGTTCCTCTTTATTCATCGTTTCTTTAAAATTATACGACATTATTACTCCTCCTATTCTCTAACCGATAAATAACGGTAGTTTTCGCCGACATCGCCTGCTTTGTCCGCTTTCTGCATATCGTCAAAGACAGATGCGAGGCTTCCTGTGGTAACATCTCTACCGCCAAGGCCGTAAACGTAATTGATCATCGGAATATTGACATTTATGTTATACAGGGCGTTCTTCACATCCTCTGCGATGGGACCTGCGTAGCCGTTATAGCTTTCGGTACGGTCCATACAGGCGATGATTTTGGCGTGCCGGACGGCCTCTGCAATTTCCTCTGAGGGGAATGGGCGGAATACCCGGATTTTGAGCATACCGGCCTTGATTCCCGCAGACCGAAGCCCGTCGACGGTATCCTTGGCCGTACCTGCCGCCGAGCCCATAATGATCATGACATATTCTGCGTCCTCCAACTGATAAGCCTCAAACAGTCCGTAGGCTCTTCCGGAGATGCTCTCAAAATCATCCGCAACAGACTGGATGACTTTTTTGGCGTTTTTAATGCCTTCAAGCTGCGCTCTCTTGGCTTCCATGTAATATGAGCTCACCGCGTACGGCCCCACTGCCAGGGGATCTCCGGCTTTTAAGAGATACTCATCCGGCGTGTATTCTCCCACAAAATCCCGGACGGCATCGTCCTCGAGCAAATCGATATTTTCAACCGCATGGCTTGTGATAAAACCGTCCTGGCAGATCATGATCGGCAGGCGCACATCGGGGTGTTCGGCAATCCTGTAGGCCTGAACAAAATTGTCATAGGCCTCCTGATTGTTTTCGGCAAAAATCTGAATCCAGCCAGAGTCCCTTGCGCCCATGGCGTCGGAATGGTCACAGTTTATGTTGATCGGGCCGGACAGGGCGCGGTTGACCAGCGCCATGGCAATGGGGAGGCGGTTGGAGGCTGCCACATAGAGCATTTCCCACATAAGCGCCATCCCGCAGGAGGAGGTGGCCGTCAGCGTTCTGGCGCCGGCGGCTTCTGCGCCGATGGCTGCGCTCATGGCGCTGTGTTCACTCTCAACCGGCACAAAAATGGTGTCAACCTTGCCGTCTGCGGCAAAGCTTGAAAAATACTGGGGAACCTCAGTGGACGGCGTGATGGGGAAGGCCGGCATAACATCCGGGTTGATCTGCCGCATCGCAATGGCGATGGCTTCGTTTCCTGATAAACGTTCTCTCATCTTCTATTCTCCCTCCTTCATGATAATTGCCTCAAAGGGGCATACCCTGGCGCAGATTCCACAGCCTTTACAATGAGCCATATCAAAATCCAGGCGCTTTTCATCCTTTACCGGAATGGAGCTGTCTGGACAGACCGGCACGCAGAGCAGGCACTGCTTGCAGTTATCCTTAATATATTCCGGCGAATCTACACGCCACTCTCCGGTGTTAAAAGCTTCTGAGGTTTTGCTTCCCGCAACGCTGCAGCCGGTTGTAAGGTCCTGCCATTTGACGCTTTCCGTTAATTTAGAAATATCTGTTGCCATTTATTTTACCTCCTCGAGCGCCAGAGACAGGGCTTTCATATTACCCTCGATGACCTCTGGCTTTGACGCGAATTTATGTTCAAAGGAATGCCGCATTTCATTGAGAAACGCTTCTTTTTCCATGACGCCGCTCACCTTTACAATGGAGGCAAGCATGGGCGTGTTTGGAAAGTATTTTCCGAGAGCCTGGATGGAAACCCTGCGGGCGTCAATGGTATAAACGCCGCCGGTATAGCCCTTCAGGTGCTGGGCGAGCTCGGCTTTGTCTCTGCTGGTATTGATAATGACAGCGCCCTCGGGGCTCAGCCCCTTTGTGACGTCCACGGATTCCAGCAGAGTCTCGTCTACGACCACCACATAGTCCGGTTCATAAATATTTGAATGCACACGAATCCTGTCTCTGCTCAGCCGGTTATACGCTGTAATCGGCGCGCCCATTCGCTCAGGGCCGTACTCGGGAAAGCCCTGCACATACATTCCTGTTGAAAAGGCAACATCGGCGAGCAGCAGGGCCGCTGTTTTAGCGCCCTGACCGCCCCGGCCATGCCATCTTATCTCTAAAGTATCCTTCATTTTTTCTTTATTCTCCTTTGTTCGCTTTATTTTTTTTCATTTCTTTCTTCTGCCTTTTTTCCTCTGCCCGTTTTTCACGTTTGAGGGCAGCCGCCTGGGCAACTTCTTTCCCTTCGATTTCTTCCACTTCCAGATACTGCTTGGACCAGAACATCTTTACAAAGCCAAAGACCACCACCACCTGTAAAAACACGATGGGGAAGCCAACCAGCAGCTTAACGGCTTTCGCGCCGTCCAAACCGCCTAAAAGCAGGAACAGCAGTGCGATACCGCCCATGAGCACGCCCCAGAAAATCTGGATGCCCTTTGGCGCATCCTTGTCCTCTGCTTCATCATCCTGTCCCTTAAGGCTCATCTTGGAAACTGTAGAGGTGACCGCGTTGGCCAGAGTTACAAAGGAAATGACAATGATGACCATCATTAAAACCTTCATAACGTTTGAAAGGGGCATGCTGTCAAACAGGGTGAGCATGACGGCTTCGGTGCCGTCCTTTAACATAATGGCGTTTAAATCCAACCCACCAAAGAACTGTTCATGCGCTGCCAGTCCGCCGAAGAGCCAGCACCACACCATACCGAACAGGCCCGGCGCGATCATGTTAACGCCGATGAATTCCTTAAAGGTTCTGCCTCTGCCGAGACGCGCCAGGAAAAACCCTGTTGTCGGCGCAAAGATAAAGAAATCAATATACCAGAGCCAGTTCCACCAAACCGACCATTTATCTGCGCCCACCATCGGTTCATTAAAGGTCATGTTTGAGAAAAAATGCGTGATCATGCTGCCAGTGGTTTCTGTTCCCAGTGAAAGCGAGAAAATCGTCGGTCCAAAGATGACCACATAGACGAGCATCAGGATAAAGAGCTTGGCGTTGTTATCTCCGAGCCACTGAATCCCTTTCTTAAGTCCAGAGACGCTCGAGAGCGTGTAAATCAGGGTAATGACAATGCCGATGATAATGTAGGAAAGATAATTTGCGCCGATGCCAAACACCTGGCTGAGACCGTTGGCGACCTGCAGAATCCCATAGCCGAAGGAGCCGGCGACCCCGCCGACAATGGCAAAGGTTACAATACCGTCGATCCAGCTTCTGTAGCGGTATACCTTATCCCCAAACAGCGGATACAGGGTGGCCGACACACTGAAGGGCTGCTTCATGTTATGGTAGACATAGCCAGCGATGAGCCCGGCGATAACATATACCCCGTACAGGGTCAGCGACCAGTGCATCATGGTGTTTTCCATGGCCCAGCTCAGGGCGCCGTAGCTGCCTGCCTCGAGGCCAATACCCACGGCCGGCCTGAAGGTATACTCAATGACCTCCGCGGGTGGGAAGAAAACAATCCCCATCCCCATGCCGGCGCACAGAGACATGGCCCACCAGGTAAAGGTTTTAAATTCCGGCTTGGCGTCCTTGCCCCCCAGCTTGATCTTCCCGTATTTTGAAAACATAAAATAGAGTGCGAAAACAATACACATCAGTGTCGCGAGATTCAAAAACCATCCCAGATTGCCGCACAAAAAGTTGACGACCCCATTGAGCGCAGCGACAAAGCCCTCCTGATCAATCTGGCTCAGCACAAAAATGATGGCGAAAATGACTGCTGATATTCCAATAACAATATAATCGTACTTACGCGCTTTACTATTCATAACTTCCCCCTTCTGCTCGATTTTTACCGAGACTTAATAATGTTCCCCATTGTCATAAAAACAACTGGCCGGTATATTGGTAAAGGTCACCTGCGACTCCCCGAATCCGTTATCCTCAAACAACGCGGTCAGCGCTTTAGCGGTCTTATCCTGGATTTCCCGGGACCGCCCCAGCCATAAGATATCGGCAATGGGCATTTCCTCCTCTTTTCCTGGCTGGTCCAGATGGATGGACTGCTGGTACAAAATATGGATATACTCCGGACTGGTCTCAGCGACCTCCACGATAATTCTTTTAACAGAATCCGCAACCGCTGCCGCTGCCTCACGGGGTATCCCGTGTATGGTTACCCTTGGCATGGCTTCTCCTTTTTGTAGACTTCAATGATTCCCTCGTAGCCGTTAATCTTAACCCAATCGCCAGTCTCGATCACCTCGCAGGGGTCGGCTGAAACAATATCTGTTACCGCCGGTGATCCGATGACAACAGTGGCCACCCCGGCGCGGGAATCCATCTTGCTGAAAATCCAGCCGGCTGGCTTGAAACCTGAGATCATGGCTGAATGAAAATGGCAGGACCAGCCGTTTGAACCCTTGCTGCACGGGAGCACCAGAATTCTTCCATGGATATTCTGGCCTTCCTCGGCGTGCCCCTTCTCAATAATTTCGCCGGTAGTATCGCTGACGCCGGCCCAGCCCTGAATACTTTCCCTGCACACCAGTGCTTCACCCTCGGCAACTCCCTGAAAAGCGCCGCGTCCGTACATTGTTAAAATTTCCATTTATTTTCCCTCCAACCATTTTCCGGCAACCGCCGCATCAATACACGCGTATTTATCTCCGTAATAGACAGGATTGGTAAATTCAGAACGGATATAATGCGCTTGCTTGGCGCCGTCTGTGGCCATTCCCTTGGCGTGGCCAAAATACTTACTGCCAATGACCAGCGGACAGCCGCTGGTTAAAATATAGCCGCCGGCATCCTCAACCATCTTGCAGTAGCCGTTCTGCACAGCCATCTCTCTGGTAGCGTAATCGGTCCAGATGGCAAACTCCACGTTTTCCGCGAATTTTTTTCCTTCAATGTAAAGCGCCGCGTCCCGAATTTCTTCAAGGGTATAGTGGGGACACCCCAGCGCAATAAAGTCCACAGTGTTTTCACCCTTATCACACAGCATTGCCAGCGATTCATCGTAATCCTTCTGGGTAATTTTAATGACCTGCGCGTCCTTTTTACCGCCAAGGGCCGCCTCACGGGTTGGCGCTTCGGGCGTAAAGTCGACAATGTGGCACATTTCCGCGCCGCTGGTGGTCGCCATGGCCGCAAAGCACTGCTTCAGCTTGATGAGATTCGGTTTTTTAAACGCGCCGTCAATGACGGGAACGCCGTGCGGCGGCAGCTTTCGTCCAACCGTATAGCCGATAATATCCCAGTCGATCTCCGTCTCCGACGGACACTCAATTTCAAAAACGACCGTGCCGAGCCTTGCCTCCCTGGTGTGATTTCCCCAAAGCGGGGTTCTCCCGCAGACAGCGCTCCATGCCGCTGCCTCGATACCGTCGGAGTTGCCGCAGGCGCCAAAGACGGAGTTGCACATGACCACATTGCTGGATTCGGTGGTGACAAAGTGTTCTCCCTTTAAGGGAATCCATCCGATCAGATAAGGGGTACAGCTGCCCGTAATCGAGACGCCGGCTTTTTTGGTGATTTCCAGATATTCTCTGTTTTTTTCAAAGAGCTCTCTGTCCAGGTGCAGGGGCTCGTAAACATACTGGTCGCAGGGCGCCACACAGGTCTGGCAGAAGCAGCCCTTTTCCATCTCACCCATGGGGATGGTTTTGTCCGCGCACAGGTACATTTTTGAAAAAATCTCATTGTAATCCTCTGAACCTAAGGACTCCAGATAAGGGTGTGCGCCGAAATAGAGGGTTGCCTTGGACACCTCGCAGAGCTCCTCCGCGCCCAGTGATTCAGCATACTCAATGATCTTCTGAATTGCAACCTGCTTGAATTCCCCAAACTCCCCGTCACGCATACGCTGTTCATATTCCGTTAGTTTTACCATTTCTCTCTCCTTGTTCGTAATTGTCCTTACCGGTAAGCTTTCTTATGCTATTTTTCTTATGCTATTTATTAAATGCAAGTATCGTGCCAATTTAAGAATGGTAAAATTCCCACATTTTTGCCCAAATTTGTGATATAATCATGGAAAATTTATCTAAAAATAAAAAAGCAACACAGATACTATTTATTTTTAGACAGCAGGAGGCCGATCATTTCATGGAAAACCCTTTTAACCACAGCGCTGAGTATCTTGAATATTTAAACAGTCTGCCAAAGGAATTTTTTTTAAGAATTCTGGAACACCTTTACCTTGGCGTTTATGTCAGCGACCGCGATGGCAACACCGTCTATGCAAACCCCGCCATTACGCGCCACTACGGAAAACGGCCGGAGGAGCTTGTGACCTATTCAAACTGGGGCATCTGGCAAGGCATTGTGTCGCCGCCGGCTTACAAGGAAGTCTTTGAAAAAAAACGGACGCTTTTTTACCGGCAGATGCACTTTTTTTCCAAGGAAATTCTCACCACCATCGCGATTCCCGTTCTGGATAAGCACCAGGATATCGACCTTCTCATCGGTGTCACCCAGGATAACATCGTGAAATTTGACCGCAGCTATGATGAAATTTACTGCCAGAAAACCGATGATGCCAAGAGCAGCTTTAAAGATATCATTGGTGAGAGCAAGGTCTATCTGCAAGAGCTTCTGACACTGCGCCGCGCCGCCAAATCAAAAACCTCCATCCTGATTCTGGGGGAATCGGGAACCGGTAAATCCCTGGCCGCGCATTATGTCCATAACTGCAGCAAGCGGAAGGACCAGCCCTTTCTGGAGATAAACTGCGCCGCTATTCCGGAAAATTTACTGGAATCCGAGCTTTTCGGCTATGTGCCCCACGCCTTCACCGGGGCAAACCCAAAAGGGAAGAAGGGCCTGTTTCAACTGGCAGACCACGGCACCCTGTTCCTCGACGAGATCGGGGATCTGCCGCTGTCCCTTCAGGCGAAAATTCTGTTTGTTCTGGAGACTGGAAAATTTTTACCCATCGGCTCTGAAAAGTATATTGAAGTCGACGTCCGCGTCATCAGCGCTACCAACCAGGACCTGGAAAAGCTGATTGAGGAGAAAAAATTCAGGGATGACCTTTACTGGCGTATCAATGCCATCACCTCAATCATTCCACCGCTCAGAGAGCGCAAGGACGATATTGTACCTCTGGCCTTTCATTTTTTAAAGCAAAACAACCTCGAGAACGGCACGAACAAAAAGATGGACCCGCTCTTTATCAGCTATCTGATGCAGTATGACTGGCCCGGAAACGTGCGCGAGCTCAAAAACATTATTGAGCGGTGCTACATTCTTTCGCCAGGCTACAACATCTCGCCCGATAAATTCCCTCGAAAAATCAAGGAGCTTAACGTGGATACTCCCTATGAGCCCCAGGGCACCTTCGACGAGATGATGACAGCCTATGAACGGGATATTATAAGAGACTGCTACAAAAAAGAGAAGAATATCACAAAAGTGCAGAAAAAGCTGGGACTCTCCCAGAATAAGGCCTACCGCCTGGTGAAAAAATACTGTGCCGATTTAGAGCCATAAAAAAAGCGGCACGCGCAGTGCCGCTTTTCAAATTAGAGTGTGTTAATTATGGAATTCTTTTTTACCGCGCGCCGACCACCTCGATTTCGATCAGACTGCCGGGGTACAGCTTTGCCGCCTGCACGCTGCAGCGGGCTGGCCGGTGCTTTCCAAAAAAATCCGCGTACAATGCGTCGACAACCGGAAACGCATCGAGGTCTTCGACAAAAATGTTGACTTTGACAATATTACGCCGGTCCATTCCCGCCGCCTTTAAGACATTTTCAGTGTTGACCAGGGCCTGTCTGGTCTGTTCCTCGATGCCCGTAAGCATTTCACCTGTTTCAGGCACCAGTCCCAGCTGGCCGGAGGTAAAGATAAAATCACCGGCCATAATTGCCTGTGAATAGTGGCCCGTCGCTTCAGGAGCCGCTTTTGTGTTAATGATCACCTTTTCCATGACTCACCTCAGATCCTGCCTGGTTCTTTAGATGCTTTCACGGTAGTTTTCGTGAATGTAGGGCAGCAGCAGCTCGTTCTGTTCCTTTGTGATCTCACTGGGGATAAAGCTGTCCAGCCGTTTTCTGACGTCCTCCTCCGCAACATCCATGACAGTCACGCTGCCCTTGTTCTGCCACTGGTTTGGATCATCCTTATTAAAGTATTTTGGCAGATAAACCTCTTCCCGGTACATTTTTGGCGTTCTCCCTTTTAGGAATACACCCCTTGGCCCAACCTTTTTAAGGGTATCAAAGCAGAAACGATCATCCTCGCAGTTAATGCCCCGGTTAATATGAAGCGCCATGTTGTGCATTTCTTCATCGATCAGGAATTTCCCGAAGTCCGTCACATTAAAGGACCCCATGCAGCCGCAGGTGTGCAGGACGATATCCGCCTCACAGTTTCTGGTAGCCTCGATGTTCATCATGGTCTCAACCCCTGCCTGTATATCCGGCTGCTTGGCGTCGCTCAGGCCGCCGCCAGTGCGGTAGGGAAGGCCATAGTAATCTGCCAGCCCGGCAGTCGCGTAGCTCACGAGCACGGACTCCGGCGAACCAATGGAGAGCTGTACGGTACGCATATCTGTCGCGGCTGAGGTATTGCCGTAAACCACAGGCACCTCAGGATTGAGAAGCTTGGCCAGCGTGTAACCCGCCAGCACCTCGGCGTTTGTCATGGCCAGCATAGACGCCATTGACGGCGGCGCTGTCATGAGCGGCATGGCGCATGGCGTCACGATGATGGCCTGCTTGGTTTCCGCCAGAATAAAGGTCCGTTCAATGGGGTCGTGATCCAGGGTAAGGGGAGACAGCGTATTGACCACATAAGCGTTGTGGACATCGTCATTCCCCTCAAACTGGTTAATGAGCTCAATATTTCTTCTGAAAGCGACCGAAACCTTCTCATCATCCATGCCAAAGGTATTGGGGCTTGCCATGATCATGGGCTTGTGTCCATATTTCAAAATCATGGCAATATTGCCGAATATTTTCTGATCTTCTGTAAAGCTGTTGTCATAATTCAGAAAAAAGTTCATGGACGCCGCAGTAACGATCTTGCTGGTATCCGCAAGCTTAAACTGGTCCAGAACGTCCTGGTTGGTCATCTTCTCGATTCTGCCATTGTGATGGTGTCTGTAGATGTTCCCATAAATACCGATACTGTGCTGCTCGCCGGCACCGATGGTAATATCTCCTTTGCAGGATCGGATGGTAAATTCTTTTTTCGCATATTTAAGCACTTCGTCAATCATCTTTTCCGGAATAAAAACCGTCTCGCCCTCCACCCGGGCGCCGTGCTTTTTAAATACCTCCAAAGCCTTTTCGTGCTCGAACCGCACACCGACTTCTTCCAAAATTCTGACCGAATACGCGTGAATCTTTAAGACATCTTCTTTTGAGACATACTGCTCATATTTTTTCATTTTCCTGGCTCCTTATTATATCATTCGGATAGTTTTTATGATTTTAATATAATGCAAGAAGCGTGCCATACCCGATTCACTCAATTTTCCCCATAAATGACCATTATTTTAGAGAATAATATTTATTTTTAGATAAATTTTCTTTTTGGGTTTTAAAAATAGATAATCTCATCTGTCTTTTATACTTTTTTCTGTTTGTTGTTTATTTATCTGTTCTTTTGAAATACATACTGCAGATAATGTCTTACCGCCTCCAGGGCTGATAAAGCTTATCCAGCATTCGGCAGAGCTTTAAAGCTATCTTAATCTTTGCAGTACTTTCTAATCAGCCGATAAGCTTTGGACGGTGAAATGCTTAAATCTTCTGCCACCCGGTGTGAGGTTTTATTTTCAGCGTAGGACTTCCGGACTAAATGCTTCCTGATGGCGTCAAGAATAAATTCGAAATCATACTCCGGTGCTTTTTCTTCTTCCTCCTCCAGTTTCTGGACCATCTCAAAATCCGGGAAATAGATAATGGACTTTCTGCTCAAAAAATACATTCTCTCCACAACGTGCCGGAACTCCCGGACGTTTCCAGGCCAGTCATAATCCAGCAGGGTGTACAGGGTGGCGTAATCAAAAACCTTATGGGTACCATACTTTTCATTCAGCTGGTTTAGGTAAAAATGAGCCAGGGGAATAATATCCTCTTTTCGCTCCCGAAGAGGCGGAATGGTCTGGTAAAAGGTGCTGATCCTCCAGTACAGATCTGAGCGGAACAGGTTTTTCCTGATCATTTCTTTCAGATTCTTATTTGTAGCGGTGATGATCCGGACATCTACATGGATGGCTTCCCGGCCACCAACAGGCACCAGGCTTTTGTTTTCAATAACATGGAGAATTTTGACCTGAAGGGGCAGGGGCATATCACCGATTTCATCCAAAAAGACCGTGCCGCGGTCTGCAATCTCAAAAATCCCCTGCCGTCCAGCTTTACTGGCATCGGTAAAGGCGCCCGGCGCATAGCCAAAAAGCTCGGCCTCCAGCAGATTGCCGGGGATCGCTCCGCAGTTTACTGCGAAAAAACGCTGGTCCTTTCTGGGACTGCAATCATGCACATACTGTGCGATCAGTGTTTTTCCGACACCGCTTTCACCCAAAAGCAGAATGGGCATATTGGAGTCGGCAATTTTTTTCAATTCAATCAGAGGACGCAAAAAAGCCAGGCTTCGTCCAACAATACGCTGCATTTCTCCGTCTTTGTCTGTGCGCAGATTTTCCTTTGAGCCATCCACATCCAGATAGGGCAGATTTTCCTGAAACAGCTCAATGACAAATTTAAGCTGTGTTTTTTCCTCATCCGAAAACACCGGCCTTACGATTCTTACCTGAACGGCTGATGTCATATCCTCAGAGGGCTTAAGGACAAAAGGCTCCCGGATTTCCGGGGAAAAGGGCGGCTTTTCAGCCTGCGCTGGTTTATTCTCATAGTACGCTTTCAGCCACGCTGGCTCGGTTTGATAGCATTTTCTTACAGCCGGGTTTGCAAACAGGACTGTTCCGCAGGCATCCCATACAATTATTCCCAGATACAGCTTATCTAAAGCGTCTGAAAATATCTGGTCTGGCATGGCGTATAAGTATTCCCAGTAATCCTCTGAAAAATTTAAATGATTTTTATGCTTGTTCATGGCTGGTGCTTTTCCTTTAGGTATAGAGCCTGAGTATAGGTAATGTTTAAAAACTCGGCAATTTTTTGAGTTGAATCTGACCCCTGGGCTGTGATGGCAATATTCAAAAGCACTGCCTCGGCCTGGCGGATAATACCGTTGTAATCATGACTGTATTTGTACATCCGGTCTTTAAAAACACCCAGAATATCCCTGGGCAGGCGTTCCTCATTAATTTCGTTGCTGCTCGTCAAGATAAAGGCCCGCTCGACAGCATTTTTAAGCTCCCGGATATTCCCGGGCCACGGATAGGAGAGCAGGTAGATAAAAATTAATGGGTAGAAATGCTTATGAGTCTGGTATTCATGGTTCAAATCCTCTAAAAACTCAAGGGCTAAAGGGATAATATCTTCCCTGTGTTCCCGCAGCGGGGTAATAATGCTGGTATAAGCGCTGATCCTCCAATAGAGATCCTGACGAAACTTTTTGTCTGAAATGAGACTGTGAATGTCTCTGTTTGTCGCGGTAATAATACGCACATCAATGGGAATGGATTCCGTTGAGCCAACAGGGCGTATGGTCTGGCTTTCGAGAACATGCAGCAGCTTTGCCTGTAAATGCAGGGGCATATCTCCAATTTCATCGAGGAAAAGCGTCCCTTGATCGGCCATTTCAAAAAAGCCTTTCCTGCCATTTTTTTCTGCCCCGGTAAACGCACCTCCGGCATACCCAAAGAGCTCACTTTCGATAAGGGATTCCGGAATCGCACCGCAGTTAAGCATAATGAAGGGCGCATCCCTTCTCGGGCTGTTCGCGTGAATCAGACGGGCATAGTAGGTTTTTCCTGTTCCGCTTTCACCCTGGAGCAGTATGGGTAAATCTGATCCGGCCATGGTCATCAGCTGTTCAAGCTTAGACTGCATGGCCGCATTTTGGGAGAAGGCGGGGAAAGGGCGCTCCGACTCTGGCGCATCTGGCCTCAGACTGTCTTCCTGAATCACATGGACGGTATAGTCATACGGGCCCTTCCCATGAAAAACAGGCACAGTTGCTGAGGTGTGATAGGCATTCGATAACCGAAAGTACTGTTTGTAAAGCAGCAGTCTCTGCTCTCTGAGCTGATGCCTGTAAATTATTGGAAAAACAATGCCCTCCCATTTTCCCCAGTCGATCACATTCACCAGATCTTCCGGCTTGTTGCCATACTGCCTGATAATGGCGGGGTTGACATAGAGCACCTTTCCTCTTTTGTCTGTGATAAAAATACCAGGAAAGAGGTTGTTTAATATTTCCAGCATCATTTTTTTATCCAGCGCACATGGGCTCATAAAAGCGCCCTCCCTTCTGTTTTCGTTTTTTTAATTATAAAGGATTTTGGCAAAAAAGTCTCAGCCGTCTGCATTTCTTAAAAAACAAACTCCATTATCCGGCAATAGGATAACGGAGCTTGAGACAGGCTGTCCTGTTAATCAGCCGCTTCTGATTTTTTCTGCTGGGATTCCAGTTTTTTGGTTCTTTTCGTCAATAAGATAGCGGATACAATACCGATAGCGGAGGAAACAATCAGCAGAATGAAAATTTTGTCAAAGCCAGCGGCCACGTTTCCTGCTGCTGCCGCGTCGTCCAGCCATTTACCGCAGACAGGTCCGACTAAAAAGTCAGGAATAAAGGCGATAAAGGAGATAATGCCTGTCGCGATCGCCGTCATGCCCAGCGGAACACCCGCCTGATCCATGATGGACCAGTAGGTGGATTTCATAATATTGGCTAAAAACGCAATGACCAGTGTCAGGGCGATACACAGCGGCACAGCCGTGGAGGTAAACATAACGCCGATGATCGCAGCGATAATGGCAATAAAGAATACCAGAAAGCCCTTTCCCTTATACGTAAACTTGTCCAGCACAAAGCCGCCGATAAAACCTGCCAGCAGCACGATGATGTAGCTTCTGACAATACCGAGGGCGCTGGCCGTTGCCGGGGAAATGTTTAAAACCTGAACCGTGTAGGTGGTCAGGTAGCCGTTGCTCACCGTCCAGGAAATGTAGGCAAACATGATGACAAAAATGGTGACCCAGACACCCTTGTTTTTCAAAACCTCCATCAACGAATATTTTTTGCCACTGTTCTCCGCGCTGTCCAGTGTTTCTGCTTTGATCTCCGTTTTTGGCAGAAAGATAAGCGCCAGGACAAAGAATACAGCGCAGGCCCCGCTCCCAAAGAGTAACACTGCTTTAATCCCGGCTGCGTCACTGGCCATCACCCCCAGAATTCCCAAAAAGGCGAAGCCCATAATGGTCTGAATAATCCCGCGGGTCGCTTCACTGCTGCCGAAGATTTTACTCTGGTTATCCTTGTCCGCCAGGTTGCGGATACCATTGAGATAAGCCGACCACAGGGTGGCAATTCCAAAAAATCCGTATAAAATATGAACGATGATTAAAACAATAAAGTTTGTTGTAAGAGCGAAAATGGCGGTAAGAACGGCAAAGGCCGCAAGCGTAATACAGATCAGGGTCTTGGTTGAAAACTTATCCGCGACAAAGCCGCCAATCGGGTAGCAGATTGTGTTTGTAAAGGTCAAGGCCGAGGCCAAAAGGCCGATCTGCGTGTTTGAAAACTGATACGCCGCTGCAAACTGATCATAAAAAGTATATCTTAAATACGGAATCTGATACGCCAGAGCAACTGTGGCACTCAGAATAAAAAACACCATAAATGTCTGAAAATTAAATTTTTTCATGAGAATCTCCTCTTTAAATAATCCCCTTTGTTACACCCCTTTAAAGGTTAATCCTTATTCAGAAAGCTATGCTTTTCTGAATAAGGAATTCTCAGCATATTAAAATTTGTAGCCCTCCGGCAGATACGTGTTCAGCAGTTCTTTTTGTCTGTTCGTCAAATCTGGCGCTTTATAGGCCTCGTATCTCTTTTCGACCTCTTTGCTCGCTCTTTCAATAAGCGTTCCTTTGCTTTCCATCAAAGCGCCCGGTTTGCCCCCGTCGCGGTTAAACAGAAGCGGTAGGAAATGCTCTTTTCGGTAAATTTTAGGCGTTCTTCCCTGGAGATAGCTACCTCTTGGCCCAATCTCCTTAATGTTATCAAACATAATGGTTTCAGCCGTCACGTTCAGCCCTTCGTTGATGCGTTTCTGATAAAGAATCGTCTGCTCGTCCAGGACCATCTTTTCAGGGCTTCCGAGATTATAGGTGCCATAACTTCCCACCGAGTTAAGCATAAAATCCGTTTTGCCCATGAAGCCCGGCTCCAGCATCATAAACGCGTCAACCCCTGCCTGGTAGTCCAAATCGAAGCTGTTGCTTCCTCCAACGCCAGAGCGTACCGGGAAACCATAAAATCTTGCCATGGCAATTGAGCCCATCATCATCAGGTAGGATTCCGGCGAACCAATGGCCAGCTGAATGGTGCGCATGTCGGTCGGCGTGGTGACGGTTCCATAGATACAGCCAAGGCCCGGCTGAATTAACTGTACCAAAGTGATTGCACTTAACAGTGTGGCGTTGTCGTGGGTGATGGTGCCTGCCAGAGAAGGCGGGGATGTTAAATTTGTCATGGAGCAGGAGATCGGAATCACCGGCTGGTTCTCCAGGGCACATCCGATCAAGGCTGCCGCGACATCTGCCCCGATGGCCAGCGGCGACAAAACGCAGCAGTTTGTCAAACTCACATATTTATCCCATTCATCGTAAAACTGCTTCTGAAAATTTAAGACGTTGCGGTTTGCCTGAATCAGGTCTGTCTTTTTATAGTTTTCTGTATTGACGCAGTGCACCTGGTAAATCGGTTTTGTAACTGATTTGAGTGACAGCGCCAGCTGTGGTGTGAAATAATCATCTGCCGACTTGTCCAAATCCGGCGTGTCTGTACAGGAATTCATGGCGATATTGACCACCGGACTGGTCTCCTGCAGCTTATAGTAATTAACCACATCTGGAAGCATCGAGTCCCTGTAGCTTCCACCATTTTTAAAATCCTGGATCATGGTCGGAACGCTCGGCCCTGTATTGACCGGATCATACTTTTCACCAATGGTGACAGATTTTTCCAGCCCATGAACTGTGAATTCGCCAGGTACGTTGGCAATAGCCTCCATAACCACATTTCTTGGAATTCGGACAACCTGCCCCTCTACCGATGCGCCGTGCTTCTTAAACACTTCCAGCGCATAGTCGTTTTCAATGGCGATGCCAACCTCTTCCAAAATTTTCAATGAATACTCGTGAATCAGCTCAACCTGTTCCTGCGTGATATATTTCTCATATAATTTTCTGTTTTGATACATAACCCATACCTCCGTAAATTTACAATGCGCATTTGTTGTGAATTATCTAATGCAAGCTTTGTGCCAAAACCCTAATCTGCACAAAACCCCTTTAAACAGACATTTTTTAATAAAGCAATTAAAATTATTTTTCAATTTTATTAAAATAATACCGTTTTTAAAACAAACACGACAATAATTTTGAAAAAAATAAGAACCCTTTCCTGGAAAGAGTTCTTTAAAGAGCGATATTATGAAATTTTTATTTAAACATGGCCGTATATTCCAGTTGAAAGAAACAAAGCAAGCCCTATAAATTTTTCATATATTTGAAATTTCAAACCTACTCTGACTGTAGGCTTTTTACCCAGTAGCTGATACAGCGGGCATCCGTATCATTGCTCAGACTGTGATTCGTTTTAGCCTTGATATAAAATGCGTCTCCCTTGTTCAGGTGATGGTAGTCCTTCTCGATCCGTATTTCCATGCTCCCCTCGATAATCAGGCCTATTTCATCATAGTTATGCACCCAGTTCGAGGCGTCATATTTTGTATGAGGCTCCAGTGTGATACACAGTCCCTCCATCTCATCCTCGCCAAACACAATGGATTCGTAACAGACAGCCCCTTCTTTTTCAAAAATAACCGTACGTTCATTTTTTTTTATGACTGTGCGGCTTTCGATATTTTCCTCCAGCAGCTCACTCAGGGAAACATCCAGAATACCGCATATTTTCTGGATATTCTCAAGGGTAGGGCTGCAGGCGTCACGCTCCAGGTTACTCAAATATCCAATGGACAGCTCTGCCTTTTCGGAAAGCTTTTTTAACGTCAGCCCTTTTTTCTTTCTTAGGTTTCGGAGTTTTTCCCCCACTTTTACAGGTGAAGGCCGCTCGTTGTTTTTCATAGCAAATCCTTTCTGAATCAGAAATTTCTATCATTATTATACTGTATTTGTAAAAAAACACAATGTTATTTTCACAAACGCATAGCAAAATTTCATATATATGAAATTTTTATTGCTTTTTGCCGTAGGCTGCTATATAATACCGCTAAAGATTACTGGAGAGCAGGAGGTTTATCATGCAACGTCAAAGTCCAAGTATATTTAATGATATTGTAGGTCCTATTATGGTTGGTCCTTCAAGTTCACACACATGCGCACCTTCAAGAATCGGCTATCTGTGCAGGCAGCTCGTGGGGGGAAACTTGAAAAAAGTCCGAATTGAATTTGCCAGAGATGGCGCTTATACCGAAATGTATCAGGGACAGCGCTCGGATATGGGATTTATTAACGGGCTTTTGGGCCACAGGCCAGAAGATCCGCGTCTGCGCGACGCCTTTACTCTGGCAAAAGAGGCCGGCGTGGAGGTCACGTTTGAAATCAGTGACTTTGTGCCCATAAAGCCAAATTTATCCCGCATGACACTCTGGGACGACTGCGGAGAGACTGCCGAAATCTATACCGACTCGACAGGCGGAGGAACTGTCCGGTTGTTAAAAATAAACGGGTTTGATGTGTCCATCACAGGCGACTGCTTTGAGCTGGTGCTGCAGAGCGAAGCAAGCGGAAACTCAGCCGAAGAACTGATGCAGGCTTGTCTCTCGCTGTTTTCCGAAAACGAGGGCTCCTCGCTTTCAGCCGGAGATAAGGGCTGTCTTATTAATATTAAAAGCCGAACGGAAATCCCTGAAGAAATCATCAACCGGATTAAGCAGCTTGAAAGCGTTGAGAGTGTTCACCTTATCACCCCGATTCTGGTGGTCACTTCCAATAAAAATGCGGTGCTCCCCTTTCACAGTGCGGAGGAACTGCAGCGTTTGGCGGAAGAAAACCATAAAGAGCTCTGGGAATTGGCCATTGACTATGAAAAGGCGCGGAGCGGCTGGAATGATAAGGCCATAAAAAACTACATGCGTTTTGTCATCGAGACGATGGAAGCTGGTGTCCGGGAAGCCCTCAAGGGCGATATCGAAATGAACGGCGTGCTAAAACCAACCGCCGGAAAAATCGGAAACTTCATCGAACATGACCGGCGCGCTCTGGATATGGGACTATTAAACGCCATGGTCCCTTGGTCTGTGGCGACGATGGAATACAGCAGCGCCATGGGTGTGGTGCTCTGCGCGCCGACGGGCGGCTCGGCCGGTGTTTTTCCCGGCGCTGTTCTGGCAGCGGCAAATCAATTAAAGCTGGACATGGATGAAAAAATAAAACTCATGCTCACAACCGCTGTCATCGGCATCGCCATGTCCAAAGATCATAACTACTCCGCAGAGCTGTACGGATGCCAGGTGGAGCCGGGCGCTGCGTCGGCCATGGCGGCAGGTGCTCTTGTGTTTTTAATGGGGGGAACGCCCAGACAGTCCCTGATGGCAGCCTCCTGTGCCGTTCAGAATATCCTCGGTACAATCTGTGACCCGGTAGCCGGATTGGTCCAGCTGCCCTGTATCAGCCGAAACGCCATGTCTGTGGCCAATTCCCTTGTCAGCGCAAACATGGTGATGGGGGGGTATGATCCGCTGATTCCTCTTGATCAGGCCGCGGAGACGATGTTCAGAGTCGGCATGCAGCTGCCAAGCGAGCTGCGCTGTACCTGTAAGGGCGGTTTATGCACAACACCCTGTGGCCAGCAGCTGGCAAAGGAACAGGATTTGAGAAACCAACAGCGATAAAAAACAAAAGAAAGCAAATGAATTTAACAAATAACTTACTGTCACAGTTAAAAGGTGGCTGAGAGGCTATAAATTTACAGAAAAAACTTTGATGTACGATAAAATTGTCAAAGCAGGTCCAGACGGAAACTTTATCAGACGGACATCAAAAGCCTACAAAAATGATTATTATTTGCCAAACATCCCAACTCGCGTATCACACGGAAACTGGATTACCGACAGAAGCCCGACCATCAAGAAAAAAACAGCCAGAGGATCTCAATTCCTCTGGCTGTTTTGCCCTTTTACTCTGTCGATTTCTTATAAAACCTGGCGCGTAAAACTAATAAAACAAAGCATAAAATCAAAACAACTGAACAAACAAAGCCGTATCCGTATCCCACAAAAACCGGCAAAAACGTTACAATTAAAATCTCCACCAAAGCGATGACAGAATAGGCCAGGGAATAGTCCGTCAAAACCGTTGTTTTGAATTCAGGGTCAAGAATCCTAAGGAGGATGATCCCCATCGCTGCGATTCCTGTGTTCCAGCCAAAAATAAAAATGCCACGCTCAAACCAGTTCGATACAAAATAACGCTTTCCAATGAGAAAAACAAACATAATACAGTACAAAATACCAAACAGGCAAAGAAAGAGTATCGGCTTCCAATAAGCGAACACAATTTTAATATCCAGTGACGCCACACCGAAGAACAGAAGATAATCGGTAATGGAGCTGCCGATGTGAGTGATAATCTCTTTGTCCACATATTGATTAAGCTTAGCCGCTTTTAAAAAGGCATTGATCATAATACCACAGAAAAGGGCAAGACAGACCAGCGGAAGGGCAAAAGGAAGACCCAGTTTTTGATAGTAGAAATCAATCAGATAGGCGCCGCCCGTCGCGGTTAACACTAAACCAATATGCCATGTATAAGTCTCAACAGAAATTGCCGATGTCGTTTTTCTTCCGTAGGCATCCTGCTCATTTGGTGAATAAAATCCTGTTCGCATCGACTCCGGCAGCTTCTGCATGCTTTTAATATATGTAGGGTATCCTTTTGATATGCCATACTTTATTAAGATAATCCCAATTAAAAGGGCTACGATTAAACCGATGGTGGCAAACGTCTGTCCAATAGCGACAGCATGTTCCCATCCTGTTATCTCCTGAAGCGTGCTCCCAATGGCAACGGCATATCCATGTCCACCGACAAATCCGGACGGCAGCAGCAGCGCGATAGAAGTATTGACTGCTGGAAAAAGAAGGGGAATAAAGATGAAGCCTGCCAACAGTGAAAAACCATACTGTCCCAGCTCAGCAGCAAGATTGAGATAGAAAGTGTCCTGCGTCTTTTTAATGGCTTTCATCAGGCCCGTCCCTTTATTTCCAATAAACAAACCTCCGAAAAGAACCACAATGAGAAAAACCGGATAATTGATAATTTCTTTACTGAATGGCAGAACATTCAAAAAGCAGCGTCCACCGACTAAGCCAATAACACCTGCAATCAATGGAGCGGGCAACAGAAGTCTCTGAACAATTTTTACCTTTGAGCGCAAAAACTGCGCAAATACCATCAGCAAAGATGCCAGAGCAAAGTCAATCAGCAAGGTATTAAACGAAAACTCCATGTTCCCCCTCCATTCTGTTCTTTTCTTATGCAGAACATTTTAAATCGTATTTTTGACGCTTTTTTCTGCGCTCTTGGTCCTTTTGAGCAAAATAACCGCTGAGACAATTCCCAAAACTGAAAACACAATGAGAAAAACAAATATTTTATTAAATCCAACCGCAACATTGCCAGCCGCTTCTGCCGCATCGAGCCAGGAACCACAGATCGGCCCTACAAAAAAGTCTGGAATAAAAGCAATAAAGGATATAACACCTGTTGCCATAGCTGTTTTTTCAATCGAAATACCTGCCTGTCCCATTGTTGACCAGTAGGTTGATTTCATAATGTTAACAATAAGCGCTAAAACCAGAGTGATGATTACACACAAAGTGACGTTAAAGGACGTGAATATCACCCCGGCTGTTAAACCTGCAACCAAGGTAAAAAGCACAATAAAAGCCTGTCCTTTATATGAAAATTTATCGACAACATATCCACCTAAAAATCCAGCTACCAAAACAATTATGTAGCTTCTGACAATGCCAATTGTGCTGGCCGTCTGCTGTGAAATATTGAGCACCCGCACTGTGTAGGTCGTCATATAGCCGTTTCCAACCGTCCACGATACATATGCGCACATAACCACAAAAGTAACTACCCAGATCGCCGGATCTTTCACAGCCTCCATGAATCCCTTGAGTCCAGACTTTTCTTTCTTTGCCTCGGCCTTAACCGGGTCTTCGTCTGGCATAATAAAAATCGTCGCAACCAGAAGTAAAACATAGGCAATCATGCAGAAGAAAAGAGCGCCGCGGAATCCTGTAAAAAGTGAATTTCCAACCAGTCCCACAATCCACAGGCAAATGAATCCGGCGATGGTCTGCGCAATCCCGCGCGTCGCTTCACTGCTCCCAAACATTTTTCCCTGATTTTCTTCTGTTCCAAGAGCGCGGACAGCATTTAAATAAGCTGACCAAAAAGTCGCGATGGCAAAGAATGAATGCAGGGCAAAAATAATCATGACCTCAACATATGTGTGTGCCAGCCAATACCAGGCGGTCAACACCAAAAATCCGATTAAAGAAACGATAAAAAGCTTCTTGGTTGAAAACTTGGATGCAAAATACCCGGAAATGGGATAACATACTGTATTAGCCAGGGCTTTAGCCGAAGCCACCAGACCCATCTGCGTATCTGTCAGCATAAACGCTGATTTCATCTGATCATAAAATGTATACCGCAAGGATGGCATATAATAGGCAAATGCGCATACAAAACTGACAAGAATAAAAATCGCAAGCGTCCTTTTTTTAGTCCTCTCGTTCATGTTACTGTCTCCTTAATTAATGCGTTCTTTGAATTCCGATGGCAAATAAGGCTCTAATATCTTCTGCTGTTCTTTTGTGATGTCCGGTGGCGTAAATGCTTCAATACGTTTCTTAATATGCTCTCTTGCAGCTTCCAGGATGTCTTTATTGCCGTTGTTTTGCCAGCTCAACGGATCTTCTTTATTGAACAGGTGCGGCACGACAAACTCCTCGCGGAACATTTTAGGGGTTCTTCCCATCAGAAAGCTCCCTTTCGGGCCGATCTTTTCAATTTCATCTCGGCAAAACCGTTTATCCTCGCAGTTTATTCCTTCTCTTATCCGAAGCGCATAGCGAATAACATCTTCATCCAAAACAAATTTTTCTGCACTGCCCACATTAAACTGTCCTAAGCAACCAGCTCCATGAAGAATCACATCGGTGTCTGCATCCACTGTCGCCTGAGTAATCAGAGTGGTTTCACATCCTGCCTGAAAATCGCATGTTTTAGAATCGGCCAGACTGCCGCCTGTCCTGAAAGGCAGATTATAAAGATCGGCCAACCCAGCGGTCGCATAGACACCAAGGGCTGTCTCGGCAGAACCGATTGACAGCTGCAGCGTGTGCAGATTAGCGGAAGCGGGTGTATTCCCATAGACAACAGCAACCTCCGGGTTCAGAAGCTTTGCCAGCACATAGCCGCCTAAAACTTCTGCGTTGCTGACCGCAAGCTCTCCCGCCATGGAACCCGGCACTGTCATCTTGGGCATTGGCACGCTGGTTATCAGAAGCGCCTGATTTTCTTCGCAACAGGTAAAAATCATCTCAACCGGAGCAAAGTGCATGCTCAGCGGTGTCAACGTTGTTGTCAGGCCAAGGCCGCAAATTTTATCTTTTGACACTCCTTCGAAGCGGCGCGTAAACTGAAACAGCTCTCTGCAGATCGCCCGCATTTTTTCAGCCGGATCCTTAAGTGGATTTGGCCTGATAAATAAAGTCATCTTTTTTGAATATCTGAGCATGATGGCAATGGAGCCAAAACGCCTCTGAGCATCGGTCAAATGGTCGGTTTCAATCATAAAATTACAGTTAGACACATTGATAACATCGCTTGTTTCAGATAGAATAAACTGATTAACATAATCCCGGTTCGTACATTTACGAATTTTACCATGGTCATTATTATAAATATATCCGGCCAGCGGAACAAAAAGCTTTGACCCCTTACCGACTGTTTTCGTACACTTATGGCTCGTATACTCAAAGCTGGGCTTTGCGAGCTTCAGCGCATCCTCAACCATCTTTCTCGGAATATAAACCTTATGTCCATCAACCTTCGCCCCATGCTTTTTAAACACCTCACAGGCTTCATCGTGATCAAATTCCATCCCCACTGTTTGCAAAATATCCAAACTATTTTCATGGATTTTCAGAATATCATTTTTTGAAATAAATCTTTCATATGCTTTCAATGTTTTCCCCCCTATGCGGAAACAAGTAAACACCAGCATGTCTAGAATAGCAGTGTATTACTCAGCAGTTTGGTAAAGGACTTCACTCCTTTATTGACCCCATTATATAAATATATTTTAAATTTGTCAATATTTGTTTTAAATTATTTTAAACAGTTCAAAATAATTTAAAACAAATATTGAATCTGTTGACTTTGTTTTTTTCAAAGTGTATAATTAATGAAAATACATAAACAGGATAACAGAGGCATAAAAATGGCAAAAAAAAGAGATAAAAATGAAATTTATAATAAACTCTTAAGTGAAACCAAAAATCTGTTTAAGCAAAATGGCTATGACGGAACCTCAATGCGTGATATCGCTGCGGCTGCAGGTGTTAATGTATCTTTAACCTACTATTATTTTCCAGACGGAAAATATACCATCGCAAAAATGATGTGCGATGATTTTTCGAGGAAATGCGCTAAAACAATGCATGATTATCTGGATGATCAGGACCCCTTGCTCTACTCACTTGTTTTTTACCGCTATATTCTGCGCGAATTGCTCGACAGTAAAAATGATTTAGATTTTTATATCGAAACCTGGATGGACGCAGACTATATATCACCACCCTTATTTTTATTTACATATAATGCCTTTCAGGACATGAACCGAACAGAAGATTATCAGTTTTCAGAAAAGCTTGGCATTAAGTCTAACGGCATCTGGACTGCCCTGAACAAGGCAAAGATCTCCGGTACCATCGAGATTTCCTACGAAGAAATACGTGACGAAACAGACACCGCCCGAATGCTGATGATGGGGCTTTCCTATCAGGAAGCACGGGAATATATTGATCTCGCAGAAAAACAGCTTGCCCAGATCCCGGTTATGCATTATACGATTCTATAAAGTTTTTTGGTGAAAAATGAAAATGCCCAGATCTCTTACAATAAAGAGATCTGGGCATTCTTAAGTTTATGCCTTTTCTTTCTCCATCTGCTCCCGCTGCCTTTCTTCCTCCATTTCCTCAATATAAGTCGCGTCATACCGATCGCGGTGCAGAATAAATTTCACGCCGGCAATGAGCACGATGATCGTAAAAATAACTGCCGGGAAACCCAGAGCGACGATTACCTGATTGAGGGCGTCGTAACCGCCCACAAAAAGGAGTACCATTGTCAGCGCACCCATAAAAATCGCGACTGCTGCGTTCAGGCTTTTGGGGATTTTGGTCAGGGAGACGTCCGTCGACGTTTTTTTCATCAAAAGCATGGGGAAAGAGTAGGCTACAGAATCCGAGAAGGTGATAAAGGTCATCATGGCAACAATGATAAAGACCCATTTCATGACGGAACCCAGGGGGAGGGTGTCTAAAAACGCGAAGGTCGCGATACCATCGCCGAACTGCTGCATCTGGGCAAAGAGATCGCTGCCGTTTAAAATACCCATCATGGCGTTACCGCCAAAGGCGGCGTACCAGGTAAACACAACCGTACAGGGCAGCAGGCAGTTGACTAAAAGAAACTGGCGCAGCGTACGTCCATAGGCGATACTGACGTAAAACAGGGCCTGCATGAGGGCCGGCACCAGATTCCAGGCATAGTAGAACATGGAGTTGCTGCTCTGCCAGCCGGTCTGATAGACCGGATCACCAAAGGAGATCATGGGAATAAAATCCCTCACAAATTCGCCAAGAGCCGTAAAAAGCAGGGTAAAAGTTTCATTAGCGCTCGTGGCCAGTATGACAAAAACCAGAATCACAGCGTAGCACACGGCATTGACATTGCTGAGATATCCCATGAGCTTATGGGCGCCGGAGGTGGCAAAAATGACGGACGCCACTGTATAGATGATGATTAAAACTACTTCAAAGCTGGGTGTCTGGTCCATTCCGGCCACCGTACCAATGCCCGCGTTCAGCTGGATAACGGCGAGTCCCATGTTGGTTCCGCAGACAATCAGGCAGACTACCATGAGGATATTCGCGATATTCCCGATCCAGGTTTTGGATTTTTCACCAATCAGCGGAAATAGCGTGGAGCTCCCCCGCAGGTCCCGCTTTCCATTGTAATAGACCAGGGCCAGAATCATGGCGAAAAAGACCATCAAAAAATACGGGGGAATACCGTAGTGCAGAAAACAATATTTCAGACTGGGAATGACCGCCTCAGGGCTTCCGGCCGCCACGTGCAGAAATTCCGGAGGGTTCATAAAAGCGTTGACCGGGCCGGACACACCATAAAAGCAGATGCCGACAGCGATGGTGCCCGTAAGCGACAGGGTGCACCAGGTAAAAAGGCTGAAGCTCGGCTTAGCTTTTTTTCCGCCAAGCCTTATACTGCCGTACCTGCCAAAGATCAGCCAGAAGCAGACAATGGTAATGGCACAGACACAGATGATGTAAAGCCATTTAAAGTGTGCCATAATAAAATCAACGCAGGCGCCGAGCATTGACTCGAACTGTTCGGGGAAAGCTGCGCCAGCGACCACTACCAGGAGCAGGCAGACTCCTCCTGGAATCAGCACGCTCTTATCAACTGCCTTCCACATACTTCCGTTCTTCTTTTCCTTTTTACCAGACATGTTACCCTCCTTTTTATACATGTTCTCCAAACAGACAGGACTGGGGAGGTTCCGCCTGTAAAGGGACCTCTGCCCAGCCTGAAATATATTTTTATTCTCAGCCTTTTAATACCAGAATTCTTTTGGAATATATTTTTCGATCAGTGCTTTCTGGCCGCTGTCCATTTCGGGCATGACGTATTCCTCCAGACGCTTCTGGTAAGCGGCTCTGGTTTTGCTCTTGATGGTTGGTTTTCCCGCCGCAACCCAGTTGCCGTGGGAAAGGCGGTTACAGATATCTGGCATAAAGTAGTCGTTTCGATACAGGCGGGTGGTTCTTCCCAGAAAATCTCCGCCAGGGCCGGCCTTCTGAATTTTGTCAAACAGCAGGGTTTCCTCTGTGACCTCATAGCCGCGGACAAAACGTTCGATGGACTGGATCATCTCTTCATCATAGATATACTTATCATAGCTGATGGTGTTGACAGAGTCCAGCATACCGCAGGACAGCAGCATGACGTCCACGCCGGACATAATGGCCGCGTAGCCGCTGTTGAAGGATTCGACGCCGGATTGGATATCCATATCCTTGGCATCATTCATCAAGCCGCCGGTGCGAACTGGCATGCCGTAAAAGTTTGCCAGTGATTTGGCGGTCTGGAAGATCAGCGACTGCTCCGGACTGCCCATTGTGCCTACAGTATAGCGCAGATCTGAGCCAAGCCCCTGGAGGCCGTATACCACCGGGACGCCTGGGTTAATAAGCTGTGTCAGCACAACGCCGGCCAGAATTTCTGTATTGGCTACCAGAATATGTGAGGCCAGTGTATCCGGAACGGTCAGACCGCTCATGCCCGCCGAGGTGACAAAGGTTGCCTGTCCCTCTGACGCGTACTTGATCAGGCCTTCACACATGGCCTGTGAATAGTGGAAGGGGGAGGCGACGTTGATGAGTCCAGAAACTACGCAGCGCTTGTCCGAATCGTCTATGCCATAAAAGCGGCGCACCATATCGATACATTCGGCGGCGCTTTTTCTGCCGTCAACCATGCCCATGAGCGGCTTGTCCAGATACATGAGCGTGGCCGCCATGGCGTAGTTGCTCCGGTCCTCGGGCTTGATCTTCGGCATATCCATGTTGTTGGGATTACCGATAGTCACCACCTTGCTGCTCTGGTCGAGCTTTGCGAAATTAGCGAAATCAAGGGGGGTTGGGAAATGGTAGTCGTCGTCCTCATAAACGTACATGGGACCATAGCTAGAGGCGTAAACAGGCTTTCCGTCCCCCAGCGTGAGGGAGCCTTTTCTGCCGTACCACTCGTAGGTTTTCGGAATGGTTTTCAGCGCGTCGTCCAGCATTTTTTCTTCGATAAATACGGTTTCTCCGTCCACCCGGGCGCCGTGTTTTTTGAAAATTTCCAGCGCCTCGTCACAGTAAAAGACAACGCCGGTCTCCTTTAAAAGTCTCAGTGAATGTGAATGGATCAGCTCCAGCTCTTCCTGCGGAGCAAAGTTATAGGTCTGTTTCATATTTTATCTCCTGTTTATTTGACTTCCGCCGCCTGATCGGCGGACGGTTCCTGTTTGTTTTTAGCCTGTAATTTTTTTGAGTAAGCCATGGTAATCCCCGCGGTGATAATCCCTAAAATACCGCAGCCGATGGCCCAGTACCAGATAAAATCATAGCCTGCGTTGCCGTAGGCGTCCAGCCATGAGCCGGCAAGCTTGGCAAAGTAGATATCCGGGGTATAGCAGATCAGCGAGATGATTCCGGTAGATACGCCAGTGAGCGAAAGGGGAATGCCGACTTCACCCAGAGTTGCAAAGTAGATGCCGCGCATCCCGGTATAAACGGTGGCAAAGACAAAGGTGACGACAATACACATCATGGTGGCATCCCTGGTCAGGATCATCACCACAGTCATAATGGTGGCCAGCACCAGGTAAATTCCCAGCGTTTTAACCTTTGAGCCGATCTTATCCGCAATAAACCCGATGGCCAGGGTGGAGAGGCCCGCGATGATATAATTACGGATTACCGCAAAATTGCTGGCCTGTGTTTCCGAAATGCCCAGAACGTTGGTGGTGTAAGTGCCCAGATAGCCCGCGCCTGCTGAGGTAAAGGAAAAGCAGAAGAAAATCAGCAGCGCCAGCAGCCAGGTACCCGGCATTTTTAAAACCGTGACGATATTCTTCATGCTGAAGCCTTCCTGGACCACCTCATTGCCCTCCTCTGCGCCGATGATTCTGCCCGGCACCAGAATAAAGATCAGGACTGCCAAAATAATGAACAGGGCGCCGTTGAAGAACAACATCATCTGCCACTGCTGCCCCAGCACCTGCGGGTCAATCCCGGTTCCCGGAAAAACCGCTTTGTTTAAAAGGCTTGCGCCGAAAAAACCGATCAGTGTTCCCACAATGGCCCTTACAAATTCAGACGTGGAGTACATTCTTCCCTGTTCAGCATCTGTCCCCATTTTACGGACAACCTTCAGATAAGCTGACCAGATGAAAATACTGGTGCCGATGCCGTATAAAATATGAATGATCATAATTTCAATGCTTCCAGGGACAATGCCATACCAAAATGAGGCCAGCCCCATCATCACAGCGCCGATAACCAGCAGATTTCGCTCACTGAACTTATCGGCCAGTATCCCCCCGATCGGGTAGATCAAAACAGAGAAAATTCCAAACCACAGCCCAATATCCCCAATAAATTCATGGGCGTAGGACGCGGACACAATGGGTTTAAACTGTGTAAAGACAATGATCATCTGATCATAATAGTTGTAGCGTAAAAACGGAACATAGACCATGATGCCGCCCAGCAGAGAAACCAGCGCCAGCACGACCCATCTTTTTTTCCCGGTTACTTTCATATTATTACCCCCTCTTCCCGCTTAGCGTCCGCGGACGCCGAGCTTTAACACATTGCGCAGATAGTCGATGCTTTTCTTGCAGGCCTCGATTTCCTTTTCTCTCGCAGCCTCCAGTGTATCCTCCCCAATCTCATATTCCACCTCAAAGGTGATTCGGGAAAGAGGGGCCTGCTCCTTCAGCATTTTCAGGATTTTGGCGCAGTCGATATCCCCATCACCGATGGCCACACCGATGGAGTGGGTGCCGTCCGGGTCGATGACCAGCTTGTTGTCGCAGAAGTGGCAGCAGTTCGCGTAGGGCGCCATCTTCTCTGCGCAGGCTTCCGGGCCTTCCAGTACACACAGAGAATTGATGGTGTCCAGACATGCCCCGATACTCGGATGGTTCAGCTGTTTTACCAGCCAGATAACCTCATCGGCGTAGGTATCGCAGTGGTTCTCGATGGAAACCTGAAGCCCCAGCGCTTCCATGAGCGGAATATTCTCTTTGAATTCATGGTAGCGCGCTGCCAGCTGTACCATGACATCCGGGTGGAAGCAGGTGCCGTACAACGGTTTTGGCCGCTCGATGTCCAGGCTGAATTTCACCAGATCTGCGCCCATGGCCTTGCCGTTTAACAGAGCGTCGCGCACGGTGGAGTTGACACGCGGGTCGCAGGGGGCGTCAAAGGATACGTTGTATTCCAGGTAGAGCCCGTGATCCTCAGCCGCGGCCTTCACCTCTGCCAGATGGGCGGCGTCAAGGGTTTCCAGATCCACGTTGGTGATGTGGAGTCCGTCCAGTCCCCATTCCACAGCCAGATCCATGAGCTGCATGAGGTTGATGGACTTTTCAAAGGCGTGGGGGTCGTCAAATCCCCAGCTCTCACCAAGTCCGCTGAGGTGAAGGGTATAGGTGTGCATACCTAACTGTAATTGTCGGTCATTTGATCTCATTGTTTTACGCTCCTCTTATCTTTTATAAATCGTATTTGTAGCCTTCCGGCAGGTATTCATTCAACAGCTTTTTCTGGGTGGTGGTAACATCCGGCAGTTCGTAGCTTTCCAGGCGTTCATTTACCACACTGCGGGCCCGGGCAACCAGATTGCCGTTCTTTTCAATAACGTCCGCCGGCGAGCCGCCCTCACGGATAAAAATGTTCGGGAAGTAGTTTTCCATGCGGTAATCCTTTGGCGTGCGGCCTTTCAGATAATTGCCGCGCGGTCCGGTTTTTTTAATGAGGTCAAAATACAGCTTGTCCTCGGTGATGTCAAGGCCCTGGTTCACACGTTTGAGGTAAGCGATGTTTTCTTCATCCAGCACAAAGTTTTCAAGGGAGCCGAGGTTATAACCGCCGTAAGCGCCTGCGGCGTTCAGGATAAAGTCGGTTTTGCCGAGCATGCCGGTCATGAGGGTCATCATGGATTCCGCGCCGCACTGGAAATCCAGGTCAACCGCAGTGGTCGCGGATACGCCGGAGCGCACTGGCAGGTTATAATAACGCCCCATGGCGACCAGGCCCATCTGCATGAGCACGGCTTCGGGCGCGCCGGTAGCCAGCTGGACATTGCGCATGTCGGTGGGGGAGGTCACTGAGCCGTAAACCGCGCCCACCCCAGGGTTTATGAGCTGTGTCAGCACTATACCAGCCAGAATATTGGCGTTATCCTGAACAATGGCGCTGGCCAGTGTCGGAGGACAGGTCAGGTTCGTCATGGAGCAGGAGATAATGATCACAGGCTGGTTTTCCTGAACCGCGCCGATGATGGTGTCTGCTACTTCTGCGCCAATGGCCAGCGGCGACAGCACACAGCAGTTGGACATGGTTACCGGCTTGTCCCAGATGTCATAAAATTCGCGGTGCAGCTTGACCAGTCTGCGGTTGGCTTCGATCAGCGAGCCTTTTTTATAGTTGATGGGCGTAATGGTGTTGCCCTGGTAAATGGGCTTCTGGCAGTATTTCAGGCCCATGGCTGCCTGCGGTGTGTGGAAATCATCGCCGGATTTATCCAAATCGTCGGTATTCTGGCAGGAATGCGTGGGCATGCTGATGACCTTGCTGGTTTCCTGAAGAATGTAATACTGCTCAACATCCTTTAAATTGGCTGGGCGGTAGGTATTGTTTTCAAAATCCTGGATAGTGGTGGGCGCCACCGGACCCGCGCAGATCGTGGGGGCGCTCTCGCCGAGGGTCAGCTTGCCGGACGGGCTGTAAATATCAAATTCCTTTGGCACAGTGGACAGGCCTTTTTTTAAGAGGGCTTCGTCAATAAAGATCTTATGGCCTTCGACGCGGGCGCCGTTCTTTTTAAAGACCTCGGCGGCAGCATCACTCTCGATGATCACACCAACCTCGGATAAAATTTTCAGAGTATATTCGTGGATCAGCTCAATTTCGTCTTTTGTGATATATTTCTCAAATAAATTACGGTTTGGGTACATGTTTTTCCTCCAATTTTTCATATCAGTCATTTTTCATTAATTCCATTTTATTCCATCATTCTGCAGATTCTGGAAGTATCGGCTTTCCGATTCATGCCGTTTAATAACGCAAGACCCGTGCCAATCTTAAAAAAGCCCCAGCTGCGCCATTTCTCCTCCAAAAAGAACAACCTGTTAATCATTTTTAACTACCTATACTTTTTAATATTTAATAATCTATGCAAAAATGACTATTTTTTCGGAAATCGCTTGTTTTTTATAAAGAACCCCGGTATACTAGAAGAAAGGCGGTGATTTTGTGAACAATCCATTTCAGCACAGCGAAGAATACCTGGACTATCTGATGTCTCTTCCAAAGGAGCTCTATATTAAAATTCTTGAAAATCTTTTTCTGGGCGTTTTTGTCAGCGACCAGAACGGAAAAACCATCTATGTGAACCCGGCCATCTCAAGGCATTACGGCAAACTGCCAGAGGATCTGGTGGGCGATAGCGACTGGGGGAAATGGGAGGGCGTTGTCTACCCGCCCGCCTATAAAAATATGCTGGCCATGAAAAGGCCGCTGATCTACAGACAGAAAAATATGCTGTCGCGCAATTACATGGAAATCATCGACACTCCGGTCATGAAGGAGGATGCACCCAACGACATTGACTTTACCGTCTATGTGATTCAGGAAAATTTTTCGGATGTGGACTTTGACGCTGACGCTAAGCTCATGGAAAAGCCCGAAAAAGTAAAAAAGCGCCAGAGGCGCAATATTGTGGGGGAAAGCCATGCTTTCCTGAAGCGGATTGTGGAGCTGGAGCGCATCGCGAAGTCGGACATGTCCATCCTGCTTCTGGGGGAGAGCGGGACTGGCAAAACCCTGATCGCCGAGTACATCCACCAGTGCAGTGACCGCGGCTTTGGCCCTTTTATGTCCATCAACTGCGGCGCGATCCCCGACAATCTGCTGGAAAGCGAGCTTTTCGGCTATGCCTCCGGCTCCTTTACCGGCGCCAATACCCGCGGAAAAAAGGGCCTGCTGGAATCTGCCGACAAGGGGACTGTATTCCTCGATGAGATCGGGGATCTGCCCTTAAACCTCCAGGTAAAGCTCCTGCACGCCATCGAGAGCAAATCCTTCCTGCCTGTGGGCGGCACCACACCAGTCCATGTGGATGTGCGCATCATTTCCGCCACCAACAAAGACTTAAAGACTGCCATCGCAGAAAAAACCTTCAGGGAGGACCTCTACTGGCGCATCGGCTCCTTTATCAGCTATATCCCGCCTCTCAGAGAACGCAAGGAGGACATTATTCCCCTCTCCCTCCACTATCTGAAAAAACAAAATTTAAAGTACGGCACAAACAAGGTTTTTTATTCCCTGACCCTGCTCGCCCTGGTCCACTACGACTGGCCGGGCAATATCCGGGAGCTCAAAAATGTCATTGAGCGCATGTACGTCTTAACCAGCGGCTCCATTATCTACGAAAGCAAGGTGCCCGAGGAGATCCGCATGCACGTTCCCCAGACCGATGATAAGTTTTACCATTCTTACGACCAGCTTCTGGATCAGGTCAAAAGCTACATTATCCAGGACTGCTACAGCCGGAAAAAAACCTCTGTCGGCGTGGCCGAGGAGCTGGGCATCACCCAGTCAAAGGCCAGCCGGCTCATACGAAAATACTGTGCTAAGGAGGAATGAGCATGGAAAAGGACTTAAAGGCGCTGCGCCCGCTGAGTATCGGCGATCTGGAGCGCATCACCGACATGGCCGTGATGATTCTTGACGCAGAGGGGCGGATCATCTGTTACTCAAAGGGCTGTGAAAAGATTGAAGCCCTGCGGCGTGACGAGGTTATTGGAAAAAGCCCTGAGGAGCTCTATAACCCACAGCAGTTTCCAAACATTATCCGCCCAAAGCGCTCAATGGTGCTCGATACACTGAAAACCGGAAAAATCTATCAGGAAACGCTGGACTATTACACCACCGTCGGCGGCAATGAGGCGAATATTCTGTGCAGCACTTATCCTATATACGGAAAAAATGGTAAAATCGATTATGCCCTGTGCATTTACCGCGAGGTCTCGGATTATCTGGAAATGATCGCCGAGGGTAATAAAAAACAGAGTGACCGCCAGATCCCCTCCCATTACCAGCAAAATGGTACACAGCACACCTTTGACAATGTGATCGGCAGCAGCCCGATGCTGCAAAAGGCAATTTACCGGGGGAAAATCGTGGCTAAAACAGACGCCCCTGTGCTCATCTGGGGCGAGACCGGCACTGGCAAGGAAGTTTTTGCCCAGAGCATTCACAACTACAGTGCCTTTTCTCCCTATCCCTTCGTGGCTGTAAATTGCAGCGCTATCCCAGAAGCCCTGCTTGAAAGCACGCTGTTTGGCACCTGTAAAGGCTCATATACCGGCGCGGTCAACCGAAAGGGACTGTTTGAAGAGGCTGAGAACGGCACTCTGTTTTTGGATGAGCTCAACTCCATGGCTGTCGGGCTCCAGTCAAAGCTGCTGCGCGTTCTGGAGACAGGACGCTTCCGTTCAGTGGGCGGTCAGGAGGAAAAACCCTGCAAATGCCGCATCATCAGCGCCATCAATGAGGAGCCCTTCATCGCCATTGAAAACAGCCATTTACGGGCAGACCTCTATTACCGCCTGGCCGTTTTCTCTATTGAGCTGCCCCCGCTGGCCAGCCGCAGGGAGGATATCGCTGAGACGGCTGAGTATTTTATTGGCAGTATGGCGCCAGTGCTCGGAAAAAAGGTCACCCGGTTATCCAGCGCGGTAAAACAGATTTTTGAATCCCACAGCTGGCCCGGCAATGTCCGGGAGCTGCGGCATATCATCACTCAGGCCATCTATTTTGCGGGAAAGGATGAAGCCTTTATTAAGCCCCACCACCTGCCTGAGTACCTGCTTAGGACAAATACAGCTCCCGAAGCTGCGCCGCCCTCCGGCCTGCCCGGAACCAGCGGGGAAGAAGGGCTCAGCCAGCTGATGAACGCTTATGAAGCAAAGATTATCCAGGATACCCTTGAAAAAACCGGGCATAATGTCAGCAGAGCTGCAAAGCAGCTCCAGATTTCCCGGACAAATCTGCACAATAAAATCAAGAAGTACAACCTGGAAAAAGCTGAGGGCTAAATGCCCTCAGCTTTTTTGTGCCGTCTGTAAATAATCACAGCCAGTATGATGCTGATCACCGAAAAACTGATCATCCAGATAAATATCTTATTAAAGCCCATCACCGGGTCTGCGTCAATCCATGAGCCCATGATGGTTGTCATAAAGGCCTCCGGCGCATAGGCGATAAAGGAAATGATGCCTGTGGCGGCCGCGGTCAGTTCAAGTGGAATCCCGCCTTCACCCATGACTGAATAATAAACAGATTTAACCGTAAAATACAGGAAGGACATGACCATGGTAATGACAATGGCCACTGTCACCAGACTGCTGCTAAAAATTAAAAGCGCCGCGCACACGATAATGCCGCCCAGAAGGCCGCTGATAAAAATCGCTCTGGACTTTGCCTTGTCCGCCAGTATACCGCCCAGCACACCTGCCGCGATCACGATGACATAGCTTCTGAAAATCGCCAGTCCGCTGGAGACAGAGGCCGATACGCCCAGCACCTGCGTCGTATAAGTGCCGAGGTAGTTTGTCCCGGTATTGATCACACAAAAACAGCTGAACAGAAAAAATGCAACCAGCCATGTGCCAGGGAGCCTGAGCGCTTTTATAATATTTTTCATCCCTTTTTCCTGTGGATTATTCTGTTTTGAAGCTTTAGTCTCTGTTTTGGGTAAAAAGACGATGCTCAAAGCCGCGAAGAGCACATATAACCCAACCGAAATCCACAGGAGCACCTGCATTCCTCCCACGCTGTCCACAAAAAGGCCCAGCATCCAGAGAAAAACAAAGCCGGTTACCGCGCTGACCACACCGCGCATGGCCTCGCTGACACCAAAAAGCTTTCCCTGCTCCTCCTCTGTTCCCAGATGGCGCACAAAACAGATATAAGGCGACCAGAGAGTGGCGGTCGTAAAGAAGCCGTACAGGACATAGATAGCCACCAGTGTATTATAGCCTGGAAAAGTGGACTGCCAGAAAGTGAGCCCCGCCATGACTAAAAAAGAGATGGTCAGCAGAATGCGCGCGCTGAAACGGTCGGCCAGATAACCGCTGACCGGGTAACAGAACAGGGCAACCAGGCCATAAATTGACCCAAGCGTGCCCAGCTGCAAATTGGTCAGATGAAATCCGTCCAGCATCTGGTCATAAAAGAAAAAGCGGAGATAGGGGATAAAATAGATAATCCCCACCATTACACTGATCAACACCAAAAGAAAATTACGTTTTCCCTTACTCATGACAGGCCTCCTAAATCTGGTCCCGGTAAGCTTCCGGCAAATACGGCTTTAACAATTCTTCCTGCTCTTTTGTAATTTCCGGCGCCTGGTAAGCCTCAATTCTCTCCTGCACCTTTTGGCCGGCATTTTCCTTGAGCCCAACCCGGCCTTTATTCTGCCAGTCGTTGGCGTCGGCCTTGTTCAGGTACTGGGTGAGATAAAATTCTTCACGGTACATCTTCGGCGTTCTGCCAGACAGGAAATTGCCCCTTGGCCCGGTCTTTTCAATATCCTTAAAACAGATTTTCTTCTCCGTTACATCAATACCCCGGTGAATCCGTTCGGCATAGGCAAAGATTTCCTCGTCCATCAGCATTTTTTCAAAGCTGACGATATTATATGTCCCCAGACAGCCTGTGCTGTGGAGGATCATGTCTGGTTTTGCCTCTACGGTCGCTTCAGCCATCATCATGGATTCCATACCTGCCTGGAAATCAAGATCCTTGGCGTCGCTGATGGCGCCGCCAGCCCGGAAGGGCACGCGATAATAATCGGCCAGAGCCGCAGTTCCGTAAATCATCAGCGCAGCCTCTGGATTCCCCATGCTCAGCTGAATGGTCCTCAAATCTGTCGAGCCGGATACATTGGCGTAAATCATCGGTGTTCCGGGTTTTAAGAGCTGTGTAAAAACAAAACCTGCCAGAATCTCCGCATTCACCATGGTCAGGATCGAAGCGACAGACGGCGGAGCCGTTAAAACCGGCATCACACAGGAGGCCAGCCAGATCCCCTGGTTTTCATCGCAGGTTCCGATGATCCGCTCGATGGGGGCATGGTCATAGCAGAGCGGCGAAAGGGGGTTGATCCCCACCGAAGCCAGGCATTTATCCTCAACGCCCTCAAACCGCTTCATCAGGCGGATACCGCTGGCCATGGCTTCCCGCAGGCTGCCCTTTTCCGCCGAGGTATCGGGAATGGCAAAAGGGAAAGGCTTATTGGAGTATTTCATAAGCAGCGCCAGATAGGAATAGCGCTTTACATCATCGGAAAAGCCTTCCGATTCGGTAAAAAAGTTAACATGGTTACAGTCGAGCAATGGACTGGTATCAATAAGCTTAAACAGATCAATAATGTCCTTATTCAAAATTTTGCGGATATTGCCATGATCCTCGATAAAGGCTGGACAGCCCACCGGCAGCTTGACCATACTGCCGTCTCCAACCTCTACCGTTCCTCTGCCCGAGTACAGCGTGAAGGTCTCCGGAACCGTCGACAGGGCCGTGCGCACGTCCTTCTCACCCATATAGACGACATCGCCCTCGACCCGTATGCCGTGCTTCCTGAAAATCTCCAGAGCTTCCTCATGCTCAAACTTGACCCCGACGTTTTCCAGAATACGAATGGTATTCTCATGAATTAATTCAATGTCTTCTTTTGCAATAAACTGTTCATATTTTTTCATCTTATTCCTCCCAAATGCAGCAGCATTAAATCTTAATCTTTAGTAAATGCAATTTTTATGCCAAAAACGAACCGCGAATAAAGCCATTTATTGTTCTAAAACACCGTAATTTTGTTTTTTTGCTTAGTTTTTGTCTCTCCTTCGTTCAAAATAATGACACTGTCATAAAAAGCAACAAACCTAAAAATCCTGTTTTTAACGAAAATCCAACTATAGCGAACAAAATCTGTCCAAAATAATGACACTTCTAAAAAACTTTATTTTAAAAACAGCTACAAAGAATAATATTCATCTTTAAAATCAAAAAAATACTTGCTTAAATTAGAGTAAATATTTGTCCACTCCAATGGATTTCATTGACATTTTCTCTTGATGAGCGTATGATTATTTTAAAGAACATATGTTTGTAAAAAGAAAATTTATTCGAAAGGTGGGAGTATATGAAATTATTGGAAAAGGACGACTCTGTCATCAGCCTGAAAGCTGAGCTGGCCATTATCCAGGAGGAGATTATCTATCTTACTCAGCTTGAAGAAAAATGGATGCGTTTATCTGAAAAAACACCTTACACAAAGGTCGAAAGAAAAAAGCAAATTCTAAAGCAGCTAACGCTTATCCGAGAGGCGCTGGGTGAGCAGCGGCGTCAGGAGCACTTGCTTGAAAAAAGCCTTAAGGTTATTCTTGAGGCAATTCCAAAACTTAAAAACATTCAGAAAAAAGTATTTTACATGCAGCGCTATACTGGAAAATCGCTGGTACAGATCGCCGAGGAGCTCGAGTATGACTATGATTATATCCGCCATGTCGCCTCAAAAGCAAATCAAGCGATGAAACATCAGATTAAGTAATCAAATTCTCCCACTTGCCTCCAAAGAGCCGAAAGGCTCTTTTCTTTTTAAGCAAACACAGCACAAAGTGAACACAGCCGGTCCACGAATGCGGTGCTATAATGTGTTTATCGAAAGCATAGCTGTTATCGCGATACCACAACATCATCAGCCTTCGATAGAAAGTAGGTGATAACCGGAATGAACTTAAAGATTCGATTAAAGAACAAAGCCTTCTGGATTGCCTGTATCGGCCTGATCGTTTTGATCCTGCAGTACGCCCAGGGATTTATCTCAACAGATTTTAACGTGCCTTTAATCGAAAAGATTTTGAACGCAGCGGTCATCTGTGCCGTTGCAATGGGCGTGATTGTCGATCCGACAACCCCCAGCATCAGCGATTCCGAACAGGTATTAAAAAAGAAAGACAAAAAGGAAAGAGGTGAAAATAATGGAGATGACCTTAACACAGGTTCAGGAAGCCCTTAAGCTCTGCAACTACGCGCCGGGGACGGTCGATGGCTATGATGGCCCCGAAACCCAGGCGGCTGTGAGGCGGGCCCAGGAAGGCTATGGCATTGAGGCTGACGGCATTGCCGGCCCGATGACAAAAGACCACCTGTCCGAGCAAGTACGCGGCATACAGGCGCAGTTAAACGCAAAGGGCTACAGCTGCCCAGTCGATGGCCTTCCAGGGCCCTTAACAGATGCAGCCGTCAAAGCACTGCAAGCCGATTTTGGACTCGTCGCTGACGGCATCGTCGGCTATAACACTGAAGCCGCCCTGTTTGACTATGCCGCAGCCGATCCGGCGCCGGTTTTTGATCCGCAGGAACAGGTAACCGAGCATTTTAATATGCAGGAGTTTAAATGTGAGTGCGGCGGCAAATACTGCGATGGGTTTCCGGTTCCGATGAACCGGACGCTCATCGAAAAGCTGGAACAGGTTCGGAAGGACCTGGGGATTCCCCTGGTTGTGACCTCTGGCGTAAGGTGTGAAATCCTCAACGCAGAGGTCGGCGGTGTGCCGGATTCCTACCATAAACTGGGACGGGCGGCTGATATTGCCGTCTATACCGCCAATGGATATACTGTCGATGCGGTGGCAGACGCGGGTGAGCGGTATGGCCTGAAGACCATCCGCTATTATGACAGAAGCTTTGTGCATTTTCAGTGGAATAATTAACACACGATTTGTGCACAGACAAAGCAGAGAAACGCGGCTAAAATAGAATTATAAAAGCGCCCGACACTGCATAAGGCCAAAAACTAAAGCAGAGGACCGGTCCTTCTTAAACCGGCAAGTGCACATTGCCGGTTTACTAAAAAAAATAAATAAAAAAAGAAAGAAGGATTTATATTATGGATCAGAAAGTATTAATGACGCAGGTATGGTTAAACAATACCTATTCAGGAAAAACAGGTTATATTCACTGTGACGAGGACGGGGCAACCGGTAATGGAACCATTGCTTCCCTGATTTCCGCATTACAGATTGAAATTGGCGTATCGCCGGTTACCGGTGAATTCGGACCGCTGACAGCCAGCATGTGTCCAACCCTTAAACTTGGCTCAGCTGGGAATAAGGTTAACATTCTGCAGGGAGCACTTTGGTGTAAAGGCTACAGCTCATCAGACTTGACAAAAACCTATGATGGTGCAACAATTATTGGTGTCAATGCCTTTAAAAAAGCAGCAGGTCTGCCGCAGGATGGGGAGGTTGATCCCAAAACTTTTAAGGGAATTTTATCAACGGATGCCGTTGTGTGGGGTAGCATGGGTGACCCCAGAATTCAGGAGATTCAGAGAGGTCTAAACTCAAAGTACAGTGATTACTTTTGGAAAGACCTGAACATCTGCCCAGTGGATGGTGAGTATGGGCGAAACACCTGTAATGCCATGCTCTATGCTTTCCAGAAAGAAGTGGGTATTGATGAGCCAAACGGTGTATTTGGTCCCAGTACAGCACAAGGAGCGAATGACCATAACGTTGCACTTTGGAGCGGGCAAACAGAACTCGTCGTCCTGCTTCAGTATATGTTATATGTAAATGGCTTTGATCCTGGAGAATTTGACGGTGGCTTTGGCTATGGCGTTCAGACCGCTGTCATGGACTTTCAGGAAATGATGGCCTTAGATGCCGATGGCTGGGTTGGCTTATCGACATGGGCAGCTTTACTAGTCAGCAAAGGCAATACGGACCGGGCTCCCAACGCAATTGATACCACTGCAAGAATCAATTCAAACAGAGCGCAGTATTTTAAAGGTATCGGCATTGATTATGTCGGACGATACCTCACAGGCTACTGGCCAATCACGATTTCCGAAATCAATAAGATTTTGGCAGCAGGCCTTCGCTATATTCCGATTTTTGAACGTTCCGGCGACGATATGAAAGGCATCGTACATGAAGTTACTGAAGCACCTTATTTTACTTCCACTCAGGGAACAAGCGACGCGCAATATGCAATTGAAGCGGCGGATCGCTTAGGCCTGCCGAGATCAAGTGTTATTTATTTCGCTGTTGATTTCGATGTCTATGATTTTGAAGTTGAATCAAATATTATTCCATATTTCAGAGCTGTAAAAACTAAACTTAACCAAAGCTCCGACTACCGTGTTGGTATTTATGCCAGCAGGAGCTGCTGTTCGAAAGTCGCAGCAGCAGGCCTGAGCGAATACAGCTATGTTGCCGATATGTCTGTTGGTTTTTCTGGAAATATTGGTCAGAAAATGCCTTCAAACTGGGCCTTTGATCAATATTGGTTCGATAGTATTGGGGTCCAGTCAAGATATATGGATTACGACAAAGTCATCGCTTCCGGCAGAGATGGTGGAGTTGGCTCGATTACAGTTTCAAATTTACCGCGCATTCTATGCGAAGATACACTGGAATCATTAGGATTTGATGTATCCGTTGGCTGGGACTTTAATGTTGAGTATCCGTTTTATACTGGTGTGGTTGATGGAAAATATAAAATGGGGATTACAGGACAATTTTCACCAATGGCTGCGCTTGGAGGTGTTCCGGCAGAACAAAAGATTTCCTTTAATATCAATGATGGCCAGTTTGATGAAGTGGAACTCGAAAGTGCAAAAGCAACATATGATAATCTTGATACGTCAATGAAAATGTTGTTCGGGGACTCAGATTCATTGCAACCAGCTTTATCAATTGCAAACACGGTCAGTAATGGCAAGCTTACCTTAGCTTTTTATCTTGATAGCGCAGGAAATCCTGTATTTGATATACAGGTTGAACAAGTTGCTGAAACTTCCACAGGTGAAACCTCTATATATACAGAGGTAATATACACATTCAATTTAAATCAGCCAGATCCACCGGATACAGGCGCACTTAGATCAACGGTCATTACTGTTTTGGGAGCAAGTGTAGGTCTGCTTCTTTTAGTCCTATTGGCAGCAAGTTTTGGAACGGGTTTTGGAGAAGTGCTAACAGCGATTTTAGCCCTCGGTGCATTTTTAACTGCGAGTTAGATTTTTAAAGGATAAGTGCTTGAATGGCACTTATCCGTTTTTAGTAGATTCATTTAAGGAGGAAAAATGGAGCCTGAGTTTATTGTAGAACCATCATATACCAAAGAAGAGATGAAACAATTCCCGAAAGAATGTTGGAGATTGTTTGAAAACAAACCGTTTTTTATTGGTCTTCGTATTGTAGCAGTACTATTCATGGTGATCATATTATTTGTCACGCTTATGCGAATAATAGTCGTGGAAAATCTATGGGTTTGGGTGATGGCAGCGATTTTTGGAATTATTATGGCTGTATTTTTACCAAAGTGGGTAAGCTTTAAATGTATCGGTATTGGTATAAATTTTATTGCAAACTTGATGAACAAAAAAATCAATGAAAAAATAGAATTTTACATTGACCATATTGATTGCTTAGAATATAAAAATATTCAATATCGCGATATGGAGATAATTGAATATGAAAATCGTTTAATCCTAAAGGCAGAAAGATTTTATTTTTTGATAAAACGATCGGATCTATCTTTAGGGGAATATAACGAGTTGATTAAGTTTTTGTATTTAAAAAATAACTGATCTAAAAAAGCAAGGCATGTTTTTATGGAATTACTATATATAAACGAACAGAGATTTACTGAAGAAGAAGTAAAAAAGATTAGCAAGAAATATTTAAAATTTCCAAATAGAGGTAAGAAAATTACTCTTCTTAATAATATTTTTATTACTTGATTACTTATTGTTTAAACAAATAGGTCCGTTTACTCTATCATTCTACTCTGTGCTCTTTTATTTTTGCCTGGCTTTTGGGGTATTAGGTTTAGTGTATTTCCTTTTTTCCCAATATATTAACTTTGTATTAGCCAAAAGAATGAAAGCTTCAGAAAGGAAAAATGAGCAGAATCTGGATTTATCCCAAGAGGGAGAATCCTTTTTTATGAAGATTATATTATTAATAAATTCGTTCTCTTTAATGATTCCGAAGAAATTATCGAGATAAAAACAAAAAGTATCAATATTCTGATATTACAAATCTGCATAATGAGGACGAAGGGACGTTATGGATTGTTTATTTTGGATATTATTTTTTTGTAATTCATAGAAGCGGTTTTATTCAAGGATTGCCAAATGATTTTGAAAAATTCATCAATTCAAAGATTGCTTTGAATAGATAATAATGGAGGTCATCATGGAAGCGCTATACATAAATGAGCCGCACTACACCAAAGTGGATACTGAAGAACTTTTGAAAAAAAATACCCTGGGTTTATCCAAAGATATGACAAACATAAAAATCATAGGAGTGCTTATCGCCGGAATGGAAATAATCATTTTTCTTTTAAGCGGGTTTAAATTTGATCTGATTTCACTCATCGGCTTAGCTGCACTGAGCCTTGTAGTACTTATTGAGCTTTATGCTTGTAACTATGACCGCTTTATCTTTTGTATAACAAAGTTAAAGGGTTCCAGACTAAGAAAAGTGAATAATGTTAAAAACGATCCCCCTGTGTTTTTATTTTATGAAAACTACGCCGACTGTACTTTTATGAAGCATTTGGAATACAGTGAGCTGACCAATTTTAAAGAAGATGATCTTCATTTTGTCTTTTACTACAAAAATATCTATTTTGTACTCCAAAAGAATGCTTTCACAAAGGGAACACCGGAAAATTTCAGGGAATTTTTTCTGAGTAAAACGGGCAATGCGCTTTAAGGCTGATCATATAGACCTTTCTACTCCCATGCCAGCTCCCTGAGCATCTGCATATAAAGCGCCTTATCCCACCGCGGTTCTTCGTCAAACAGGCTGTACTCGCTGTGGCCGCCGGATTGCCGGTAGCCGCGGTAGCCGGCCTGAATTGCCATGCAGAAGCGCTGGAGGCAGGTGGTCTCCAGGTAGTCGAGATCGCCGAAGCACACGCCCTCGAACTGCTCCTGCATAAAAGTCAGCAGCTCGTCGTCTGAAACCAGGTCGTCACATTCGTTTTTATACAGGAAAAAAATATCCTGCAGCCGCTTGAGCGTTTCGACATAATTATCCTGCCAGATATACTGGGAGTCACAAAAAAGGTGGATGATTTTCTTAGTGACGCAGGGGCCAATCTCGACGCGCTGGTGTTTCTTAAGGCTTTCATTTCGGGCTTCCATCACTGCCAGCGCATCCTCGCTGGACAGGGCAAGGCCAAAGTGTTCGCTTTCCTCATTGCAGGCCAGCACTGCTTTTGTGTCCTCCAGCAGCTGTACCTCAGCCGCTGTTTTCATAAGATCCATCATTTCCAGACACTTCCTTTCTCATGTAAAGTATCCTCTATTGTACGCGCATTTTCTGGAAATAAACAGTCTTGTAGTTAAAAATTTAATGGGGTATAATGGAGGTAGGGGAAGTGTTTACCCCAATACAAAAAGTTCCAGCCAAATTCTGGCTGGAACTTTTTTTCATGTTTTGTTTAAAGATACCGCGATTCGCGACTGGTTAAGAGCTTTATAGAACTTAGCCTCATTTTGCATAAAGACGGACAAATACAGGATATCGATGATCACCAGCTGAACGATTCTGGACGCCATGGCTTCGGAATGGTACTTTTTATCATTGGTGGAGCTGGATAAAAACACATCGGATTTTTTGGCCAGGCTGGAATTGCTGAAGCTGGTCAGCGATATGATCTTTGCGCCGTTTTCCTTGGCCAGAGTGACTGCGTTCAGCACCTCCACACTTTCACCTGTATGAGAAACCACAAACAGAACGTCCTCTGAGGTCATATGTGAGCAGTGGATGTTCATCAGGTGTGAATCCTGAAAGCCGTTGACATTCAACCCGATTTTTCCAAACTTATGCAGCGCATCGATGGCGACGGCCGAAGACGCACCGATCCCAAAAAATGTCACCCGCCTTGCATTAAGAATCATCTCCGCACATTGGTCAATATCCTTCTGGTCAATGGAATACTCAAGATCGCTGACTGCGGTATTGGTATGCTTAATTACCTTGCGCTTGATATCAGAGGTACTGTCACCCTCCGCAATTTCTTCATTGATGGTCTCACTGGGACTGTCAATCAGTTCTTTTGCGAGATTAACCCGAAAAATCTGATAGGAATCATAATCCAGCTTTTTAAGAAACCGCATAACGGTTGTCTCGCTGGTGCTGCAGTTATTGGCCAGCTCTGTAATGGACAAAAGAATGGTGGCGTCTGGATTATCCAGTATGTAGTCTGCAATGGTCTTCTGCGTTTTAGAGAGCAGATTGTACTTTGTTCGTATATCACTTAATAAAGAAGCCATAAGATTTCTCCCTTTTTCCTCTTTTTGAATTAATTATACTTCATAACTCTCTGAAAGTAAAACACTTTTTCGTTAATAATTTACGATACTTATGTTGACATCGTCAAAAAATGATGTTATAATTCGTTTATAATTTACGAATAGTAAATGCAAAACGTAAATTTAATACTATTTTCGTGAAAACAAATATTCAGAGGAGGCAAAGATTAAAAATGAAAGCAGTAAGAATGTATAAGCCTGGGGACTTGAGAGTTGAGGATGTCGAAAAACCGGAAATGATGGACGACGAAGCGATGGTAAAGGTTCGCGCTGTTGGTCTTTGCGGTTCAGATATTCCGAGAGCTCTGGTCTATGGCGCTCATGTTTCTCCGATCACCATCGGCCATGAATTTTCCGGCGAAATCGAAGCGGTTGGAAAAAATGTGAAAAACTTTAAGCCCGGGGACCGGGTTGTGGTTCCGCCGCTCATTCCATGCGGAAAATGCGAATGGTGCCAGAAGGGAATCTATTCTTTATGTGAGGATTATGATTACTATGGCTCCAGACGCGACGGCGCCCTTGCCGAATATGTATCCGTCAAGGAATCGAACCTGCTCAAGGTTCCGGAAGGCGTATCCTATGAGGACGCCGCGACCCTTGACCCGTGCGCAAATGCCTATCACGGACTCATGCGCGGCAACTTTAAAGAAGGCGACAGCGTCTGTGTCTGCGGCACTGGCCCCATTGGCTTATTCGCCGCGCAGTACGCAAAGCTCTGCGGCGCCTCTCAGGTCATTGCTGTTGACGTCTGGGATGAAAAGCTGGACATCGCCAAAAAAGTTGGCGCAGATGTGGTGATCAACTCTTTAAATGAAGATCCTGTGGAGGCGGTTAAAAAAGCCACTGACGGCAAAGGTGCAAATCTGGTCATTGATTTCTCCGGTGTTCCTGCAGCCCAGAAACAGTGTATTCTCATGGCCTCTAAAATGGGCCGGGTTGTCTTCCTCGGAATTTCTCATAAAGGCTTAGACTTAAGCGAAAAAGAAGTGGACACCATCATGAGAAGCCAGCTGAGCGTTATCGGTTCATGGAACTCCTTCACGAAGCCTTATCCCGGTGAAGACTGGACGGAATCCTTAAAAATGTTCGGCGAACGCGGAATGACCGCCAAAGATATCATCAGCCACCGCCTGCCTCTGGACGACTGCCCGGGTATCTTCGATAAAATCAAAGAGGGCGGCTTCTTCTACAACAAGGTGATGTTCTATCCCTGGGGCCAGGAATAATCGAAAGGAACTTAGACATGCAGGCATTCGTACTTAATGAAAACAGAGAGCTCGTGGTTCGGGAGGTTCCCGAGCCTCAGGGAAATGACGGTAACATCATCGTCAAGGTAAAATCCGCTTCGATCTGCGGCACAGACATGCGGACTTTCCTAAAGGGAAATGACAAAATTGATGTGCCGCGTGTCCTGGGCCATGAGTGTGCCGGGGATATTGTCCATGCCGGCAAGCTTGCCCGGGAGCATGGTTATCAGGCAGGAGACCGTGTCACCATCGCCCCGGCCATCGGCTGCGGCGAGTGCTGGCCCTGCAAAACCGGCCACACCAATATGTGTGACCACCTGACCACTATCGGCTTTCAGTATGAGGGCGTTTTCGCGCCTTATCTGGAGGTTCCGGCCCAGGCCATCAGAATGAACAATGTCATCAAGCTGCCGGACAGCATCGAGTATGATGACGCCACCCTGATCGAACCGGCAGCCTGCGCCTTAAACGGCCAGCGCTACATGCACATCGAGCCCGGCGATTTCGTGGTCGTTTACGGCAGCGGCATGATTGGCTGTATCCATGCCGAGCTTGCTTTCCAGAAAGGGGCTGCAAAGGTCATTATTGTGGAACCTGTCGAAAAACGCGGAAAAATCGCCATGGAAAAGGTACCGGGGGTGATCTGGGTCAATCCCTTCACTCAGGATACGGTGGCAGAAGTTGAAAGAATCACAGAGGGACGCGGCGCCAACGTCGTCATCACTGCAACCTCCGTCCCCTCTGTGCACACCGAAGCGCAGATCATCGCCGCGAAAATGGGGCGTATCTCCCTGTTCGGCGGACTACCGGGCGAGAGCAAGGGCCACATCGACTCTAACCTGATCCATTACAAGGAGCTTCAGGTCTGCGGCGTGCACGCCACCACACCAGACTGCATGCGTGAGATCATGCAGCTCATGGCAGAGGGCAGGCTGGATGCCCAAAAATATATCGAGCGTTCCATTAAGCTGGAAAACATCATGGACGGCTTCACCGCAATCCGGGATGAAAACATCATGAAGGTTGTTGTTCACCCATAAACTAGAAACAGGAGATCATCTATGAACTACCCAAAAATATACCTGGTACTGGATAACTGCTTTGCCATCAAGCGCTGGGTGGAGCCCGAAATCTGGGGGCCGCTCATTAAAGAGCTTGGCTTTGACTATGTCGAGGCCAGCTTTGACAACGAGGCCGACTTTTTCTATTCACCGGATTGGTACCTTGATGAGTGGTTTGAGCGTGTCAAGGCAGTGGAGGCCGCGCAGGACATCCGTGTCGCCAACTTTTTTACCGGCTACCAGACTTACCGGACTGCCGGACTGGCCCATCCAAATCCTAAAATGGCACGCCATATGCTGGAGGGCTGGGTAAAGCCCGCCATTGAAAGGCTGGGCGCACGGGGCTCCGGCATTGGCTTTTCCCTTCACGCTTATCCCGACAGCGTGCTTCAGGATCCAGACCTTTACAAAGAGGAAACGCGCAAGGTCTCAGCGATTCTATCCGAAATCGGCAAAATCGCAAAGGAAAACGGCCGTATTCCCGTATGTGTTGAGGCTATGTACGCACCGCACCAGACCCCCTGGACCATCGAGGGCACAAAAAACTTTCTCCGGGATATCTACAGCATTGACCATAACCCCGTCTATACCACGGTTGATCTGGGGCATATGGTCGGCCAGGTACGTTTCCGGAAGCCCTGCCGCGGCGAGATCCGCCAGAGCATTGAAGCCGCTGTAAAAGGCGAGACCTTCACCGAACCCTGGCTGGGCGGCGACACCACCTACGCAATCTGGGAGAAAGCCATCCAAAACAGAGACGCCGGCGACGCAGTCCTGAACGCCATTGAAGCCGATATGGCGCGCTACCCCCATCTTTTCTCCTTTGATCCGGCAGACTCTGACCCTTACGCCTGGCTTGAACAGCTGGCCTGCTATTCCCCCATCATGCATATGCAGCAGACCAACGGTATTACCTCTTCCCACGCGGCCTTTACAAGGGATAACAACACAGCGGGCATCATCGACGGCACCCGGCTTTTAAGGGCTATCGCGAAATCCTATGAAGCGGAAGACGCCGCCATGCCGCCAAAGGCTGAGGCCATCTATCTGAGCTTTGAAATTTTCGCATCTAACGCTGAGCATCCAAGAGAAATCAAAAAGAAATTAAAAGAAACCTGCGCGTACTGGCGCCAGTTTATTCCAAAGGACGGCATGCCGCTCAATGAACTCATTGAGTTGCTGAAATAAAGATGACAAGACTGAATGAAGGAGTATAAAAATGAACAAACAAGAAATTTTAGGCCACATTGACCACACACTTTTAAAAGCATTCTCAACCTGGGACCAGATCAAGGCCCTCTGCGACGACGCGGTGGCATATAAAACCGCTTCTGTCTGCATTCCCCCTTCCTTTGTGAAGAGAGCGAAAGAAACCTACGGCGACGCCCTGAATGTCTGCACCGTCATCGGTTTTCCTCTGGGTTATAACACCACTGCCGTCAAGGCCTTCGAAGTCAAGGAAGCCATCTTAGGCGGCGCCTCCGAGGTGGATATGGTCATCAACATCGGCGCTTTAAAGGACAAGGATTACGACTATGTCCAAAATGAAATTGCCGAGCTGAAAAAAGCAGCCGGCGACCACATCTTAAAAGTCATTGTTGAAACTTGCTACCTCACCGAAGAAGAAAAGATCAAGGTCTGCGAGCTGGTCACAAACGCTGGCGCAGACTATATCAAAACCTCCACCGGCTTTGGAACAGGCGGCGCCACCATTGAGGATATCAACCTCTTTAAAGCGCATATCGGACCATCTGTAAAAATGAAAGCCTCCGGCGGCGTGAAAACCGTAGACGATCTGGAAATGTTTTTAGGCGCAGGCTGTGAGCGCATCGGCACCAGCTCAGCCATCGGACTTTTAAAAGAAAGCTAGGCCAGGTGAAAAAAATGTATGATCTTGTGATCATCGGCGCCGGTGTTACCGGCTGCTGCATAGCACGTGAAATATCAAAATATGAAATAAACGCATGCGTCATCGAAAAAGGGGACGATGTCGCTTCGGGAACCTCAAAGGCCAACACCGGTGTTATCCACACCGGCCTTGAGGCTGACCCGGGCTCCTTGATGGCAAAGTTATGCGTTGAAGGTAATCGATTAATGTGGGAGCTTTCTGAGGAGCTGGATTTTCCGGTAAAGAAAAACGGAAAATTCATTGTCTGTACCCATGAGGAAGACCTGCCAAAGCTTCAGGAGCAGCTGGATCACGCCGAGAAAAACGGCGTTCCGGGCTGCCGCATCGTCTCAAGGGATGAAGTGCTGCGGCTTGAACCTAACCTCACAGAGCGGACTGTCGCCGCGCTCTATGCGCCCACCGGCGGTGTGATCTGTCCCTTTAATCTCGCCATCGCCATGGGTGAAAACGCCAACGTCAACGGCGTGGCGTTCAAATTTGAAACCGAAGCCTATGACATTGTTAAGGGCGACGGCTTCTACACCATCAAAACCAGCCGCGGCGATATCCAGACAAAGGCCATCGCCAATTCTGCCGGCGTTTACGCCGATAAATTTCACAACATGGTCAGTGAAAAGAAAATTCACATCACTCCCAGAAAGGGCGAGTATATTTTCTTTGACAAATCACTCGAAACCATCTTCAACGCGACGGTAGTACCTCTGCCCGGAAAAATGGGTAAGGGCATCGCCGCTTCCCAGACTATCCACGGCAACTTCTTTGTAGGGCCAACCGCAGCCGACGTGGACGACAAGGAATCCTTCCAGACCACTCAGGAGGTGCTGGACTCACTAAAGGAAATTGCCGCTTCACCTGATTTTCTGCATAAAAATCCTCTGCCGCTGGGCAAGATTATCACCTCCTTTGTAGGCCTGCGGGCACACGAGGACCACCACGAATTCATTGTCGAGGAGGTGGCCGACGCTGAAAACTTCTTTGACGCCGCCGGTATCGAATCGCCGGGTCTCACAAGCTCACCGGCCATTGGCGTCATGCTCTCCGGGATCATCGCGGAGAAAATGCAGCTTAAAAAGAAAACAAACTTCATCGCCAGACGCAAGGGTGTCCTGAAATTTGACAGCCTGTCCAACGAAGAAAAAATGGCGCTCATCAAGGAAAAACCCGAATACGGCAATATTGTCTGCCGCTGTGAGATGGTCACCGAGGGCGAAATCATGGACGCCATCAACCGTCCCATCGGCGCAAAATCCATGGATTCTGTCAAGCGCAGAACCCGGGCTGGTATGGGCCGCTGCCAGGCAGGCTTCTGTACGCCGCGCACCATGGAGATTCTCTCCAGAGAGCTGGGCGTTAAAATGACAGATATCACCAAAAAGGGCGGCGCATCGCAGCTTCTGATCGGCTGTGACAAAGAAATCGGACAGAAATGAGAGGTTGATTATGAAGTCTTATGAAATAGTCATCATCGGCGGAGGGCCGGCAGGACTTGCGGCCGCCATTTCCGCCAAAAAAGAAGGCGCCGGCGATATCTTAATTGTGGAACGTGACAAACGGCTCGGCGGCATTTTAAACCAGTGTATTCACAATGGCTTTGGCCTTCACACCTTTAAGGAAGAGCTGACCGGCCCCGAGTACGCCCAGCGTTTTATTGACGATGTTACCCGTCTGGGGATTGAGTACAAGCTGAACACTATGGTGGTAGACATCACCGAGGATAAGGTGCTCACCATCATGAACAGCACCGACGGCCTGATTAAACTTAAGGCAGAAGCCATTGTGCTGGCTATGGGCTGCCGGGAACGCCCCAGAGGCGCGCTCAATATACCAGGCTTTCGACCAGCTGGCATTTACAGCGCCGGCACTGCCCAGCGCTTTGTCAACATCGAGGGCTTTATGCCCGGCCGCGAAATCGTTATTCTGGGCTCTGGAGATATTGGCCTCATCATGGCGAGACGCCTGACCCTGGAGGGGGCAAAGGTAAAGGTCGTGGCAGAGATCATGCCTTATTCCGGCGGCCTTAAGCGCAACATCGTCCAATGCCTGGACGATTACGGCATTCCGCTCAGGCTGAGCCACACAGTCGTAAATATCAAAGGGCAGGAACGGGTGGAGGGTGTCACCATTGCCCAGGTGGACGAAAATATGAAACCTGTTCCCGGAACTGAGGAGGAATACAGCTGTGACACGCTCCTGCTGTCAGTCGGTCTCATTCCTGAAAATGAGCTCTCCAGTCAAATGGGTGTAGACCTTGACCAAAAAACAAACGGCCCGGTGGTCAACGAAAGCTTTGAGACCAATGTGGAAGGTGTTTTTGCCTGCGGCAACGTGCTCCATGTCCACGATCTGGTCGACTATGTTTCTGAGGAAGCTGCCTGCGCGGGAAAATGCGCGGCGGAATATGTCCGGAAGCAGTTAAAAGCAGAGGCAGGGCCGGTCATCGAGCTGGCCACAGGGGAAGGTATCAGCTACACAGTGCCCAGAACCATTGACCTGAGCCGTATGAGTGAAACCCTTAAAGTCCGCTTCCGTGTCAGCGGCGTCTACGAAAACAGTTATATTTCCGTTTACTTTGATGACAAACGCGTCAAGCACCGGAAAAAGAGAATTGTCACCCCAGGGGAAATGGAAGAAATTGAACTCACCAGGCAGGATCTCCAGGCTGAACCGGACTTAAAACAGATTCTGATTAAAATCGAGGAGGCCTAAGCATATGGAAAAACAAATTACCTGTATCGGATGCCCGCTCGGCTGCGCTGTCACCATCACCATGGAGCAGGGGGAAATTACCAGCGTCACCGGATACACCTGCAGCCGCGGCGAAAAGTATGCGCGCAAAGAGGTTACACATCCCACCCGGATCGTCACCTCCATTGTCAAAGTCAATGAAGGGGATATCCAGATGGTATCCGTCAAGACAGAATCCGACATACCAAAGAACAAAATATTCGACTGCATGGAGGCCATCCGTGAAATCGTTGTAACTGCACCTGTAAAAATTGGGGATATCATTGTACCGGATGTCTGCGGCACCGGCGTCAATGTTATTGCCACCAAAAACATTGACAAAAAAGCTTGCTAGCATAAAACACAATTGATCGGGAAAATTTAAATTAATTTAAAATAAGGGGTAAAATCATGAAAGAAAAAAAATATGTAGTAGGTATCGACTTAGGAACAACCAGTGCGAGAACCGTCGTGTTTGATTTTGACGGCAATGAAATCGGCTCAGGCCAGATCATGAATCCGCTGACTTATCCAGCTCCCGGACGCCAGGAATGTGACGGCGACGAGCTCATCAAGCATTTATACCGCACCACCCGTCTTGCCATTGACAACAGCGGCGTTGATCCTGAAGAAATCGCGGCCATCAGTACAGACGTGTTCCGCTGCACCGTGGCTCTGCGCGATGAAAACGGCGGCTTCACCATGCCCATCATTATCTGGCAGGATATGCGGAGCGCCGAAATGATCCCCGAGGTTGAACGCAAGCTTGTAGCGGCAGGCTTATCTGCCGATGAGCTGTACGACCGCTGCGGTATGCCGCTAGGCGGCGTCAACCCGCAGAGCAATCTCCAGTGGATTCTGAAAAACATGCCGGAAGCCTATGAAAAAGCCGCTACCATTCACACCATGATGGGCCTTGTCACCAAAGCTTACGGCGCGGACGATTATTACGACGACATTAACGATACCCCATGGGTACAGCTCAACGGTCCAGACTTCCAGTATGACCCGCAGATCTGTGCAGCCCTCGGCATTGATATTAATAAAATGGCGCCGCTGCGGCAGCCAGGCACCATCATCGGCAAGGTAACCGCTGAGGTTTCCGCGAGAACCGGCCTGGCGGAGGGCACCCCTATCGTCATGGGTACCGGCGACCAGCAGTCGGGCTGCCTGGGCTGCGGCTGTGTGCGTGAGGGCGTGGGCTACGCCTGCGGCGGTACTGCCGGTATCGTAGCCGGCAAATCCTTTAACCTGCTGCGCGACCCATCCAGAAGATGCTACGTTTTAGGCACACCTGACGGCGCATGGGTTATGGAAGGGGTTGCCAACGCCTCCGGCTCTGCCTTCAAATGGTTTAAGGAACAGTTCTGCGATGTTGAACAGCTGGCCGCGGAATCCCTCGACATCAGCGTTTACGACTTCCTGACCTCTGTAGCCACCAAATCGAACCCTGGGGCAAACGGCCTTTTCTTCCTGCCTTACTTTGCCGGGGCGGTTACGCCAAACCAGAACCCCAACGCCCGCGGCACCTATATCGGTATGACTGTCGGACACACCAAGGAAGACTTTATCCGCGCCACCATGGAAGGCGTGAACTATGATATCCGCGACATGCTGGACGCCATGGTCTCCGGCGGCGCGCCAGACTTTGACATGGTCCGCCTGACTGGCGGCATCTTCCGCTCAGAGCTCTGGTGCCAGATGCAGGCCGATATCTTCAACCGCTCCTGCGAGGTGGTCGCTGTGGAAGAAGCTACAGCCCTCGGCTGCGCGATGGTGGCCGCTGTCGGCGTGGGCATCTACAAGGACTTCGAAGAAGCCGAAAAACACATGGTAAAAATCCGCAGACGCTATGAGCCCAATCCGGAAAACGTAAAACGCTACGAGGACGCCTTCCGTACCTGGCAACAGATTTACAAATCCCTGTCTACCGGCGCCTTTGACCAGGTGGTAGCCTTCCAGGATAAATACCGCTAAACCCTCCCTGACCATATTGATCAAACTTATCTCCTGTCTTTTAAGAGCAGCCCCGCGGCTGCTCTTATTTATTTCTCAGGTCTTGTTCAGCGCCACGGCGATACGGGACTTGTTCATCTCTTCAAAATAAACGTCCTCATTCTGCATAAAGGTCGCAATATAAAGAATATCAATGATGGTCAGCTGCACAATACGCGACGCCATGGCCTCAGAATGATATTTCTTATCATTGGTCGAGCTCAGCAGATAAAGATCTGACATTTTGGCCAGGCTTGAGTTGGAATAGCTGGTCAGGCTGATAATTTTACTTCCGTTTTTCCGGGCAATGGACACCGCATTCAGTACCTCCTGACTCTCCCCGGTGTGCGACACCGCTATGAAAAGATCATCCGGTGTCGAATGCGCACAGATAATATTCATCTGGTGGGGGTCGGGATGACTGCACACATTGATGCCGATATTGCCAAATTTGTGCAGCGCATCCTGTGAAATAGACGCTGACGCGCCCACGCCAAAAAAGAGAACCCGCTTCGACGCTGCGAGAAACTCAAGGAACTCGGCAATAGTGTCTTCACTCAAGGTCTGCTCCAGGTCATTGATGGCTGTTACATTGTGCTTGATGACTTTTTTCTTAATGGTCGCCAGGCCATCCTCCTCACTCAGCTCTTCATTAAGGGTTTCACCCGGCTTTTCTGTCAATTCCTTTGCCAGGTTAATACGAAAAACCTGGTAAGAATCGTATTCCAGCTTTTTAAGCAGCCGCATGACCGTTGTCTCGCTGGTGTCGCCCTTCCCGGCCAGCTCTGTGATTGATAGCAAAGTCACCTTCTCCGGTTCACACAGGATATAATCCGCTAAACGCTTCTGTGCCTTTGAAAAGGTATTGTATTTTATTCTGATATCTGATAAAAGAGATTTCAAGGTACCCTTTACCTCCATTCTATATTTTATTTATCTTTTTATTCTTTTTATAAGATTGATTATACTTTATAATTTTGCTTTTGTAAAACATTTAAAAACGCAAAAAATTAATTAACAGAAAATTTTTTACGCTTTTTGTTGACAACCTCAAAAAATCATGCTAGAATAAGTTCAAAATTTACGGTAAATAATTTACTTTAGTAAATAATAAACCGTAAATATTTCAAGCAAACTTTTCATTTAAGGAGGATTATGATGAAAGCAGTACGTATGTATAAACCCGGAGATTTAAGAGTTGAAGATGTGCCAAAACCAGAGATGATGCCCGATGAAGCCATGGTTAAGGTGAAGGCAGTCGGCCTCTGCGGATCGGATATTCCGAGAGCGCTGGTTTACGGGGCGCATGTTTCTCCCATTACCATCGGCCATGAGTTTTCCGGTGAAATCGAAGCCGTTGGCTCAGAAGTCAAGAATTTCAAGCCGGGTGACCGCGTTGTGGTTCCGCCGCTTATTCCATGCGGCGAATGCGAATGGTGCCAGAAGGGGATTTACTCCTTATGCGAAGATTATGACTACTATGGTTCAAGACGTGACGGCGCGCTGGCCGAATACGTATCTGTTAAAGAATCTAACCTGTTAAAGGTTCCCGACAAGGTTTCCTTTGAGGACGCCGCGACCCTCGACCCATGCGCAAACGCATACCACGGCCTGATGCGCGGTAACTTTAAAGAGGGCGACAGCGTCTGTGTTGTGGGCACTGGCCCCATCGGTTTATTTGCAGCGCAGTACGCCAAATTATACGGCGCTTCCAAGGTGATCGCAGTGGACGTCTGGGATGAAAAGCTGGAAATCGCCAAAAAGGTGGGCGCAGACGTAGTCATCAACTCCACCAAGGAGGACGCGGTCGAAGCGGTTCACCAGGCAACAGATGGCAAGGGGGCAAACATCGTCATCGACTTTTCCGGCGCACCAATCGCGCAAAAGCAGTGTATCTTAATGGCCAGCAAAATGGGCCGTGTCGTTTTCCTGGGCATTTCTCACAAAGGCCTGGATTTAAGCGAAAAAGAAGTAGACACCATCATGAGAAGCCAGCTGAGCGTTGTCGGTTCATGGAACTCCTTCACCAAACCATATCCCGGTGAAGACTGGACAGAATCCTTAAAGGGCTTTGATGAAAAGGGCATGACCGCCAAGGATATCATCAGCCACCGTCTGCCGCTTTCCGACGCGCCCGCTGTACTCAGCGAAATCGCCAAGGGCGGCTACTTTTATAATAAAGTCATGTTCTATCCCGACGGTTATGACGGGGATTTTGACACGGTTTAATACAATTTGTTTTTAAAATAAATCTATAGGGAATTTAAGAGGAGAATCATTATGTACGAAGCTCAATATTTTATGGGAGTTGACACCGGAACACAGAGTGTGCGTGTTGTTGTTGCAGATATCAGTGGGAATATCGTCGCCAGTGACGAGCAGGTTTATGAAACCTATTATCCGCAGCCTGGCTGGGCGGAACAAAAACCCGCGGACTGGTGGAGCTGTTTTAACAAAGCGGTTGAAAATGTGACTAAAAACTTATCAATGGGGATCCGCTACAGCATTAAATCCATCAGTGTCTGCTCAACCTCATCCACAGTTTTAGCTGTCGACGAACAGGGGAACCCGATGATGGACGCCATCATGTGGATGGACACCCGCGCGGTTAAGGAAATGGAAAAAATCAACGCCACTGCCGATCCGGTGCTGGAATACTGCGGCGGGGAAGACTCCGTTGAATGGATGATCCCAAAAACGCTCTGGATCAAAAACAATAAACCAGAAATTTACAAGGACAGCTACAAAATAATCGAGCAGCTGGACTGGATGAACTATCAGCTGTGCGGTACCTTTGCCACCTCCATCTGCCAGGCTGCCTGCAAATGGAATTATGTATCCTGCGAGGGCGGATGGAACAGCGAATTTTTCAAAAAAATCGGTCTGGAAGATTACGAAGAAAAACTCGTCACCGATGTCAGACGCCTCGGCGAAGAACTGGGGAAAATTGACCCGGCCTTTGCGGAAAAATATGACTTAAACCCGGATATGATGGTTGTGCAGGGGGGCATCGACGCCCACATCGGTATGCTTGGTCTTGGCGTTGCAAGACCGGGCAAAATGGCGATGATCATGGGCACCAGCTTTGTACAGCTCGCCTTTGCCAATGCCGATGAAAAACTAAAGCTTGAAGGTATCTGGGGGCCTTACAATGAACCGGTTGTACCAAACGCGTGGCTTCTGGAGGGCGGCCAGATTTCTGCCGGCTCCATTGTCAAATGGTTCATGCGTGAGTTTGACCTGAACAAAATGGAAAACCCCTATGCTTACATGAATGAACAGGTCGAAAAAATCGCGCCCGGTTCTGACGGCTTAGTGGCTCTGGATTTCTTCCAGGGGAACCGTACACCATACAAAGATCCAAACGCAAAGGGCGTCATCTACGGCCTCACCTTAAGCCACACCAAAGCGCACATCTACCGCGCTTTACTGGAATCCGTTGCCCTGGGCACAAAAAACATCATCGACAACTTTGAAAAACAGGGCTGCCCGGTCGATATGGTCGTCGGCTGCGGCGGGGTCACAAAGGACGCCACCTGGATGCAGATCATCGCAGACGCTACCGGAAAACCCATCATCGTTACCGTTGATCCAAGCGCCGGTGCACTGGGCTGTACCATCGTCGCCGCTGTCGGCGCAAAAGCCTACCCAGACTTTGAGCAGGCCACCAAGGGGATGGTCAAGGAAGCCTACACTGTTACCCCGAACCCGGACGTATACGATGATTACCAGAAGGTATTCGATACCTATGTTGAATTATATGAAGAACTAAAAGGCACCATGTCTAAAGAAAGATAGAGGAATTGACAAAATGAACAATCAGGAAATTTTAAGCCACATTGACCATACCTTATTAAAACCCTTTTCCACCTGGGAACAGATCGCAGAAATCTGCAATGACGCCATTGAAAACAAGACTGCGTCTGTCTGTATCCCGCCATCCTTTGTAAAACCTGTTAAAGAAGCCTACGGCGATAAGCTCACCATCTGCACGGTTATCGGCTTCCCTCTTGGCTACAATACCACTGCCACCAAGGTTTTTGAAGCAAAAGAAGCCGTAAAAGAAGGCGCGGCTGAGATCGATATGGTCATCAACATCGGCGCTTTAAAGGACGGCAAATACGATTTTGTCCAGAATGAAATCGCAGAGATCAAAAAAGCGGTGGGGGATAACATCCTGAAAGTGATCGTTGAAACCTGCTTCCTGACAGAGGAAGAAAAAATTGCAATCTGCGAGCTGGTCACCGCCGCTGGAGCAGATTTCATCAAAACTTCTACCGGTTTCGGCACCGCTGGCGCCACCAGAGAGGATATCCGCCTGTTTAAAGAACACATTGGCCCAAAGGTTAAGATGAAAGCCGCGGGCGGCGTGAAAACCAAAGAAGACCTGATCGACTTCCTGGAGCTCGGCTGTGAGCGTATCGGTACCAGCTCTGCTGTCTCCATGCTCAAGGGTGGGGAAGCTCAGGGGTATTAAAAAAACAAACCCAATCTGCAGGAACAGCCTGCAGGTTGGGTTTTCTTTTATTTAGAACATTTTATGGCTCCGCTTTCTGATAAAGACTGCTGCCGCATCCAGTAAAACCAACAGTCCAAAAATAACAGACCATGGATCAAACAGCCTCAAGCTCAGGCTCAGGGGCTGCGTGAGGAAGAAAAGCGTTAATAATACAAGGGATATCAAGGTGGTAGTCCAGCGGATTACCTTATTCTTCTTTAAAGATGTCATCATCAAGAGCATTGCTCCCATAACGGCCAGCAAGTTAAAGACGGATATCTCTCTGCTGCCCAGAATCGCCGCATTGCTACTATTCCCGACAATATGACTGAGCAGGCTTTCACCTTCGCCGCTGATCCAGCGCTCCACAGTGCTTTTCTGCGTTTTTCTTCCAGGCTTTCCACTTATTTTAGAAGCAGAGGCAGCACTCTGACCACTATCCCTTATGCCAGTATTTGGCGCAATACTGCTGGCTTTAGCCGTGCGCGGCAGGATTTTGTCAGCTTCCTTCTGGATCTTATCCAGTACGCTGCCCTCTGCATTCGTGTCTGGTATATCCAAACTTGGCGGATCAATTGAAGGCCCTGATGCATCGGGATTTTCTGGTTTATCAGGCTCCGCCGGGTTATCAGGCTCAGGCGGCAGTGCCGTATCCTTTGCGAACTCGACCTGTACCGTCTGTGTCTGTGTTATGTTCGTAAGTGTGACACTGCTTTTATCCAGTAAATCTTTGCGCTCAGCATTGTTGACGAACACCCTGGCAGTATGCCAGTCCTCAGCCGGTTTCCAGCTGACGGAATAATCTCCATGCTCTGGAACGCTGCTGTTTCCTGCGCTGATGGTTCCATTACCAGCAATAATCCCTGTGATAACCGGCCATGCTTTTGATGGCGTTTCATCTGTATCTTTTTTGAAAATAACCTCAACATGATGGTCGGTGTCAATCTTTTCAAACTTCACACTGCCTTTATTTTCCGGATTTTTAATCGGAGTATTGTCAACCTTCACACTTTCCACATGCCATCCTCTGTCTGCTTCCCAGAACACTTCATAGGTTGCACCCGTTTCGACTGTTTTTGTACCGTTAACCTGCCCCTGTCCATTTTTAGAAACCGTTATGCAGTGCTGTACTCCCGGAGTTGGCGGTATGGGCTGACAGACTACCTGCACACGGTGGTTTGCGGTAATATTTTCAAAGGTGACGCTTCCGGCAGACTTCAAGTCATCACGAACAACATTATCAATAATCACTGTTGTGATATAGGCATTGCTGCCCGGTTTCCAGCTGATGGTAACTGTTTCATTTTCGTCTACAATCCGGCTGCTGTCAATGATGCTTCCAATACCGCCGACGATTTCGGTGGTGATAGTATAGGTTTTGGCCGGCTCATCAGGCTTTTCCGGTTCATCAGGAGAGCCGGTCTTTCCGAATTCAACAGCGATAAAATGATCTTGGACGACATTTTCAAAGGCAACATAGTCCGTAGTTAACAGATCGTCCCTTTTTACACCGTCAATATAGATTGCCTTTACCGTATAATCACTGCTGTCCGGTGCCCAGGTTACCGTAGAGGTATCACCCCTTGCCACCACCGATGAAGCGCTGATGCTGCCGCCGGTTGTGCACTCTGTTGTGATATTAAACGCATCGGTATCTGGTGCCGGATTGGTGTCTGGTTTTCCCAGAACGACCTCGATACTGTGGTCGGTATTCACTTGACTGAAGGCATAGCTTCTCAAATCTTTTACCGCACCACTGAGTGGCTGGCCATCTACCCTTACGGCTTTGACCTCATAGACAGTATCGGACCAGCTCCAGTCAATACTGATATTGCTTCCTTCTTCAATATTTCCAGCCAGTGATGGTGTAATGGACGCGCCGGGAGCACCGGTAATGCTGGTGCTGACGCTGTATTTGGGCACCGTCTCCGGCGGCGCCTTTTCAACAGGCCTGAGCTGGACGGTTATCTGATAAGGATCTGCGATATCACTTAAAATCAAATGATTATCCGCATAGCTTACAGGAATCGGGACACCACTGGCAGTCACTGAAACACCGGCCGTCGCATAGCCTTCGTCGGGCATCCATGAAACCTCCATGCTGCCACCCTTTTCAACAGAGCTTCCGGCAGTGATGGTGCCAGTACCGCCCTCCATTCCTGTCGCTACTGGAAATAATTCTGTGGGCGTGCTGCCATCCAGCCGCTCTGTTTTCACCTTTATGCGATGATTATCCACGATTTTATTGTTGCTGTCTGATGGTACGTCAATGACAACGCTACTGTTGTCACCCGCAGGCTGTGGTTCATCCTCAGACATTGACATTAAAGCCGCAGGCTGCGGGGAGGACACTGTCTGTTCTTCACCATCGTCAATTTGATAGCTCTTGACATACCAGCCCTCTGAAGCTTTTGCGGCTACCGTATAGGTTTCATCATTGTAAAAAACGGTTTTTGTCGGATCGATGGAGCCCTGGCCTTCTACCATTGTTGCAATTTTTAACAGGTTCGGCTTCAGGATAACCTCTACCTTTGTTTCAGCTTCAGCCTTAACCTCAATGTGTCCTGTGGTCACTGCTTCCGCTGCCACCTCCTGCCGCTCTCCGTTGACCAGAATATGATCAACCAGATACCGCTTGTCTTCGGGGGCATTCCACTCTACCTTGTAGGATTCGTCCTTATCGACGACGGCAGAGCTGCTGATTTCGCCCGGACCTCCTACAAGCACCGTCTCTACAGGTACTTTATCAATCGGTGGATTTTCGCCGTTTTTTTCAAAAACCGCTTTAACTGTGTGATCCTCCCTGATATCATTGAAAACCACCTTTTTCGCTGTCATAATATCCGCGCCTGCAGGCTGCCCATCAATGGTAATGGATTTTACAGTATAACCCGAATCCTCAGACCATGCAATTTCTCTGGATGCACCTTCTTTTACCACACCGGTTTCTGTAATGACACCACCTTCATTTCGGACAGTGCTCACTGTATAATAGCCCGGCAGGGCAGAGGGACTGCTATCTGGCAGCTTTTCTTCAAAATGAACTTCCACCTTGTGGTCTGCGTTCATATCACTGAAGGTAAAGCTTCCACCATCCTGAAGGGGCCGCGCGGAACCATCCACAACAACTCCTGTGACCCGGTACAAATCACCCGCGTTCCATGTCACCGTATGGTTTTCACCTGCTGCGATTGTCTGGGTTTCTGTCAGGGAAGTGGTGGCATCGCCGCCAACTTTCACGGTCTGCACGGTATAATAGACCGCCTCGCCGGACGGGGCGTCCGCGTCCTTTTCAAAAATGACATAAACGGTACGGTTTCTGTCCGCCCTTGACTGTGTATAGCTGCCGCTGTGTCCATTGCCCAGCAGCTCGTCATGAACGCCATTGTCGATCATCACCTGGGCGACGTGATAGCCCTCGTCTGCTTTCCAGCTCACAGAATACCTGCTGCCCTCATCGACTGTTTTAGAAAGATCGATGGTTCCATGACCCACCTTAGCGGTCAGGATGTCATAAACCTTTTTCCATTGCGCCTTGGCTGTCATGGCGTCTCCTGAAACCTGCCCTTCATTCTTGACGGTTTCAGCCGTGATGCTTTCTTCCCCGAATTTCCAGCCGTCAAAACGCCATTGCTGCCCCTGGCTGTCCATCCAATTCTGAGGCGTTTCCGGCAGTTTATCGCCGATGGCCTGTCCGTAAACCATATTTACCTTGGCTGCCTCTGTCCCCTGGGGGCCGTAGTCAAAGGTAATGACATAACCGGTATTCTGCCAGACAGCGTATAGTATTGTGGGGCTGTCCGCTTTAAAATCCTTTCCAAGCTTGTCCTCAGAAATCAGCTCAGCAGCTGAAAAATCTTTGTCTGTCGCAGCAAAATCTGTGTGTGGCTTGGCCGACCAGCCCAGAAATTTATAGCCCGCCCTTGCGTTTGCCTGTGCGTTCATATCTGGCAGGGTAAAGGTGTTATCGGCTGAGACATTGACCTTTTCGCCATATTGCTTCAGCTGGTCTGCTGTCTCTGGGGTATCACCGACCTGCTTCTGGCTGCTGTCTAGAAAGGTTATCTGGGCATCTTTGAATACACTGTAGATTTCCAGTTGCGTGTTTTTCCCGGCTGCTGCGTTCTCCGCGTCCCTGGCAAAGACCTCTTTTCCAAAGAGATCCTTTGTGATTTTGCTGTCCTTTGTAAAGGCACTGTCCTTTTCCTCCTCTGTCTCTGCCGCCGGTGCCACAGCCTTCGACGGGTCCTCCACGCTCCAGCCTGTAAAAAGGCGGGATTTTGGCTTGCCTTCATCATCGACTGCTGTGGTATCCACAAAATTTTCGGCTATCGGCGCGCCGTTAAAAGAGGGAAAATCATTTTCCTGGACCGAGCCGTTATAGGCGATGTCCTTAACAGTTCTGCCGTCGCCGGGTTTTGCCGGTTCAGCGGCAGACGGATCAAAATCGAAATGGACATCATAGGCGTTGTTTTCCCAGACCGCATATGCCTTTGTATCCGCAGACACAATGGATTTACCAGGAATAAAGGCATTGGCCGGCTCGGTATAGTCCGGGCTGTCAGGATTGGCGGCTGTAAATGCCTGCAGCTCCTGTTTGAAATCAGCCAGACGGATATCGCCATCTGTCATTTCCTCATCCTTTGTGCTGTCTGGCACCACCTGGCTGTTTTTTGACCAGCCTGCGAACGTGTATCCTATACGGGATGGGGCGTCAATGGTGGTTTCCGCACCGTCATTGCCAGTTACTTTTTTCTGCAGCGCTGTTGTTCTGTCGCCAGCCTTGAGTGTCCGTTCGCCAGTGCTGTCGCCGTAGATGTCAAATACTGCTTTATCCTCAGCCGTATTCCGGTCAGCCTCATCAAACCCTTCGGGATTTGCGTATTCGGCCACATCCGGGTCTTCTGCTTTTACATTGTTGTAGTAGGTGATGGTGAGGGGGTCTGTGACGGTGAGGGTTTTACTGTCCTCATAGGTCGTGACCGCACCTGAACCCCCCGCTACAGGTATTTCCCATCTATACTTGATTCGATAGGTTCCCCGGTCGTCAGAGGTTGCCGTTCCTGATACATCCTCGCTGCCATTTGTAAAATCTTTCTCTCCACGAAATTTAGCGTCCAGGTTATTCTGAGACAAATCTGAAATCAGTGTCTCAATTTCCTTGCCGGGGTTGTCCTTATCCTTTGTCACCTTATATACCGTAGTGGTTATTTTTCCACGGTCATTATTTGTGCTGTCTACAGCGATGTTTGTATAACCGGTATCTATAATATCCGGATTATATCGGATGGCTGACAGACTGGAACCGCCTGAATTTTTCATAATATTATCCAATTCCTCTGCGCTGGTCTTGACAAAGGCAATGGTGTTCCGGTGGTTATATTTCTGGTCAACATCTGCGACAAGCCCGCCGTCATTTTTCTGCAGTCCCACATATATCCGAGAATCCTTAGAGCCCGGCGCCAGAGGATGGTCACTCTCGCCAAGAGACATTGTAGTGGTAGGAATAATACGCATGGCCCGTTTACCGACAACGGTATTCTCACCTTCTGTCATAGCGACCTCCACATTTGCCCAGCCGACACCTGGGTACATCCTGGTGATATGGTCATCCTGAACCAATGTCCCGTCTTCTTTAACGGTGCGTCCAATGGTCAGTACCGGCGGATTGATCATCTCCTTTTCCGGGTTTCCATCTGCGCCCAGTACCGGTTCGCCTTTGTCGTCCTTTTTTGTCTGTTCAATCTGGAGTGGGCTGGCGTCGCTGCCGGCTGTCCATTTGACATTGTATTTGCCGGTGTCAACCACCGTGTTATTGCTGAAGGTCGGCGGCTTTAAAATATTCCGAACCGTGTCGTAGCCCTTGATGGCCCCAGTATTTTTATCCTTCTCAACGTTAAAGATTGCGCTGGATGCCGAAGCCGCTGAATAAGCCCTGGCAGTCAGCCGTTCGTAATCAGAGGAAAAGGCTGTATCTGCCGGGTTTGCGAGCGTATTTAACTGCGGATATAAGCCGCTTTCAATGGTGTAGGCATCCATCGGCTGCTTCTGGAGCTCCTCGGTGGTGAGGCCTGTGATTCCATCCTGCTTATCGGTGGTACCGCCCTTGGCGTACTCACCCATGGCAGTGGTCTGTTTATCGTAATAGCAGTTTGAATAAGTGGCTGTGCTTGCGCTTGAGCCTACAAAACCGCCGACAGACGCCGCCGCGGTTCCCGGCACTGTGGTTAAGCCGCCGACTTCACCTGCCGCGTAGCAATTTTTAAAACTCGGACTTGATGCGGCATACCCAACGAAACCACCCATGCTGGTCCCGCTGTTTAACATGCCCACCATTGTTGTAGAGTAGCAATTATTAAACTCAACTGTCGTATTTGTGTGTCCTGTAAAACCTCCGATGCTGCTTGTTCCCTCTACACTGCCTGCGGCCCAGCAATTATTAAAAATAGTTTTTCGTAATTCTGGACATCCCACAAATCCACCAGTATATTGTGTGCTATAAACCACATTATTCGTAAAACAATTATTCATCGTATATCCGCCGCTGCATGAGACAAAACCACCAGAGTGACCGCCTCCGGTATTAATAACAGCACCGTCAATAGCATAACAATTGGTGATAATCCCACCAGAAATAGGTCCAAATAAGCCACCACAGCATTGGCTTCCTGTTATATAAACCCTTTTAGCATAACAATTTGTTACTGTTATACCATTAGCAATTTGGGCTGAGTTACCGATTAAACCACTCGCTCCATAAAACCCGGTCTTTACTAAAGAGTTTTCAATACCGATACTTTCAATAGCAACTCTATCATCTGCATACCCAATAACTGCAACACCCTGTACTCCAGTGGCGGTTGTACATATTTTCGCACTGTCGAAATATAAATTTTTTAGAGAAGTATCCTTTCCCGTTGACGCAATAAAACCCGTATGTCCACTGGCAGTCTCAACATTTAAATTGTATAGGGTCGGGTATTCCCTGCCACCATAATAGCTGCAGTTTCCATCCCGCTGGCCTTCAATGCTGATGGCTCCTGTCAGCGTTACCGGTTCCCATTTTGGCGGCACAGCATCTTCACGCCCGCCCATATCCATATCTGCTGCAATGACAATTTTCGCAATGCTGTTTGTGCTGTACTGCGTCATAGCCCAACGCAACGCCTCCGGTGTTGTTACCGTACATATATTTCCAGTAATATCCGCACCTGCCGGCTTTGTTGTGACACTATTTATACCATCCCACACGGGTATCCCGTCTTCTGCAGAAAAGGTTTTAAACTTAATTTCTGCCTCATAGGCATCCCTTATATCTTCATTTTTCGCTTCCGCCGTTTCCGGCATCGCCACAGCCATCATGCCTAGCAGAAAGATGATAATCATCATCATGCATCCCAAACACCTTATTCCCTTTTTCGCGCCACTCATTTTACTCTCCTCACTTCTTACCTTTTTTATTGTTCAGGGGAAGCTTCATATTCCTTATTTATATCTGTTTTGCTCTTTTCTGTCATTTTAAACTTTTTTTTACCGGATTCCAAGAATCCCTGATAAAGCGTTCCCTGATTTTTTAGACCATCTTTTTTGGAAAAAGGGTTCATTTTTTATGCCTGTGTCTAAAAAATTTTCTGTTCTTGACAGAATGCTGGGATTGGCCTATCCTATAATCATGAATAAAATGAGCCCAAAACTTAAGAAAAAAATTGAATCCTTACTCGTGGCATATGGAAAAGGGGACTGTTCAGCCTTTGAGGAGGTATACCGGCTTGCCTACAACTTTCAGTTTCTTCAGGCCTGTCAATTTCTCGGCGATGCCTGCATGGCAGAGGACGTTGTCCAGGAGACCTTTCTGCGCCTTTATAAAAACCCCGAGAAAATCGCCAATATCCGCTATCCCTACGCTTATCTGAAACAGATTACCTATAATCTCTGTATCGATAAAATCTCCTCACCGATCAACACGAATGAGTGCCGGGCGGACGAGGAGCTTCTGTGTTTTATCGAGGATGAACGGCCGGATGTTTCTCCAGAATCCCATGCTGTTCTCACAGCCGCCAGCGATGAGCTGAACGCTGCGCTCCAGACGCTTCCGCTGGATGAGCGGACTATTTTTATCATGCGTTTTGTTGACGAGCTGAAAATAAACGAAATCGTTCTTGCTACTGGGTTGTCGAAAAGTACGGTTAAGCGCAAAATCCAAACTGCCAGAGAGCACATGAAAAATATACTTCATCCCAGATGGATGCCTGGTTTTCTGCTCACTGGAACGCTGGCTTCCTTTGTCCAGAAGGGATTTACCGATTTTGCCATGGACACAGCGAGGGCAGACAGTATCCTTTACGCGCTGATGGAACACGGCTCTGAGCTGGCAGGGCAGGGAAGCGCTGCTGGCATCTCCGCACAAGCGGTATCCTCCATATCCGCCAACTCCAAGTTTTCTGTCTTTTTCTCGTCCTTAAATTCCTCGACCCTTATCACTGCAACCTGTACGGTAGTGGTGACCGGAGCGGTGCTGATTGCGCCATCGGCCATTCATCACAGCATTGTAACGGCAGATGATACAACAGAATCCCTTGAACCGGAACCCTATACCCTTGCTGAAGAAAATCTGGAAGCGGCAAATGCCTCCACAGACACACAAATACCAGAACTGGTTTCCTATGAGTGCATCGACGGGACCATTGTGCTGACTTTAAAGGACGACTCCTCCGGTGTCGATTACGCTGCCATAACTGCCACTTCGGATGCCGGACCTATCCCTCCTGTTAACATCAACGAGGCTGAAAACCAGGTGACCTTTGAAATCTCAAATGCGCCTTTAATGGTCAATATTTGCGATAAAGCAGGGAATAGCGGGAGCATGGTTATTGAACCCGACCCGGCCCCTGAGCAGCCATAACCACCATTGCAAAAGCATAACAAAAACGCCCCTTTAGACGCTGTCTGCTGGCAGCCATCCAAAGGGGTATTTTTTATTGAGGGGTATCTTCCTTTTCTTTTTGATCTCCCAGCAAAATTAACATCAGTGCTCCCATCAGAAGCAGTATCAGGAAGAGGGGAGACCACTTATCAAAAAAGGTAAATTTCAAAATCAGCGGTTGTGTGGCAAAGAACAAGATAACCGCAGTAAGCGAGGCAATGACGCCAAAGCCCCATGCCCGTTTTTTAAACAGGAAGGCCGCCAGAGTCAGCACAATCACACCAGAGGTCGCAAACAGGTCAAGGAGCGATAATGTGCTGGCGCTGTCTTTTAACCCAAACAGTTTCTGAAGCAGGGGCTTCTGGCCGTTTTCCTGCGCCACACGGTCTCTGATTCCGGTAACTGGCGCAATGCTGCTCATGGTCACCTGTGTTGTTTTTTCAAACATTGAAGCCGGTTCACTATTTACAGCTCCGCCGCTATACTGTCCGCTGTCATGACCTCCCTGTCCGTCTCCATCGGGATAACCCGGCGTAACAGCTCCTTCGCCAGATGGGGAATCGGTTTTTTTATAGGAAACCCGGATATCCTGGCTGTTTTCCACGTGCTTAAGGTCAATTCCATTTTTCCCAATGAGGTCTGGGCGTTCTTCGCCGTTTATCCAGACCATCTCAACCACGTATCCCTCTGCCGGTGTCCAACGGACAGAGGCGTTCTCTCCTTTTTCTATTGTCATGCCGCCGCTGATGGTTCCAAGTCCGCCCGTGATCCCTGTTGTTATCTGAACCTGCTCGCCTGGGGAGGGCACGATGCCGTCTTCTTTTTCAAAGATAACATTGACGGTATGGTCTTTTCCGATGCTGTCAAAAGTGATTTCATCTTTTTGGGTAAGCTGTGGCTGAACCACGCCGTCAATCTCTACCCGGACTGCTTTCCAGCCTTTTTCAGGCTTCCAGGCAACTGTGTAGCTGCTGCCTTTTTCCAGGCTGGCCGTAGGCGTGATGTAGCCCTGTCCCTCAATTGAGGTGCCGATCTCATAAAAATCTTTCTGAGTTTCCCCACCGCTTCCGGCTGGGGTATAGATTACCGTAATCTGGTGATCCTCTGTGACGTTGTCAAAGGTAATACGGTCTTTATCTCTGAGGTCATCGCGGACGACGCCATCCACAATAACAGTGCCGACCTCCTGGCCTTCGCCTGGCTGCCAGTGAACCGTATGGCTTTGGCCGTCCGGCACAGCTGCGGTGCTGTCGATGCTGCCGCTGCCTCCGCCAATAGTGGTGTCGATGGTGTGTTCATGCTTTTGTCCGCCGCTTCCGCCGTCTTTTTCAAAAGTCACCTCAACCTGATGGCTCATCTGAATGTCCTTAAAGCCTGCGCTGTCCTTATCCACAAGATCCGGCCGCTCAACGCCGTCCACAATCACCCTGGCCACTCTGTAGCCTTCGTCCGCTTTCCAGGTAACCCGATGATCTGCTCCTTTATCAACGGTTACGGTAGGGCTTATGGCGCCTCCGGCATTGCGGAGGGTAGAGATGGTATACTGGCTATTTTCGCCGGGTATATCACTAGGATCCTGACTTTTTTCCCTCAGGATAACCTCAATCCGGTGATCGGCCTGAATGTCTGTAAAATCATAGGCTGTGGCCTCCTTCAAGCTGTCAACAAGGTTTCCGTCAATCCTCACCTCCTGTACCTCATAGCGGCTGCTGTCAATCTTCCATTCAATGTGCTTCTGGCCCCCCGGGGCTATGCCCACGATGGATGGGGTAATCTCTCCCTCGCCGTTTTTCACGGCTGTCTCAATGGCGTAACGCGTCTCTGGTGCTTCTGGCGTTTCGGGGTCACTGCTGCCAGAGCTATTGTTTCCTTTCATGCCAATGGTCACAATGATGTCATAATGGTCATGAATATCCTCCAGGCTCAGACTGCCCTCAGACACAGAAGACGCGAGGTCCAGCCGTTCTACGCCGTTGACGGTCACGGTCACTTTTTTGACCTCATAGGTGTCCGGAATCCCTGTCCATTGAACGGTTGTTCCTTCTCCACCTTCAAACATCCCTGTACCGTTCACTGTCCCCGGGCCGCCTTCAATATGGCCTGTGACAGTGTACATCTGTTCCTCAGAGGGTGGCACTTCACCGTTCTTAGCATAAATTACCTTTACCTCGTGGTCTGTGGTAATACCGCTGACCGGTACGACGACCTGGTCGCCGACAATGTTTGTATCAATTTCGTTTTTTTCTGCCGCATACACAATCTGTTCCGCGAAAGGATTTTTGATACTGGCTGTCTGCTGCGCATCCGGGTCTTTATACTCGTGGATGGTCTCGCCGTCAACCTTGACTTTCCATAAATACCAGCCCTCGTCCGGCTGAGCGTTAACCTCATAATCCTGTCCGTAGAACAAGGTGGCCGAGGGGGAGATGGTTCCTTTTCCAGCGACCGCTGTCTGAATATTGTACAGATTTGGCTTCAGGATAACCTTGACTACCTGATCCTCCTCGATCGCGTTAAATTCTTCAACGCTCATATCCTTGCTGTGCTCCTCATCATTGACGAGCACCTTGTCCACCACATAATAATTGTAATATTCGCCGTCCGGCTTTGCGATTTCATCCGGAAGCTTCCATTCAACTTTATAGTCGCTGCCCTTTTCAACCACGGCAGAGCTGGTGATCTCACCCGGTCCACCAACCAGACTGGTAATGATCTGAACCTTTTCTATGGGATCAGGTTGGCTGCCGGATTCTGCCTTTTTAAAGACAACATCCACAACATGGTCAGCGTCTGTCTGGTTAAAGTCAAAGGAGCCCGCCGCGATTTCCCCTGGTGTCAGTATTCTTTCATGATCTGTCCCCTGGTCAATAATAATACGCTCGACGCTGTAAGGCGCCAGTGCTGACCAGCTGACGGTATGGTCGCTGCCCGGCTTAACCACACTGCTCGGTGTCAGGAAGGTTTTCCCATTTTCTGAAGGGTCGCCTCCGATATGGTTGGTGGTGATGGTATAAAAACCTGGGGTTGTGCTGCCGCCAATAGAGGTGCTCTTTTCATAAATCACTTCTACAAAGTGGTCACTCTGTATGCCGGTAAAGGGAATGAATCCCTCATCACTGGCCGGATAGCTTACGCCATCCACGATCACCTGTGCCACATAGTATTTTTCCGCAGCTTTCCATTCAACCACATAGCTGCCTTTTTTGTCTCCCGGAAGCGTCTTGGTAGGACTCAGGAAGCAGTCGTCGCTGCCGCCGGTCTTTTTGGTATAAACTGTATAAAAACTGTTCTCTCCGGGCACTGGGCTGCCTTCGGTTTTTTCAAAGGTCACATAAACATGATGATCTGCCGTAATATTCTCAAATGCCACACTCCCGGCTGCTCCGCCATTCAGCAGATCATCGCGGATCTGTCCGTCGACCATGACCCTGCTTGCTACATATCCGTCATCCGGCTTCCAGGCCACTGTCGTGGCAGCCCCCTCCTCAAAGTTTCCAGTACCGCCGGTAATACTTCCCCGGCCATATTTAGAAGCAGTTATCTCAAAGAGTCTGCTCCAGACAGCTTTCAGACTGACATCGGACGCTGGCATGGTCTCAGGAAAGGCATAAAAACCGTCTTCCAGACTTCCATCTGCTCTCACAGTCTTCCAGCCCTTAAAGGCATAACCTGAAGCCACTGGATTTTGGGGTGGGGTAAGGCTGGAGCCGTAGGGCAGGGTAATCGGGGCAAGCTGCTCTCCGTGGCCATTCATGTCAAAACGAATCGTTGCGTTGACACGGTCGTAGTAAAGTCTCAGCACCAGGTGGGTGCTGTCGCCGGTGATCACTCCCTTGACCGGTTGTTTTCCGTCCTTGTCCCCTTTACATATAAATCCTGTATAAGCCTTTGAGATGGCGGTTACCTCTGTTCCGGTGGTCCCCGCCAGAGTGTCTGTCTCTGCCAGAGTATAACTGTCTCTGTCTACATTTTGCCTGTAATGCTCTACTGTATAAGGCGTGTTGATATCACTGCTCCATTTAGCATAAAAGCTCTGGTCTCTGGCTGCTGTAAAGTTTTGGCTAAAGTCATAGGGCTCGCCGCCCTGGTTTTCTCTGTCCGCATACCATCCGGCAAAAATATAGCCGTCCCGTACCGGGCTGGCCTCTGGCGTTTTATAAGGCTGGTCTGTTGTCTGTTCAATATTCTGAACGCTCTGTCCCGCCCCAAAACTGCCGCCGTTAGCGTCAAAAACTGCCATATAGGCATTGGCGCTCCACAGTGCGTAGACTTCCATTTCCTTTTCAGTAATCCGCGTATTCTGGTCAAAATTATTGACAGCCTTATCCAACGACCAGCCCATAAAGCGGTAACCGCTCCGGACAGGTTCCTGTGGATATCGACCAACCTCGCTCAGAGTCTGCTCGTATTTTATGGCGTTAACTTCCTGATACGGTGTCTCTGGGTTATTGATATTTGGATAAAAGCGCACCGTTAACGGCACGTAACGCCAGACCGCATAATAGGTTATTTCTTTTTCAAAGCCTTCATAGGGTTTTTCTGAGCCGGCTGGCAGTTCATCATCAAAGGTCTGTTCAAAATCCAGAGGTTCCTCTGCCTTCCTCGACCAACCCATGAATTCAAAGCCTTCGCGCGCTGGCTCAGCCTGTGGCCGGGTGTACAAACCGCCGTAAAGGATAACAGCTGCCTCCACAAAGTGATGGTCTGTACTGTCATTCATCTTAAAGACCAAGGTTCCCGCCGCCTCCCGGAACACAGGGTAGACATGCGTATTTGCCGTGACTGCGTAGTCTGCATTCACATTGGCATCTGCTGTTTCAGCATCTGGCGTTAATGCCCATCCGATAAATACTTTTCCTTCAGGCGGCGCCGGGCTGCCTGTTGGAAACTGACCGCCGATGGCCTGGCCTGAGGGAATATTTTCGACAGCCATAAAGGTTTCTGAATTTTCGCCGCTCTCTTTGTGGAAGGTGACATCATAGACCTTCTCATACTGAGCCTGAAGGTCAAGGACATTGTCACTGCCCACCGACGCGTCGCCAACATGATAGACAGTCTCCTCTGTGACTGCCTCTGTGGTATGCTCCCGGTTGACCCATCCGGTAAAATGATATTTCTGGCCTGAACTGTCTGTGTAATATTGATAGTCCCTCATATCCGGCAGAGCAATCCTTTCTCCGTAGATACCCGTCTGACTGAGGGTATCTTCGGGAGTGTCACTGCCCTTTACATAAGCATTGACCGTGTAGGTATTATCACGCCAGACTGCATAATATTTTAAAACAGGCTCCTGTCCGTCATAGGTGGCGCCCTCTGGAAAAACGTCGGTAAATTCGTCTTCAGCTGGCCCCTGTGGGGTGAACAGCTTAACTGGTTCCTCCGACCATCCTAAAAAGACACGGCTGTTTTCCCACGAGGGATCATCAGGTCGGGTGAGGGCGGCGCCGAAATTTACCGTTCCGCCGGCGCCTGAGATTAAAGCGCCACCATTGCCAGGTTTGTCCAGAGCAGTATTTTTATTGTCGTAAAATTTACAACTTCCCGTACTGTAAACAAAAACCGGGTAGACATCAATAGTGCTGCTGTTGTCAAAATCAAAATTCTTTAACGGATTGTCCTTTGCTGTTTTATCGCCCTGAGTAATGGCTGTATCTTCTGTAAAATTCCCCGCAAAGATAAACTGCTTACCATCTTTATAGGGATTGAGCGTGCTCCAGCCCATAAATCTTTTGGCAGTACCGTCAACGGTGCAGGTCGCTCCCAGCGCCAGATCAGCCGGGAAAGCCTCTGCGCCTTTTTGGACTATGGCAGTGTCGTAGGGAATATCCGCCACGTTTTTTTCTGCCGGCACCACACCGTCCGACAGGATGATTTCTTTGCCGTTTTCCATAAAATTAAATTTCACATCATAATTTTTGGGCTGCCACAGGGCGTAAACCTTCAGGGTTTCAACATTGGGAAGAGCCGTTTCATCGGTAAAATCCGCGGCGCTGGCAGTCTTATCCACTGACCAGCCCACAAAGGTATAGCCTGTGCGGTCCGGGTCTGCGGGCATGTCCACATTTTTATCCTTCAATGTCTCACCAACCAGCAGCTGGACGGTTGAGCTTCCCTCCGGCAGGACGGCGTAGCTCTCCACTGTGTCATCGTGGACGCCGTCGTTCCATTTAAACTGAATAGTCATCGGATCACGCACGATGACACGTTTGCTGTTAGTTAATTCGGCAGTCTGCCCATTTTCAATGGTCCAGGTGTATTTAATGGTGTAGGTTCCTTTATCCTCCGAGGTAAAGGTTCCGCCTGCGAATAAATCTTTGTAGTGCTGCTGCTGTTCCGTTGTGCCGCTGCGCAGCAGATCCGCTGACAGAGTGCCGTCAGGATTTTCTTTAAAGATTTCCACCTTGACACTGCCGTTCTTTGCAGAAACAGTGACATTTGGATTGTAGGTCGTATCATTCAATGGATAATTGATTGGAGTTATTGTATTTCCAGTCGCCAGCTGTGCTGCCGTGGCGTAGACAAGGCTGACGCCTGGCCGGTGGTCGTAGGTGTTTTTCCCTGCGATATTCGGATACAGGTAGGTATCCTTGCCTGCGTCCAGGCTGCCCTGGCCGCCGCTCAGGGAGAGCACCGAGGTGGGGACAATCCGCAGCGACCGGCGGCCGATCACGGTATCTGCGCCCTGTGTGTAGGGCACCTGCACATCTGCCCACCCAATGCCCGGCGCCATATTGGTCACCTGATCGTTATTCGGAGTGTTCAGGGCGTTGGTTCGCCCGATGGTCAGAACCTGCGTATCTTTAACAATACCACTCTCGATATCCCGGGCTGTCCAGTTGATCTTAAAGCTGCTGCCCTTTGCCATGGCGTCATTACTGAGGGGGAAGAGCTCGGTGATCTCCCGGACGGTATCGTAGTCTGTCAGGTTTTCTGCCGTGGTGTTATCCCGCATAAAGGCCGTGGTGACCGAGGCCGCTGAGTAGGCCTTGGCGGTGAGCTTATCCTCCTCGCTGGTGAAGCCGTCTGCTTCGGTGAAAGCTTTGAGCTGAGGGTACAGGCCCTCGAAAGAGACCCAGACATCACCATTAATCTGCGAGGCAGTGTTCGCCATGTTTTTTGTTGTGAGACCAATAATACCGGCAAAATTAGTATTTACCGTTCCCACAGCGCGCTCACGCATGGCCGAGGTCTGTTTGTCATAGTAACATCTGTCAAACGGGCTTTGTGCCTGGGAATTTAACTTCTGTCCAATGAATCCACCGATGGTACTGTTCTCACCTTCCGTCGTTGTGGTGAGTGTGCCGACTTCCCCTGCAGAAAAACAATTGATAAAAGATGCGTTTGTCGTAGGTTCTTCAATCTGGCCAATAAATCCGCCTTGTGCACTGGCGGCATTTTGCATACCGACCATGGCGGTGCTGTAGCAGTTTTCAAAAATATAGCTATGAGTCTCACTATTTACAGATGATCCTGTCCCCGCAACAAAACCTCCTAAAACCGAACCGCCTTCGATGCGTCCTGATGAAAAGCAATTGATGAATTGAGATGTATGACTCCTGCCTCTATAAGGCGGTGCGTAGTAACTGTCCTCTGGATGCCCTACAAAAGCACCGGTTGTCGTATTTGCGTATGCCCGCACATTGGTAAAGCAATCTTTAATAATGTAATTTCCAGCACAGGATGTGAAAGCACCAGAATGATGCTGCGTACGGACAGTACCGTCAACGGCATAGCAGTTTTCAACAAAGCCGCTGATGGGTCCAAAAATATTCCCAGAACAACCTGTTCCATTCACATAAACGTTCTTCGCGTGGCAATTTGAAGCGTAAACACGGCCATAACTTCCAGACGGACGGTAATAAGAACCTCCAATTAATCCGCCTCCAAACCCATTGGATTGAATTAAGGCGTGCTCCAGACTGACCTCTTCCATAGAAATATAAGTACTGATGTTTGTCCCTGTAAATAATCCACTCTGCATCTGGGCAGACACCACCTTAATATTTTTCGCGATAATCGGCTGGCTCCAAGAGCCAATCAAGCCACCCCCAGTGGTATTTAAATTATAAATGGTGTGTCCGTTGCCGTCCATAAAAACTTTACTGCTTAAATCAGCTGTCGACCATGTCCTGTCCCGTCCGCCCATATCCAGATCGCTCATCAGCCTGAAGCTTTTCTGATTTGTAATAGCCCAGCGCAGTTGTTCTGGAAAATAGATTTCATAGTACGCTACCTCTTCCGTTTCTTCTGCCGGCAGCATAAGGGTCCCGTCTCCCGCTACATTGATTGCTTTATATTGGACGGTCTCTTGTAAAACTTGATGTGGTATGACCGCAGCATCCTTTTCGGGGTCTCCATCATTTTTAGTGGAAACAGCATTGCTGCCGCTCCATTTAGGGACAGCGTCTTGCGTCTCTGTCCATCCCTCATTGCCGTAGCCCTTAAACTCCGCCACATCGCTGGCCCAGTCATCTGCTGCCTGGACGTTTCCCGGCTCCAGAGCAGAGCCCAGCCCGGCGGGCAGGCTCACAACGGCCATGATCATCGTCAGCGCCATGACCATGATCTGTTTGATAAATTTCTTTTTACCTCTCATCCTTACTCCTCCATCATATTAAATCAATGTTAAAGCCCTGCGCTGGATTTTTTCGACGAGCACAGGCGCTGATTCTTTTAAACCGTTAATAAGACGCACAGACTTTTCAAAAAGGTTCATTTTTTCTGAATTCTTAAGAAAAAAATTTTCTTATGGCTGGTCTTAATGTTTTTAAACTTGACAAGCCAGGCAGATTAGCTTACAGTTTAGTTAGATAAGGTAAAAAGGAAGGTTTTTAATGAAAAATTTAGATTACGAGCAGCTTGGCGCGCTGGTTGTAAGCGTTCAGGAGGGCAATAAAGCAGACTTTGAAAGGCTCTACCGATTAACCTATGATTCACAGTATTTTCTGGCTTCACAGATTATGGAAGATCCCTATCTGGCAGAAGACGTCATTCAAGATGTGTACATAAAGCTCTTAAGCAACATTGATACCATCAGAAAGCCGGGAATGCTTATCTCCTATCTCAACCGAATGACCTACAATACCTGTATCTCTTACAAACGAAAGCAATACTATATTGTGGAAAAACCGTCAGAGGACAGCTATCTGGATTCTCTCAGCAGCACACACTCGTATTATCCCGAACCGGCTGAAAAGCTTATGCATCAGGAAACCAGCCTGGAACTCTTAAGCTTTTTGTCGCTTCTTTCAGACCGTGACAGAGCCATCTTCATTCTTCGCTACCGCGAGGATATGAAGCTTAAGGACATCGCCCTTTCTCTGGACTGCTCACTGAGTACCGTTAAACGGCAGCTAAAAAAAATCCGTCAGTTATTTGTCGAAAAGCTGGGGAAGGAGCGCAGTCCGGCTTTTTTTCTTATGCCCGCGCTCAAAACCTCAGCTGCCGGCTTTGCTTTTGAAAGCTCCGGGGCTTCTGCCCTTTTAAATAAAATAATGACTCAACCAGAGGGCTTTGCAGCTTCGCAAAATCCAAACACCTTCCAAAGTTTTTTAAACACCGCCGAGCGTATAAAAAGACAACAGCATCTAAAATGGCTTCTCCCACCGGTTTTTGCGTTTGTATCCATATTACTTGTTCTGCCCGCTGCCCTGAGCGATCTGGTATTTTCTGCTGCTGAACCCATAACGGTAGTAGACACAACCATTCCTGAGCTGCTCTCCTATCAAGCAACCCCGACAACTCTTTCGGTTATCCTTTATGACGAAGGCTCTGGTGTTAATTTTGCGTCCATCTACGCTGTCACCAGCCAAGGTGAAGTTATCTATCCCGAAAGCACATCCCCCGAGCAAAACGGTATTACCTTTTCGCTTCCGGAGCGTCCCGGCCAGCTGGAGGTTTATGTTTCAGACTATGCTGGAAATCTCGGACGATCAATTGTAATAATCGAATAAAATAAAACGCCCGTTCCAGCCTGTGGTAAGTGCACAGTGCCAAAACGGGCGTTGTTTTTTCATAAAAATCTATTCAATTTCTTCTTCCGGAGCGTCCTCGTTTTCTTTAGAAAGCCGCCGAGCCGCCAATTGACAGACTATCAAGGCGAGAAACAAAATACTCCAGCTGTCAAATATCACAAAGCGTAAAATCAAGGGCTGTGTCAGTAAAAACAGCAGTAAAGATGTGATTGCGGCCATCATTACAACCATCCTTGCTTTTTTCTTTCTTCTGAACACAAGCGCTTCCGCCGCCAGCGCGGCCGACAGGGCTGTCAAAATCAAATCTGCCAGTGCCATTCTGTCACTTTTGAGTGGCCACTGCCCGTTCAGAAGCTTTGCGAGCAGGGCCGTCCTTCCCGCTCCGCTTTCACGCAGTCCTGTATTTGGTGCAAAACCGCTCAGAACAATTTTTTTACTTGAAATACTTTCCGCAGAAGGTGTTTCTTCTTTTTCTGTCATACCTTCGTCAGGATACATAGGCTTCATAGAACTGCCGTTATCTCCTTCTTCCAGTTTATTCCCATCCTCAGGCCCGCCGTCAGTTTCTGGGGGAACACTGCTCTCAATGGGTTCAAAAAATATTTCTATTTCCTGATCTTCTGTAACTTTTTTCAGCTCAAGGCTTGTCTTATTTAACAGGTCAGGGCGAGTTGTCCCATTGATCAAAATTTTGCCAACACGCCAGCCTTCCTCGGGCTGCCAGTTAACTGTGTAGCTTTCGCCCTTTAAAACAGTCGCTGACGCGCTCACTTTTCCAGAACCTCCGGTAACAGTCACGCGGACTGTACAGGTTTCCACAGGGATTACCGGTTCACCGTCTTTTTCAAAAATCACCTGTACCTGGTGGTTTCCTGAAAGCTGTTTGAAAACAATTTTTCCCTCTTTAATAAACTCTGGACGGCTCACACCGTCGATTTCCACACGCGTTACCTTATAGCCGGGATCTGGGGCAAAAACAACCTCATGGTCTGAACCCGCTTTGATGGCCGTGGTGGGAGTGATGCTGCCGTTTCCTTGCCTGAAGGTTTCGACCACATAATTTTCAGGGGTAATGCTCCCGCTGTCCTTTTGGAATACTACGGTCACCGTATGATTTCGGTCTATTTTTTCAAAAACCACACTTCCTTCTGAACCCGGCTTTTGCAGATCACCCCGCACAATTCCGTCGATAATAACGGTTGATACTTCGTAACCCTCAAATGCTTTCCAGTGCACCACAGCGTCGCTGCCTTCCTGTACTGTCACAGCAGGGTCAATACTGCCGCCGCCTCTGGCGGCTGTGCTGACCGTAAACTGGCCCTTTTCAGGCTCCTTTTGCTCAATAACTCCCAAAACAATTTCGATGCGGTGATCTGACTGAATATCGTCAAACGCGTATTCAAAGCTGGCAGCCAGCTCTGGATGGCTGACGCCGTCGACGTTGACCGCTTTCACCTCGTAGAGCAGAGCGTCATAGCTCCACTGCACCGGCACTGAGGATCCGGCCGGCCGATGATACTGAGACGGGGTGATATCCGCCCCAGCGGCGCCAGTGATGTCTGTCTGAATATTATAGTATAAAGGTAACCCGCCGCCGGATGGGTCATCCGCCTCTAGATCGCCATGCTTTAATACCACCGTGATATCGTAAGTGTCGCAGATATCGTTGAGAATCACGCTGTTGTTTTGCACTGTAGCTGCGAGATCATTTCTTAGAACACCGTTTACCCGGATGTCAATATGGTCAACTTCAAATTCAGCGTCCGGGCTCCAGTTAATCTGGACAGTCTCACCCCTGGACACAGCGCTACCCGGCGTAATTATTCCTGTCCCTCCTTCAATACGTGTTGACAGGTTAAATAAATTATCCTCCGGTATCTCAGTTTCACCTTCTTTTACAAATGTCACCTTAACTTCATGGTCTTCAACAATGCCCTCGAGGGGTATGACAATGTTTTGATTTTCGTCAATGGTAACCTGCTGTTCCGCTGTATCGGCCAGAGCGCTCATCAGCATCATTGTTTGGGGTATCGTCGGATCCGTAAATTCTCCTGCGACTTCGCCGTCAAGTTCTACTCTCCGCAGATACCAGCCCTGGGCAGGTGCGGCCTTGACCATGTAGCTGTCTTTATAAAAAACAGTCTTTGACGGATCGATGCTGCCCTGTCCTACTCTGCTGGTCTCAACCACGCGCAAATTGGGTTTGAGCTTAACTTCTACCCGGCTATCCTGTTGAATATTTTCAAAAAATGTCTCTTCCTTGTCCAGTTCCTGTGGCGTCCCGTTAACTTTAATTTCCTCAACAATGTAACGCTCATCCTCAGGTCCTTTCCATTCTACTTTATACTGATCTCCTTCTTCCACCACTGCCGAACCGGTAATCACACCTGGTCCTCCAGTGAGGACTGTTTCAATTTTGTACTGTTTTTTATCTGGATCAACTGGTTTTTCCGGGTGGTCAAAGACAACATCCACGGTATGATTCTTTGAAATGTTGTCGAACAGCCACTGGTCAGCTGCTATTTCATCGTTAGTCAGCTCACGCTCTTCAGGCGTTCCCTTGTCAATAACCACTGTCTTTACAAGGTAGCCGCTGTCCGGCGCTGCTGACCATGCTACCGATGGGCTGGAGTTTTTAACCACCACTGCGGTGGGGGTGAGGGACGTAGCGCCGCCCGAAGCATCGCCGCCTGTCTGACGTGTGGTGATGGTCCAGAAACCTGGTGTTGATCCGGCGTCCAGTTCCGGCGTAGCCGGTTCAAACACGACAATGACTTCATGGTCATTCCCAATCTGATTAAAATCAATTTTGCCCGAATCGCTCACCGGATGTGTCACGCCGTCCACAGTGATGCCTGTAACAGTGTAACCGTCGGCTGCCTTCCATTCAACCTGATAATTTTTTCCCTCCTCAACCGTCGCTGTTTTGGTGAGTGTGGACTGGTCTCCGCCGCCTGTTTTTGTTGTATATATTGTGTACCACGGTTTTTCGGGATCGTTTCCGCTGTCCTTTTCAAAGGCGATATAAACCTGATGATCCTCATGAATATCCTTAAAGGCAATATCACCGCCTTTTCCGCTATTTAACAGATCATCCCGCACAACACCATCAATCATTACCTGAATCGTTTTATAGCCGCTGTCCGGCTGCCAGCTGACTACTGTATTCTCTCCATCTGGATAAATACCAAGTCCTTTGATAAAGCTGCCGTGTCCATATTTATTTCCGGAAATGGTGTAGACCTTCTGATTATAGGTGCCTGTAATAACGCCGTGATCCTCTTTCAAATCTCCGGGATTAAAAGCTGTTTGGCTGTCTACCGGATTACCATTGGCATCGACATAGCCTGTAAATTCCCACTTCTGTCCGCTTTCATCGGTCCAGTACTGAGGTGGTACAGGCAACCGATCTCCCAGCGGTGTGCCATAGGGAACGTCCTTTATCACCGTGTCAGGCTTTGAGGGCTCCTTGGCGTCTGGGCTTAAAAACACATCCAGGCTATAGGGGTTTTTGGACCAGCAGGCGTAATAGGTCTGATCGCTTTCGACCACTGGATTCTCTAAAAGTTTATCTGTGCCTTCAGGGTCCCTTGACCATCCAGTAAAGGTATACCCCTCCCGCACAGGCGGTTTCATCTGTTCATCATTCAAAAGACTGCCGTATGGAATAGTTTCCAGAAGAATTTCACGGTCTGTTCCGTCATTGTTCTTCAGCGTAACCGCAAAGGTTTTGATCTGCCATACGGCGTAGTATTCGTCACTTTGATCGAAGGTTCCATTTTCAGGATATTCGCTGTCAAAAGCCTCATCCGGTTTAAGCACTGGCTTCTGAACTGTACTGTAGCCCGCAAAAACATGTCCGGGACGCTCGCCGGCATCCGGCGGAGGAAGCAGGGTACCACCGTACTGGTAGGTGACAGCATCGCCAATCCGCGGTCCCTTACCATCATTATCGAGACTCCCATCATTTTTATAAAAGCTCAATGTGCCTTCAGAGGGACGGTAAACCGGATATACTTGGATGGTTCCATTGTTCCCAGTCTCACCCACAAGGGTCTCGTCAATAATTGTATCGCCCTTCAGTGACGGCGCGGCGCCGGGGTTGTCAGCCGGATTTTCTGTGCTCCAGCCTGCAAACACATAGCCGCCCTGTTCTGGAGCCTGTGGCATGCTGTCGCCCAGTGTTTTACCGTAGGTCCCTCTTACTGTGACGGATGCGGCATTTTCAGGCATATTAAACTCAAAATTATACTGGTAGGGCTTCCACAGAGCATAGACCAGCACATCACTTTCCATGACTGTATCTTTTTTAAACGCCACAGTGTTATTTTTTTCTTTGGTATAGTCTGCCTCGGTAGCGTCCGCACGAGTCGACCAGCCGATAAAGCTATGTCCTTTTTGCGACGGATCCTGCGGTATTTTATCGCCAAGAGTGTCTCCCACTTTCAGGGTATCCTCTGGCGGCTTCAGTTCTGCGTAGGTGCTGCTGTTTTCACCGCTTTCCTCTGTGTGAATACTGTCATTCCATTTGAAAACAGCTGTGAGTCCGTCACGCACAGTAACCTTTTTACTGTTTTTAAGAATCATATCCGGATCGGTGTCATTGACCTGCCAGGAATAGGTAAGGGTATAAACGCCCTTATCCACTTCGGTAAAAGCTGTAATGCCGTTAAACAAATCGGCATAATATTGGGCATTACCGCCTGTAAGAAGATCCTCGCTCTGGGTGCCGTCGGGAAGGGTTTTTGTAATGACCACGCTGATTTTCCCAGTCACTTCCTGTCCGCCGTACTGGATCACCACCGGCTGGTCTTTATAGCCGTTACCCTCAGGATAGGGGTAGGAGGAGAGTGTGGCCGGGTTTTTGCTCAGGGTCGCCGCGTCGGTCTTGGCCAGCTTCACGCCGTCAACATGGTCGTACAGCGTTTCCTCGCCGGTCAGAGACGGGTAGAGCACCGCGTCTTTTCCTGCTCCCAGACTTGAATCGCCCTCCTGATCCAGCGACAGGATCACTGTAGGTACAAAACGCACAGCGTGATTTCCCGAGTACCACTTTCCGTTCTCATAAAGGTCTGCTTCAATTCTGGCCCAGCCGATACCCGGCGTCATATTGGAAACATGGTCCTTTGAGCCACTGTCGGAAATAGTGAGAATGTCACTGCCAAAGGGCCCCACGATGTTGTCGGGGTGGGCGGGGTCCTGCTCCCAGGTGAAATGCACCAGGCCATTTTCTCCCTCGCCGGTATTTTCATCATTGGTCATGGGGAACAGGTCAGTGATTTCCCGCACAGTATCATAGTTCTTACTGTTAGGATCACCCCCGGTCTGGTCTCTCAGAAAAGCAGTCGCCACGGATGCCTGAGAATAAACCTTGGCGGTAGCAATATCATCCGGATCGGTGAAGGCAGAGCCTGTGGAGAATACCTTGAGCTGTGGGTAACGCCCTTCCTGAAAATCCCAGACTTCCGGGTCAAAGCCAGACAGCTCAACACCTGTCAAGTTCTTGGTGGTTAAACCCTTAACTTCTGCGGTTCCACCGCCAAACTCACGGCGTGCGCTTGTCTGTTTATCGTAGTAGCAATTTATAAAGCTGCGGCTGTTAGCGCCTATAAAGCCGCCTATATTACTATAGGATTTATTAGGTGTTGTCAATGCTCCGACTTCACCCACAGCGTAACAATTTGAAAATACAGCTGCTGTCCCATCGCTATACCCGGCAAAACCGCCATAATTACTTCCAGCCTCGTTGATAACCATGGCACTCGAATAGCAATTTTTAAATTGCGCGCTGTTGGCATCGCCAATAAATCCGCCAACTTGTGATCCTGTACCAACCACAAATCCCGCAGAGTAACAGTTTTCAAAAACAGATTTTATTCCTTCACCTTGAAAAGAACCTATTTCAGACGTTCCATACATACTTACATTTGTAAATACATTTTTAACCTTTACACCTGCGTTTGTGCACCCAACGACACCGCCTGCATGACTAGTGACAACTAAAAGCGAGTCCACCACATAGCTATTTGAGATTTCACCTGTAGCGGCGCCGGCGATTGTCGCCGAATGAGCATTTCCCTTAACCTGGACATTCTTAATATGGCAGCCGGTAATGTTGGAATTATACCCTGACCCCGCAAGGCCCCCCGCAAAGTCGCCGCCTCTTACCACGCCGTTTTCGAGCCCGACGTTTGTCATAACTGACGGAATGGCTTCGGTACTGCCGCTTGTGCTGGCAACAACCCCAACTGCTCCGCTGCCGTATATTTTAAAGGTGTCAAAGGTGATATCCCGGAGCACAGCTCCGAGTCCAAGGTTGACAAAGCCTGTGTTCGCGGACAGATTGTAGATGGTGTGGCCGTTTCCGTTCACCTCGCAGTTTTTCAGTGTCACAATACTCCATAATTTATAATCACCGTTGGCGGTATCGGCTGTGTCATTGGCGGTACCGTCGAAATTTGTTGTTTTAATCTCTCCGCCCATGTCCAGATCACACATCAGTTCGACATTTTTACTGCCGCTCAAGGCCCAGCGCAGCTCCTCCGGTGTCCATATTTCATAGACGGTCGTGCTGCCTTCCTTCAGCTTTGCCGCTTTGGCACTGCCGTCCCAACGGGGAACTGCACTGCCGGTGGCAGTGTCACCCATACCTGACGTATCCTTCCGGCTGATCTTTCGGATACCGTCCTCCCATACCTGCTGTCTTGTCTGGGCCTTTACTTTACCGGGTGCCAATGTTCCGACAAGGCACAGAGCCAGTACAAACGCCATGACAAAGCATATAAAACGTTTGACCTCTTTTCGCTTTTGCATCTTCTTCCTTACCTCTCTTTTGTACTATTATAAAATATTTTAACGAAGCCCGCTATCTTAAATTTCAGGCCTCGGAATTCGGGGATTTTATTATAGTAAGACGCCGTACTCATATAGAGGGGTCATCTTTTTTGAAAAATTTTTTAAAGTTTAAGAAAAGTCTGAATTTGAGATTCTCAATTGACATTCTTTTGCATATTTAGTACATTTAGATATGAACTACTCAAACTGAAGGTGACAGAATAATGGAAATTTTTGATTATAAACGCCATGAGCCCATCGTGTCACGGGCCATAGCAGGAGATTCCGAGGCATTTTCGGAGCTTTACCGCCTGACATGGCGGCGGCAGTACGTCATTGTCAAAAAATATTTTAACTCAGATATTTTAGCAGAGGATATCCTTCAGGATATTTATGTCAAGCTGCTTCAGTCTATCTCAACCCTTAAAAACCCTAAAACCTTTATGGCGTTTCTAAATCGGATTACTTATAATACCTGTATTTCCTATTATCGGAAAAAGGAACCTCAAAATGAGCAGCACTGTTCGGATGACACGCTTTTTTTAAATCAACCCGAAATGGATCTTGTCTTTATCCCAGAGGAAAAAGCATTGCGCGATGAACGCTATTCGGCATTGGCAGAGGCGATGAAAACACTTTCGGCAGATGAACGTTTTCTGCTGTCCATGCGCTATTACCAAAATCATAAGCTCTCAGAAATCGCGGAAATTATGAACTGCTCCCTCAGCACCGTAAAACGCCGATTGAATACCGCGCAGAAAACACTTCATCAATACTTTTCTCAGCGTGGGCTTTACAGCTTTCAAATTGGTCTGCTGCCAGCTATGTTCAAGCTCTCCGAAGGCGCTCTTCCCGAAACGCTGCCTTTTTTATCAGCGCTTCCTGAGGCAACCGCACAGCCCCCGGCAAAAAATATTTCTTCCAAAAAGCGCGGAATTTGGTGGATTCCCGCTGTCTTTGCTGCTGTTATAGGTCTCATTCTGGGCGTATCCAGTCTCAATCCGGAAAATACCGGCTCAATTGAGGATACCGAACCACCTGTTCTCTCAGGCTACTCCTCCAGCGATAAGGAACTCACCTTTACGCTAAAGGACAATCAAAGCGGCGTTAACCCAGACAGTGTTTATGGGCTTGACGCCGATGGAAATCAATATTTCCCTATACGTAAATCCAGCAGTACCTTTGTTTTTGAAATTCCTGACAAAAATCTAACTCTTTTTTCCAGTGATCTTGCTGGTAACCAGAGCAGCGCTGCGCTTACCATATCAGAATAAATTAAAAAAAGCCCCGCCTTTTTCAGCGGGGCTTCTTTATCTAAGTGGTCTAAGTTGGGTGTATTAACGAGTTGGTTTAATCTTGATAATGGATTACGGTCTAATCTACCAGTCCTTCAAGCCCTTCCATGGAGATATTTTGAGTCAGGGTTTTCTGGACTTCGTTGTTTTTGATATAGAGGACCGCCGGCACTTCGGAGATGCCCAAACGTCTGGCAATGCCGTCGGATTTGTAAATATCCACATTGGTGACGTGGAGGTCACCTGCGTGTTTTTCCTGGAAGGCTTCAACGGTGGTCATGAGCTCACGGCAGTTGGGATCTACCGCGTTCCATACATAGACGACGGAGGGTTCGCCATTGTTGAGCACCTGGCTTTCATAGACTTCCAGTTCGGAGATATATTTTTCTGCGCCGTAGCCGGCAATGGCGCCGTCGCCTACGGCTGTGGCAACCTGTTTTAAGAATTTATCACGGACGTCGCCTGCGGCAAGAACACCTGGCACGTTGGTTTCCATCCGTTCGTTGGTAATGAGGTAACCGCCGCGGTTCATATCCAGAATATCCTTAAACCATTCGGTATTGGGGAGATAGCCGATAAAGAGGAAACAGGTATCTACCTTGACGGGGATGGACTCCTCGGTTTTAATGTTTTTCAGCACGACAGTATCCAGGTGCTCGTCGCCCTCAAAGCGTTCGGCAACGGTATTCCAGATAAATTCCATTTTTGGATTTTCCAGGGCCTGGGCCTTGGCGATCTCGTTGCAGTCCATTTTGCCTTCCTCATGCATAACGGAAACGATGACCTTGTCCGCGAATTTTGTCAGGAAGGTGCCTTCCTCAATGGCCGCGTCGCCGCTGCCGATGACCATAACGGTCTTTCCGGTGTTGGCGGCCGCGTCACAGGTCGCGCAGAAGGAGATACCCTTGTCGTACAGATATTTATCCTCGTTTTCAGCGCCGGTCAGACGCGGCTTTCCGCCGGTGGCCACAATGACGACCTTGGCCTCAAAGCGGTTTCTGAAAGTTTCAACCACCTTGGTTTCGCCGGAGAAATCTACGGAGCGCACATCGGTCAGCTTAAATTTCACGCCGAATTTCTTGGCCTGTTCATGGAATAAATCCATGAGCCCCAGACCGCTTGAGCCTTCTGGAAAGCCGGGATAGTTTTCAATTTCACTGGTATAGGTGGCAAGCCCCCCCACCAGTGCCTTTTCGATCAGCAGGGTTTTCAGGCGGGCACGCCCGCAGTAGATCCCCGCGGTCAGGCCAGCAGCGCCGCCGCCGATTATTACAACATCATACTGCTCTGTTTTCTTATTCATTCCATACTCCTAATTGATTTTACATAAAATACTTTGCCAGCAGTTTACTGCCGATAAAGGCGCCGACCATCAGGAAGGCTGCGAAAATCCAGCCGGAAAGGGACAGGGAAGAGATTCCGCTGTACAGCGCTCCAATATTACAGCCGTGGGCCATTCTGGCGCCATAACCCATGAGCAGCCCGCCTAAGATGGCGGCCACTACCTGACGGATAGACTTGATCTTTTTAATTTTAAACTGTGATGCGTAGAGCGTGGCCAGCAATGCTCCAACGATGATTCCAATATTTCGGATAGAACCGCCGTCGTGCAGAAAGCCTGCGGCCAGGGTATGCTGCGCCTTTTCGCCTGCAAAATAAGCCCAGGAGCTCACATCCCCGCCAAGGCCCTGGTATATCCAGGCGCCCCAGTCCGCAAAAGCGCTGGTAACGCCCCAGGCACTGCCGAGGGACGCCAGGTGCGCGATCTGGAAAACAGACAGGAGCACCGCGCCAGCCACATAGGTCAAAGGCTCTTTCATCAATTTTTTATAAAAATCATTTTTACTGAGCTTTTGAAAAAATTCTTTCACAATAACAACCTCCCCCTCATATTGGGTTATTTGGTTTTTTCAATCACAACTTCCCATTCGCCATCGTCCACTTCCTCGATTTCGACGTTATGGCCCTGAGCGCGCGCCCATTCCGGCACATTTTTCATGGCACAGCTGTGGTCAATAGAGACGATTAACAGATCGCCGACATTCAGTTTTGCCAGTTCCTTTTCAGTTTTCATCAATGGCACTGGACAGGCTTCACCTAAACAATCTAACGTATATTCACTCATTTTAATTTCTCCTTTTTCTTATAATTTCTTTTTTTGAATTCCAAATTAATCCGCTGTTCCCATCTTCTTTTTCTGCCACTGCCTTGCGGCAATATACAGCAGAAGAATAATTAATCCCTGGACGACTAAAGCGCCAAACCATCCAAACACATCCGGTAAAAAGATCTTGGGCGCGTTGGTGTTAAAGACACCGTCCCAAAATCCCATGTCGTGAGCGCCCCAGAAGGAACCGACCACAAAGAACACCAAAGCCAGCATCTGCATGGTGAACCCTTCACCGACACGCATCAGCGTTCCAGAGGCACAGCCCCCGGCGATGACCATGCCGATACCGAAGAACACCGCCCCCAGCGCCAGCGGCAGACTGATGGGCGCTACTGAGCTCATGCCCGGTATTTCCTGACCGTTTAGGTAGGCACCATACTTGATGGCTGTAAACCCAATGGTCGTCACCGCAAAGGCGATGAGCACCGCCCGGGTCAGTGAGGTGCTCCCGGTAAGGCTCGGGTCACGCACCGATGCGGTAAAGCAGAAGCGCGCCCGCTGAAGGATAAAACCAAAGCAGAGCCCGATAATCCAATATACCGGCAGCTTCTCGCTTCCCAGTCCAAGATAGACGCCCGCGATTACGACTAAAATCGTTACCACAATGGCGATGGGTATCTGGTTTTTTTTCGGCTTCCTCGGCGCGCGGGTCCTGGTAGACCGCTGAATCTTTTCTTCCAAATCCTTTCCCCTCCTTTGTTAAAAAACTATCAACTTTTGATGATTCCATTATAGCACCTCATCAGTAATTTGAATAACATTGAAAAGCGATTCAGCATAAGAAAAACTGATGACAGAATTTCCGCACCTTATTCCTGTTCTGTGATATACTGTAATCAATGACAAAGGAGGCAATGGCATGAATATCGAATCTTTGAGAATGTTTATAAAAATAGTGGACAATGGCAGCATCACCAAAACAGCTGAGCAGACTTATATCTCTCAGTCAGCTCTCAGCCAGCAGATCAAAACTATGGAGCAGCTTTTCAATACTCAGCTCATCGAGCGCAGCAACCGTGGCGTCACACTGACCTGTAACGGCAAAGTTGTCTACGAGTACGCCAGGCACCTGACCTCTACCTATGACAGCATGATCCGTGAAATTCAGGAAAACGAGGAGAGCAACCGCGTGCTTCATATTTTATCCACACCCATCATCGCCTCCTATGCGCTGCCCTGCACCCTGTACTATGTAAAAAAGAATTTTCCAACTTACTCACTGGAAATCTCCTCGGTGGCGAGCGCCCGTATCGAGCAGCAGATCAACTGCGACCAGGGGGACATCGGCTTTATTTCCGGGCCGCCGTCAGACCCTTCACTGACAGGACAGAAGGTTTTCTCCGACGATGTTTTTCTGGTGGCCGGCAGTGAGATGAACATTGCCGACACCATTCATAAGGAGGACCTCTACCACCATCCGCTGCTGACCCTGACCTCAGACCAGCGCACCGAGCAGCACCTTGAAAAGCGTCTGTTCGAGGAGGGGATCGACCCTGATCGGCTGATGATCATGTTTAAGCAGGATTCCATCGAGTCCATCAAGCTTTCTACCATGAACGGTTACGGCATGGCCTTTCTCCCGTATATGTGCATAAAAAAAGAGCTGTATCACAAACAGCTCAAAATTATCGGGGTGGAGGAAATGGCCCTGCACAACGACTATTACATTATTAAGAAAAAGGCTTCGGAATACCGGGACCGGACCCTCCTGAAGCTGACCTCCTATATTGAAAAGATCCTGGCCGACACTATCTGCTGACTGTGATCTCCCAGACGCCGTTCATCACCTCGTCGCACGCGCAGGAAAACTGCCGGCTTTCGCAGAACTGCCGGATGGTTTTTACCGCGCAGCTGTGGTCCGTGACAAGCATGACACTGTCGCCGGGCTGCATCTTTTTTGTCTCCTTCTGAAGCTTCATAACCGGCAGGGGACAGATATCCCCGAGGCAATCGATGGTTTTCATTTATATCTCCTTGTACAAAGCCCCTCATATAAAATTTATATGAGGGGCTTTTATATTAATCAATAATCTTTATCAGTTTAAAGAAGTTTTCTGTAATCTGAACAATCGTGTCCACCATGTCGTCAATGCTTTCGATTTCCATGCGGTGCATGATCAGATAGTTGGCGATGGTGAGGGACAGGCGGCAGGCCTCGTTGCGTTTTTCCCGGTCCTCGATGGTGTCAAAGTCGGGGAGAGGGACAAGCCCGCCTACACGGCTCGTAATCTGGCAGCCGGTAAAACCGCAGACCTCCTGAATAAAATTCCTGAGGATGGACTCGCGAAAATCGTCAAAATCACGGTAGGTCACCTTGGCGTCCTTTTTCCAGCACTCGGTATAAACCGCATTGTAGGTATGGATAATGTCCCGCATATAGCCGAGAATAGTTTCCCTGAAATCCTTACAGAAATCCTCAGGGTAATCATCCATATAAAACCAGCGAATGTATTCATAGAGCACACTGCCCATGAGGTAGCCAGTATCGGAGGATGAAGCCCCCATAAAGGCGTATTCCTGGTCAATAATTTTCATTTTTTCGTCGTTTATCATAATGTTGGAGGTGTGCAGGTCGCCGTGTACCAGACATTCGCAGTGCTTCATGTGAATGTCGCGCAGCTTGAGCATTTCGGTACGGAAGGCCTTGCTTTTCCATGGCGCGTCGCCCATGGCCAGACGCTCGGGATCAGCGTTTGGATCATCGTGAGGATCATGGTCGTCGATAGCATGCTCATCTTTCAGGAACAGGCCGATCTCAAATACCAGACGCATATTGGGGTTCAGGAATTTTGCCTGAAGCTCCTTGTAAACCGTGGCGTCCAGATAATACTCGGAGGTGTAAAAGTTGGATTTGGCAATAAACTCGCCGATCTTCTTTGGAAAATCCGGAAATTTTTTGCCCTTCATCAGTTCAAACCGCAGAATTTTTAAATCGCTGCAATCCTCACAGAGGTAAATATGGTTGTCAAGGTCTACCTGATAGACCTCTGGAATATATTCCGGTGTGATGGCGCCCTTGATGCGCATGACATCCGCCTCCAGCGCGTTGCGGTCCTGTACAAAGGGGCCCACGCCTTCCTCAAAGGCCTTATAATAGGTCTTAGCCTGCTTGACGATCACGGATTTTCCGTTTTCGTCCCAGACACGGTACAGAAAATTGATAAAGCCGTCGCCGTCTTCCTCGCTTTCGCCGATTTCATACACGCTCAAACGCGCATCCGGCGCAAAATAATCCGTACACTCCTTTAAATAGTCCTTAACCGTTTCTTTGTTAATGTCTTTAAAATTTTTACACCCCATGGCAATTCCCCCAAGCTGATACTAAACTTTTACTTATTTATTATATCACTATGGTGTAATCTGTTAAATGCACTTTTTGTGCTCATAAAGGCTATTTTTTGACTCTGGTTAGTTTTCGGCCCGGTATTTCTTGAGCAGCTTGGCCACAGTGGACTGATCGATTCCAAGTGCCTCGGCAGCCTTGTAGGTTGATCCGCAGGTCTCGTAGGCCCGCTGCACCAATATTTTTTCAAGGGTGCTTTTAGCTTCCTTGTATGGCATAATCCCGTTGCAGACAATGTTGAGTGAAGGCTTCTGGGCGTTATTCAATGCCTCGTGAAGGGTTTCGGAGTTAATCTCGTCGCCTTCGCTCATCACGATCAAGCGCTCCAGGGTGTGCTCCAGCTCACGCACGTTGCCTGGCCAGCTGTACTGGTATAGCTCATAGATAAGGTCCGGCGCCAGTTTTTTGTTCAAGCCATACTTGCTGTTAAATTTTTTTAAAAAGAATTCGATGAGCTCGGGAATATCCCCTGTGCGCTCACGCAGCGGGGGAATGGTCAGGTTAAAAACATTGAGCCGGTAAAACAGATCCTGCCTGAAGGTGCCCTCCTGCATCATTTTATCCAGATTCCTGTTCGTGGCAGATATGATGCGCACATCGGCCTTCTGTGGCTTTACGCCGCCTACCCGCACAAAGGTAGAGTCCTGGATAAAATCCAGCAGCTTGATCTGGAGAGGAAGCGGCATATCACCGATTTCATCAAGAAAGAGGGTGCCGCCGTTGGCCATCTCGACCTTGCCGACCTTGCCGCCTTTGGAAGCGCCAGTGAAAGCGCCCTCCTCATAACCGAAAAGCTCAGCCTCGATAAGGTTTTCTGGGATCAGCCCGCAGTTGATCTTGACAAAGGGCTGATGCCTCCGGTTGCTTAAATAGTGGATGCTCTTAGCGATAATTCCTTTGCCCACACCGGTTTCTCCCTGAATCAGAACAGTCATGTCAAGGGGTGCAGTGCGCCGGATGGAGCGCATAACTTTATACATTTCCGGGCTGTCAAAGTAGAAATTCATCTGCTCAAATTCTTTTTTCTGCATCCGCTCAATTTCCTCATCCTTTTGCCTGAGCTTGGCTTTCTTGGAGAGCAGCTGCTGGTTGAGCCTTAAAATCTCGCCCACATTTTTCGAGGTGCACACCGTATATTTTATCCCGCCGTTCTGGTCAAAAATAGGGATAGCGGTGCTCAGGCGCTCCTCTCCGTCCTTCAGGGTTGTCTGCATGTCCACTTTTTTCCTGATTTTTAATACCTCCAGGGCCGCGCTGGGATAAAAAATTTTCTTTTCCACCAGCTCTTCAAGACTCATACCCACCAGCTCTTTGGCCGGCAGCCCGATAAGATGCTCAGCCTTGGGATTCAGATAGGAGATACGGCCGTCTCCTGTGGAAACAACGATTTCTTCTTCAATATTTTCAAAAACCTGCTGAAATCCTTCAATGGATAAATCAAAGGTCCTGTTGGCAGACAGCAGTTCCCGTATGGCTTTTGTATAGTGGAGCACGCCGACGGGCTTTTCGTCTTTAAGGGCAATGATCAGCGTCCCTTCCGCCATTTCAGGAACCTGCTCAACCGGCAGATCTGCCGATAAAATTTTAAAGGCCATTCTTGAAACGCAATCCTCTAATGTGCTTTCACTGCCGCCGCTCTCCATATAAAGGCGCAGGAGCGCCCTGTCTGTAAATACCTTTTCAACCTGGCCGAGATCAGCCGCCAGTACGAACGCTGTATCCTGCCCCGAAAGTTTTTTGACCGCCTGCTCAAGGCCTTCCTCAAGGTCCGCGAGCAGATATTCTGAACTGCAGATATCACCTAAATTCATTTTCCCTCACCTTTTTACAACCAATACTTCCAAAACAAACCATCTTTTTGAGTGATGAATTCTATCATCACGGCAATGAATTTTTTCATCATTTCCCCGATGATAGCCTGTTAAAAAACTGTCTCAATTGTAACACTCGGCTTTATCCTTGACAAGCATGTCGTGTTTTTTACGCCTAAAATCAAGGGCTTCCAGCATTATACCTTAAATTTTACAAAAATTTTTTTGACATTTCTGCCTTTTGGCACACGCCTTGCGTTATAACTGAGTATCCGATAAAAAAGCTTTTGGCTGCCGGTATTCTCCAAAGCCAGCAAAGCATTTATCACATAAATATTAACCAACCGGGAGGAAGAGAATGTACAAAAAAAATGATATGGCCAGAAGACATGACCATGAACTCATCCGCAATCACGTGGCGATTTTTGACTTCACCATGGGCCTTGTGGAAATTACCGGAAAGGATGCACGCATCTTTTTAGATGAGATGTGTGTAAACGATTTGGCGCACCTGGTCCCAGGTAAGGTCATGTACACCAGTATTTTAAACGAGGAAGCTGTGATGATCGACGATGTCACCTTCTACTGTTACAGCGATGAAAAATTCTGGATGATTTCACCCTTTAAGGACAACACACTTGAGTGGTTTGAAAAGCATAAAAACAAACGCGCGGTCCGCTTTGAAGACCTGAGCGACGAAATTTCCCTCTGGTCTGTCCAGGGTCCGGATTCCCGCCGTATGCTGGCATCCTACCTGAAGTGCGACATGACCGACATGAAGTACTACACCTTTATGGAAAATGAGGCCGGCGGTATTCCCATTATCCTGTCCCGCACTGGGTTCACCGGTGAGCTTGGCTTTGAAATTTTCGCAGACAGCGCCCGTATCAGCCAGATCGTCGCAGACCTGCTGCGGATCGGAAAAAAATACGGTGTCCGCATTGTCGAAAGCGACGTCACCCTCGAGAGCGTTCCCACCGAAAAGGGACTCATCACTGTCCGGGATTTCGGTGGAACAAACCCGCTGGAAATGGGCATGGAATGGTCTGTCAACTGGGATAAGCCCTATTTCACTGGAAAAGAAAAGCTCCTCAAAATCAAGGAGAAGGGTCCTGAACGCAGACTCATGGGCTTTGTAGCCAGTGACGATGCCATCGACATCGAAAACGAAAGCCCGGTTTTAGTAAAGGAAAAGGTGATCGGAAAGGTCACTACCGCCAATTATGGCTACACAGTGGAAGAGAGCATTGGCTATTGCCTCATCGAATCCGGACACGCTAAAAACGGGGAGAAAGTTATGGTAAAAACCGGAGGACAGACTGTGGAAGTCACCCTCTGCGACCGTGTATTCTATGATCCCCAGCGACTGCGCATCAACGCTAAAATGGACATGGGCAATTTGAAGCAGCAAAACAGCCGAGCTTACCTGGAGGGAAAGGAGCTGCCAGCGGCCAAATCATTTAAAGGTGTGTATGCAGCCATGGTAACCCCCATGAATCGTGATGAAAGCCTGAACGTCGAATCGGTGAAAAAGCTGGTGGATCATCTTGCCGATGAGAGCCTTGACGGTATTCTGGTGGGCGGCAGCTCCGGCGAATATCCAGCCATGGGTATCGAGGAGAGAAAGCAACTGTTCAAGGCAGCTGTCAAAGCTGCAGATGGCCGTCTCAAGATCGCTGCCTGCTGCAGCGCCAACACCACCGCCGGCACTAAGGAGCTCTGCTCATACGCCGGCGAAATCGGTGTGGACTTCAACCTCATCATGACTCCCTTTGACCCGCCAACCACTGAGGAATCCATGGTAAACTACTATAAAGAAATCGCCCGCTTCTCAAAACCCGGCGTAATCATTTACCATTATCCGGATTACACCAATGTAACGCTGTCTGTGGAATCCATTGTTGAGCTGTCCAGAGAAAAGAATATCTACGGCATTAAAAATGTGGCCGACCTTACCAGCACAGTGTCCATCATCAATGAAACCAGAGACCAGGCCTTTGGCGTTTTGACCGGAACCGATGAAACCTTCCTCGGGACACTGGCCTGCGGCGGGCACGGTTTTATGGGTGTGGGCGCCTGCGCTGCTCCAAAACTCTGCCGCCGCCTGTACGATAGCTTTATGGCAGGAGATCTGCAAAAAGCCCAAGAATATCACCGCAGGCTCTGCAAGGTCATGGCGGTTATCTTTGGACAACCCTTCCCAAGCTCGCTGAAAGCAGCGGTTGAAATGCAGGGGATCGACTGCGGATTCCCGAGAAAGCCTGCCGCCGCCATCGATATCGACGGCAAACGCCAGCTCTACAGTGTTCTGGTAGAAGCCGGCATCATCTAAGCCCCTCTTTTAAATTATATAATGGAGAATGTATCATTAAGGACGGAGAATTGTTATGTGATTTTCAATTCTTCGTTCAAGATCCTCCATTCACAAACTTTTGTGTTATCCTATTTACCATAAAACAGGTTTACACAAAAAAGGAGCACAATATCATGCTTAAAAGTCAAAAAGCAAGAAAAGAAAATCCCGAGTTTGACCCCATGCGGCTGGGAACCGGATGGATCCCCGAGGAGCTGTCACAGCCTCAGATACTTTTAGAGAGTACCTTTGGCGACAGCCACCCTGGAAGCACCCATCTGAACGCCCTGGTCGACAGCGCCGGACTCGGTGTCTATAAAAAAAATGCCAAGCCAGCGGTCCATACTGCCACCGATATCTGCGACGGTGTGGCCTGCGGACACGAGGGCATCCGATACTCACTGGCCTCACGGGATATTATCTCATCACTGGTAGAGATTCATGCGAAATCCGCCCCTTATGACGGAATGGTTCTTTTTTCCTCCTGTGACAAAGCCGTACCCGCACACCTCATGACCATCGCCCGGCTCGATATTCCCGCCATCCACTTCTGCGGCGGCGCCATGATGCCTGGGCCAGAGTTCATCACCGGTGTCGTTGGCTATGAAACGCCCGGGCGGCTCGCGCGGGGAGAGATTACTCAGGATGACGCAGAATTTTTGCACTGTAACGCCTGTCCTACTCCTGGCTCCTGCCCGTATATGGGCACAGCTTCCACCATGCAGCTGCTTTCAGAAGCCCTTGGCCTCGCTCTTCCCGGCAACGCACTCATGCCTGCCTGGGCCGGTATGATCAGGGCATACGCTCAGAAAGCCGGACAGCGCATTGTTGAAATGGTGGAGGAAAGCCTGACGCCTCAGAAAATTCTTACTAAGCGCTCTTTTCTGAACGCCATCATGGTTCACGCTGCCGTTTCCGGCTCAACCAACGCAACCCTGCACATTCCTGCCATCGCAAAGCAGGCCGGAATTAACATTACTCTGTCGGATTTTGACCGTATCCACCGCCAGATACCTGTTCTGACATCACTGATCTCCAGCGGAAAATGGCCGACCTCTTATCTGTACTTTGCAGGCGGCGTGCCCGCCATCATGCGGGAGATTGCGAACTTCCTTTACCTGGACGAGATGACTGTCACAGGCAAAACCGTCGGGGAAAACCTCGCGGAGCTTGAGCGCACCGGCTTTTTCAGACATACTGCCAGCTATCTGAAAAACTTTGGCCACGAGCCGCGGGACATCATCCGCCCGCTGACAGATCCCTGCAAGCCTGACGGCGGTATGGCGGCCCTCTACGGAAACATCGCGCCTGGCGGCGCTGTCATCAAACATGCGTCGGCCGACCCGGCTACCCACATCTTTACTGGCCGTGCCAGAGTGTTCAACAATGAGGAGGACGCTGTAGAGGCCATCGAATCCGGCAAAATCGTACCGGGCGATGCCGTGGTGATTCGCTACGTCGGCCCAAGGGGATGCGGCATGCCCGAAATGTTCCGGGCTACCGAGACGCTGCACTACCATCCAGAGCTGCGCGCCAGCACTGCCATCATCACCGACGGTCGCTACTCCGGCGCCACCAGAGGCCCAGCCATCGGCCACGTCTCACCAGAAGCCGCCGTAGGCGGCCCCATCGCTCTTATCGAAGACGATGATATCATCGACATCAATGTACCCAAGCGCACCCTGAGGCTTGTTGGCGTAAAGGGAAAACGAGAGAGCGATGATGAAATGGCAGCGGTACTTGAAAAACGCAGAGCCATCTGGAAAAACCAGTCACCTGAGTACAATGGTGTTCTAGGATTGTTTACCCGTTATGCCGGAGACACAGCTTCCGGCGCAACACTGTTATAAGAAGGAGGGATAGAAATGAGCAGCGTAGTATCCGATTTACTGAAAGACACACCGCTACCAAAATTTTTTAAAATCAAGCAGACCTTTCCAAGGCCTGTGATCAAACCCGAGAATATTCCATCGGTTGTGCACAGCCAGCTGGAAGCGCCAAAATTTGCAGATCAGATAAAGCCTGGCATGCGTATCGCCATCACAGCCGGCAGCAGAGGGCTGGCCAACTATGCCAGAATCCTGAAAGCCATTGTCGATTTCTGCAAGAAAAAGGGCGCAACCCCCTTTGTTGTCCCGGCCATGGGCAGTCACGGCGGCGCAGTGGCCGAGCTCCAGACTTCAATTTTAAACGGTTATGGCATTACAGAGGAGGTTATCGGCTGCCCGATCATTTCCTCCATGGAGGTTAAAAAAATCGGCCTGACACCTGACGGCCGGGATGTATATATTGACAAAAACGCCGCTGAAGCTGACGGCATCATTATCTATAACCGTGTAAAGCCCCATACCTGCTTCCGGGGCCCTTACCAGAGCGGGATCATGAAAATGATGGCCATCGGTCTCGCAAAGCAAGCCGGGGCTGAAAACTGCCATGCCCAGGGCTATGAGCTTCTTCCTAAAAACATACACATGTATGGCCAGGCCATTATCGACCACTCTAAGATGCTGTTTGCAGTCGCCACAATAGAGAACGCTTATGATGAAACCTGTAAAATCGCCTGTATCCACCGCGATGATGTCGGCGATGCGGAACCAGTGCTTTTGCAGGAAGCGACAGACCTCATGCCGCGTATTCTCGTGGATGCGTGCGATGTACTGATTGTGGATGAGCTTGGCAAAAACTTCAGCGGTGACGGTATGGACCCTAATATTACCGGAACTTTCTGCACGCCCTATGCTGACGGCGGCATTAAATCGCAGTATGTCTGCGTTCTGGACCTTTCACCCGAAACCCAGGGAAACGGGATCGGGATTGGCATGGCCAACGCTACCACAGCCCGCTGCGCCAGAAAGCTTGATCTTGAGGAAATGTATCCAAATTCAATTACCTCAGTTGAGGTCGGCAGTGCCCGTATACCCTGTGTCATGAAAACAGACCGTGAAACCATCCAGCTCTGTGTGAAAATCTGCGTCGGAAACGACAAGGACAATCCGAGAATTGTCCGCATTCCAAACTCATCCTTTATTCAGCACATTATGCTGTCCGAAGCCTACTACAGCGAGGTTCAGGGCAGAGATGACATTGAAATTCTCAGCGAACCGGCTCCGCTTCCATTTGACAGCGAGGGAAACCTGCTTGATCTGGAACCGCGGGTACGATCATAAGAAAAATTCAGGGGAAATTTATTTAGAAGTTTTTATAAGTAAGGGGGAAAATACTGATGAAACCAAACACTTCTATAAAAAGTCCCAATGAAGATAAAGTGCGTGTTGACCGGCTTATCTTTATCGGTGCTTTCATTTTGCTAGCTGCTCTTATTATTCCAATTCTTGCCTTTCCTGAGCAAAGTCAGAAAATCATGACAGCCATTCAACAGGCGTCGTTAAATGGCTTTGGCTGGGGATTCCTGCTCTTCTCTTTTGGCGCGCTTATCCTGTGTATTGCCATTGCTGTCAGCAAGCTCGGCAAAACAAAAATGGGTTCTCCGTCCGAAAAGCCAGATTACTCCACCTTTTCCTGGATTGCCATGCTTTTCTGCGCAGGACAGGGCTCCAGCATCATTTACTGGGGATGCATTGAATGGGCGCATTACTACACTTCGCCGCCTCCGGGATACGCTTCTTTATCTGTCGAAGCCGCCAATATCTCAACTGCCCTTTCATTTCTTCACTGGGGACCTACAGCCTGGGCGCTCTATTGCCTGCCGGCCATTCCCATGACCTATCTCTACTGGCGCCGGAGAGACCCAATACTCCGCCTAAGCCAGACCTGCAGCAAGGTACTGCCGGTTAAATTAACCCGCGGGAGAACCGGGTCTGTCATCGACCTCGTTGTTCTAATCGTCATATTGATTTCCTATGTCGCTACCCTTGGTCTCGGCACTCCGATGATCGCTACCGGGCTGGAATATTTCTTCAATATTCCACCGACCATGTGGACAAAGCTGGCCATTATTCTGGCCTGGAGCGCTGTATTCTGTACCAGTGTCTGGAAAGGACTGGACTCTGGTATTCAAAATCTAAGCCGCATTAACGTGTGGGTAGCCTTCGTGATGCTGGGAATGGTCTTAATCTTTGGACCAACCGCTTTTATCTTCAATAAAGCCTGCGATTCCATTGGTTTACTTCTTCAGAATTATATGCAGTGGAGCCTGTTCACAGACGCAATCGGACAAAACGGCTTTGCGCAGGGCTGGACCATTTTCTACTTTGCCTGGTGCATCACGGTCGCGCCCTTTATGGGTCTCTGGGTTGCCCGGATCTCTAAAGGCCGCTCGCTCCGTGAAATCATTATCGCTGAGCTGGTCGTCAGCGCAGGAAGCGCGCTGATGGTATTCGCCATCCTGGGCGGCTACGGCGTTCACGCCCAGACTATTCAGGGGATCGATATCGTTGGCGTGCTTGAAGCCAAGGGCGATACCTGGGCCATCGTCACCATTCTGACCAGTCTGCCGCTCGGCAAGATTATACTGGCGCTAATGCTGATAACCATGTTTATCAATCTGGCTACCTCACTGGATTCCACTGCTTTCGTTCTCTCTCAGTTATCCTGTAAAAATCTGAAGCTTGGGCAGGAGCCGCCAAGATGGTATCGTATGTTCTGGGCTGTCGCACTGGTCGTCGTACCGGTTGCCCTGACAATCTCCGGCGCGGACGGATCCCTGCAGACACTCCAGACCTTTATCATCGCGCCGTCCATACCAACGCTGATCTTTATCTGCATCATGATGGTCTCTTTCTTCCTGATGGTAAAGGAGGACAAAGGCCTGCCTTACGCGGAAATTATACGAAATCACTATAAACGCAATAAGCCTGAAATTGAACCAGAAGCTGTCGATGAACTCGTCGCACCGTTTGAAGGAGACGACAGTCAAGAATCATCAGAAGATAAACAGCTAACTGAACCGGTTGATATCCAGCCTGCCGAAGCGTGAATCTTTAAATGACGACTAAAACTAACTGAAGCCTGGGCCTTTATTCTGGGCCCGGGCTTTGCCTTTCGGAAATGTTTGAATTGAAATATAAGGAGAGAATATCCAATGATTAGAACAAGTTTAACCGATGTCTTTTTTACCAAAGAGGATGTCGAAAAACTGCACGAAAGCGTGCTACATATTTTAAGCACCGTTGGTGTTAAAATTGAAAACGAGGAAGCCCGCGGTATTTACAGCCAACATGGTGCCAGGGTAGACGGTGATATTGTCTATATTGATGAAGCTCTGCTGAACAAGGCGCTTAAAACTGTACCCGACAATTTTGAGCTTCAGGGCTTTGACAGAAGCGTCGCGATCGGCCTGGACCATGACCCGGTCATCATTCCAACCAACGGCACGCCTCTGGTTTTAAACTTTGACGGCAGCTACAGTGACACAGATCTTCACGATGTCATCAACTTTTACAAGCTTATTGACACCTCTGACGTCATCGGCATCACAAGCCAGATCGCCATCGACGTTCCCGGTCTTGATAAATCCAGGGACCGCTACCTGCCTCAGCTTGCTTTGATGCTGAAGTACAGCCACAAGCCTATCTTTAACGTACTCACCGCCACCGAGAATAACTACAAAAAATCCGACCTTGAAACCGGTACCCGCGAGGGCATCCAGTTTGCCAAAAAATTCTTTGGAATAGAGGATAAATACGTATGCTACAGCGGCGGCTGTGTCATCTCACCTCTGGCCGTCGGCTGGGAATCCATGGCCTACTTTATGGGGGAAATTAAGGAAAACCAGCCGCTGAGCATTACGGCCTGCTCCATGACCAACCTGACGGCGCCGGGCTCTCTGTTTGGCTCTGTGGTGCAGGACGCGGCAGCGGTGTTGTCCATTGTCGTTTTATCACAGCTCATGAATCCAGGCCTTCCCTGTATGTACACCAGCCTGTCCTCCATGACAGATATGCGCTATGTTCAGCTCTGCATGGGCGCGCCGGAATTCTCGCTCATCACCCTGGCGCACATCGCCTTAGCCAACTATTACCGTATTCCTGCCCGCATGGGCGGCGGCCTGGGCGATGCGTTCAAGGCCGATTACCAGGCCGGTGTAGAATCCACAGTAGGCCTTATGGCGCCGATGCTCACTCAAACTGCCATGATCGTTCATGGAGTAGGTACCATGGGCAGCTTTAATCTCACAAGCTACGAAAAATTCATTGAAGACGAAGAAACCATCCGCTATCTGAAACGCATGCGCAAGGGGTTTGACGTCTCCGATGACCATCAGAAAAAGGCCCTTAAATCCATCGAAAAGACCGGCCCACGAGGCAATTACCTGAGCGGCCGTACGCCAAAGGAATACCGTGAGGATAACTACCTGGCCAGCGCTGTATTTAACCGAAAAGGCTGTAAGGAAAACACCCGTGAAGAAGAAGGTGATATCCGTGACCGCGCTAAAAAAATCTACGATGCCCGTATGGATTCCTATAAACTGCCGGACTTAAGCCTAGAACAGAAAAAACTACTCAACACCGAGTTGCCCGAGGGGTTTAAATTTGAAATATAATTATAAAAACAGCGCTTCCGCCATTTGTACGGAAGCGCTGCCTGCGTTACTGGGTCTTTTTATAAACATGGACGTCGCCTGTGTCCCGGTCTGTCAGCGTCAGGGTATCCCCGTCAATGACATAGGACATATGAGTGGTCTGCCCGCCGTAGGCCTGAGCATACTTCATGTCCACGTTTTTTTCCTTTGTATCCATTGTATAGGTCGCGACGTCGTCACCAAACATTTTAAACACATTGTTATCTGCAAATTCAATATCGACGCCAGAATCATCTGCCCACGCTCCAAGAATCAGCTTTTCATCCTTTGCAGCCTCTGAACCTGTTTTAACCTTTGTACTGATACCGGTTGTCAACAGCGCCAGCACAAGGCTAAGCACCGCAACCGCCACAATGCCCATGGCAAGTTTTTTTTTCTCCATTTAAATCTCCTCAAATCCATTGGATGTTCCTAATGGATTTTATTATATCATAATTATTTACACGTGGTGTGATAGTTTTATGATTTTTTGGGAATTAACCTTTTTTTAAGGATATAATTAACGGTTTTTATCTTTACAAATTTAAGCAACAGCGTATATAATAAAATCATATAGGATCGATTTTCAATTTTGGAGGTAATATCGATGAATGAAGCTTTAAAAGAAACCCTTGACAGCATAAAAGGTTTTATCTGTGATATGGACGGCGTTATCTATCATGGTAACCGCCTTCTTCCCGGCGTTCCCGAGTTCGTGGACTGGCTGTACCGGGAGGATAAAAATTTTCTCTTCCTTACAAACTCCAGCGAGCGCTCGCCACTCGAGTTAAAGGAAAAGCTCTCCCGCCTTGGCCTTGACATTGACGAGAGTCATTTTTATACCAGCGCCCTGGCCACCGCTAAATTTCTGAGCACACAGTCACCAGGCTGCTCTGCTTATGTCATCGGTGAGCCCGGTCTCATCAACGCCTTATACAGCGCCGGTATTACCATGAATGATATGAACCCGGATTACGTTGTTGTGGGCGAGAGCTATAATTACAACTATGACACCATCCTGAAGGCCGTTCGTTTTGTCTTAAAAGGTGCTAAGCTCATCGGGACAAACCCGGATCTCACCGGCCCTGCCGAAGGCGGCCTGGTACCAGCCTGCCGAGCATTTACCGCGCCCATCGAGCTGGCAACCGGAAAATCTGCTTATTTTGTCGGAAAGCCAAATCCGCTCATGGTCCGCACTGGTATTCGTATGCTCGGCGTTCATTCTGAGGATGCCGCCATTGTCGGCGACCGCATGGATACGGACATTATCTCCGGTATCGAATCCGGCATGCACACCATCCTGGTCCTCTCCGGCGTCTCCACACCAGAAACCGTCCAGGAATTCCCATACCGTCCACAGTTTATTTTAAACGGGGTGGGGGAAATCCCGACAAATTAGTAAAATTGCTTCTCAGCGGCCTGTGGGCCGCTTTTTTATTGGACAAATTCCAGAATCTGTCTGAATTTTTTACAAAGCCAGACATTGTCTAATTACATGCAACTCTCCTGATGCTATAGTAAAATCAGAAAATCGGGCGCTAAATGCAGGCAAGATTTACAGAATGGAGGCTTTAAAATGGCATCAAATATGAGTTTAAGTGAAAACATTAAGTCCTTTGGTATGAAACAGGTCATCAGGTATCTGGATGCAGACCCGGATAAAAATATTCCAAGAATCATTGAGTGGGTCGAAAAATTTGATAAAGACCAGACCATCGCTGGCCAGATGAAGGTCGTCAAGAAAGCTCTGGCCGATGAAAATAACAACTGGAACCGGCTGGTAAAAAGCCTGTGGACCGACATTGACCCCGGTGTCCGAAAGCGTCTCTTTAACAATTTTATCATCAACAGTGTCATCATCGGCTGCAAACGCCAGAACATGAACAAGGAAAAATACGACTGCAATATCCCGTGGGCCATTCTCATGGACCCTACCTCAGCCTGCAATCTGCACTGTACAGGCTGCTGGGCTGCGGAATACGGGGATAAAATGTCCATGGATTTCGATACGCTGGACAGCATCATCGAGCAGGGAAAGGCCCTCGGGACTTATATGTATATCTATTCCGGCGGAGAGCCCCTTGTGCGCAAAAAAGACATTATCAAGCTGTGTGAAAAGCATGACGACTGTGCCTTTCTGTCCTTTACCAACGCTATCCTCATCGACGAAGCCTTTGCCGATGAGATGCTGCGGGTTCAGAACTTTATCCCGGCCATCAGCGTCGAGGGTTTTGAGGAAGAAACCGACATGCGCCGCGGTAAAGGAACCTATGCTGCGGTCATAAAAGCCATGGATATTTTAAAAGCCAAAAAGCTGCCCTTTGGTTTTTCTACCTGCTACCACCGTCAGAATACTGATGTCATCGGCAGTGAGGCGTATTTTGACGCCATGATCGAAAAGGGCTGTAAGTTTGGCTGGTTCTTTACCTATATGCCTGTCGGTGTCGACGCTGTCCCCGAGCTCATGGCCACCGCGGACCAGCGAGAGTACATGTATCACCAGATCCGCAAATTCCGAGGCACCAAGCCCTTGTTTACCCTGGATTTCTGGAATGACGGCGAGTACGTCAAGGGCTGTATCGCAGGAGGCCGCAATTACCTGCACATCAATGCTGGCGGCGACATTGAGCCCTGTGCCTTCATCCATTACTCCGATTCCAACATCCATGAGCAAACCTTACTGGAGGCTTACAGGCGGCCGCTTTTCATGCAGTACCATAAAAACCAGCCCTTCAACCCAAACCATCTGCGCCCCTGTCCGCTGCTTGATAACCCAGGCCGCCTGACCAGCATGGTTGAACTGTCCGGCGCGCACTCCACCGACCTCACTCACCCCGAGGATGTAAAAGCGCTTTCGGACAAATGCCTGGACGCCGCAAAAGCCTGGAAGGTCAACGCTGATCGTCTCTGGAACGAAAGCCATCCAAATCACTGACATTAAAAGCACTTCTGACTCAGGAGTGCTTTTTTATTGGCTCAGACGCTTTACAGGCCTCGTCAAAATTCTAAACGGCATTTTTCATACAGAAAAATAAAATGGTATATCTTTTTGTAACCCTGTGAAGTATAATAAAAGCAATCAACAGGCAAAAGGGAGGACTGTTTTATGGGTATCTGGATTACAAAGTAATGGCAAGGTGTACCTTTGTTATTACGCCTTGCTAATCAAATAATTAAAAAAATGATTAGGAGGCAGATGAATATGTCATATTTTAATTATCAGTCAAAAAAAATATTTTATAAAGAAGCTGGTTGGGGTAAGCCGCTTGTCATGTTACATGGCGACACCGCTTCATCAGTTATGTTTAAAATGCTGTTGCCCTTATATCAAAAACATTTCAGGGTAATTTTGATCGACTTTTTAGGCAATGGACAATCAGACAGAGTTAAAAAATTTCCGCCGGATTTATGGATTTCACAGGCTCAGCAGGTTATCGCACTTATTGAACACTTAAAAATTGAAAAAGCAAATCTGATTGGAACAAGTGGAGGCGCCTGGGTTGCTGTCAATACAGCGTTAGAGCGTCCCGACCTCATAGACAAAATTATTGCAGACAGCTTTGACGGCAGGACTCTAAATGAAGACTTTGCAGTAAATTTACTGAAAGAACGCGAATACGCAAAACACGATCCTTTTGCTAAGCAGTTTTACGAATGGTGCCAGGGCAAGGATTGGGAAACTGTGGTAGACCTTAATACACAGGCACTGACAGAATGCGCAGAGAAAAAGTTACCGTTATTCTCAAAACCTTTGAAATCATTGAGGGTTCCTGTTCTCTTCACAGGAAGTTTAGAAGATACAATGTGCCGAAAGAATATGCTGGAAGAATATGCAGAGATGAAGAGAATCGTTAAAAATGGAACAATCTATTTTTTCAATACCGGCGGACATCCTGCGATAGCTACAAACGCGGAAGAATTTTCAGAAATCGCCTTAAAATTTTTGAACAGCTGATAAGTTAAGCGGCACTTGCAGCTGAAAAAAGAAGACTGCCCGTGCAGCGCTCTAAAAAGATAGGCTTTTGCCTATCTTTTTAATTATATAATACTATTTGCCAAATTTATTCCCCTAAAGTACAATAGAATCATCAAATCTCATACAAAGGATTTTTATATGGATGCTAAGAAACTTTTTAAATTGTTTATCTCTACCTTCAGTCTAAGCATGTTTACCTTTGGCGGGGGCTACGTCATTGTGCCGCTCATGCGGAAAAAATTCGTCAAAGAGCTGGGCTGGATCGAGGAGCAGGAAATGCTGGATCTCACGGCCATTGCTCAGTCTTCTCCCGGCGCCATGGCAGTTAACGCCTCCATCCTGGTCGGCTACCGGGTGTCGGGTGTTCTCGGCGCTTTTGTAGCTATTGTCGGGACAGTACTGCCGCCCTTAATCATTTTGTCTGTTATCTCACTTTTTTATACCGCTTTCCGCGACAACCTGTACGTGGGATTCCTGCTTAAAGCCATGCAGGCCGGGGTATCCGCGGTCATTGTGGATGTCGTCATTGACATGGGCGGCGATATTTTTAAAGCACGAAAGGCCTTGCCCGTCGTTATGATGTTTGTGGTTTTCATCCTCAGCGCTTTTGTAAAAATGAATGTGATTATCCTCATCCTGATCTGCGGCCTCATCGGCGCTCTGGTGACCTTTACGGCCAAACGTACCGGAAAGAATCTTTTATAGGAGGCGGCCATGACTTATCTTCAGTTATTTATCAGCTTTTTCCAGATCGGGCTTTTCAGCATCGGCGGGGGATACGCGGCGCTCCCGCTCATTCAAGAGCAGGTTGTCAACCTCCACGGCTGGATGGATATGACCCAGTTTATTGACATTATCACTATTTCCCAGATGACGCCAGGCCCCATCGCCATCAATGCCGCCACCTTTGTGGGCATCAAAACCGCAGGGATCGGCGGCGCCATTGTCGCCACTGTCGGCTGTGTCACACCCTCCTGCATCATCGTGCTGGTCCTGGCTGCGGTTTACTACCGCTTTCGAAATCTGCACACCATCAAAGGCGTGCTCTCTGGCCTCCGCCCCGCTGTGGTAGCCCTCATCGCCTCGGCCGGTCTTTCAATCGTCATTGTAACCTTTTTTAAGAACGGCCTGGTACAGCTTACAGCGGACAATATCGATTTTGTGGCTGTGGTTCTCTTTGCCGTCAGCCTTTTTATCCTCCGGAAATTCAAGCTCAATCCCATTTATGTCATGCTGGGATGCGGGGTCATTGGCATGGGCATATATGCGGCGCTTAATTTTATATGATAAACACGTATTAATTTTATAATCTTATTGACCAGTTGGTCTATTTCCTATATTATAGACTTATAAGTCTATAATATAGGAGTTTAACGATGAAAAAAGAAGCAAAAACAGAAATCACGAAAGAGCGAATTATGACTGCCGCCATGCGGGAATTTGGTGAAAAGGGTTACTTTGCCGCATCACTCAATAATATTTGCGGTACTGGTATTCCAAAGGGGCTGTTGTACCATAATTTTAAAAATAAGGATGCCCTTTACCTGGCATGCGTAGAGAAAAGCTTCAGTGCTTTAACCGCTTATCTAAAAAAACAGAACACCGGCTCAGACCTGCGCGGATACATGGATGCCCGTCTGCGCTTTTTTCAGGAAAACGAGTATGAAACACATCTTTTTTTTGAGGCCATTCTCCAGCCGCCCGCACAGCTAAAAAAAGAGATCCAAAATATCCAGAAGGATTTTAAAGCCTTTAATCTTATACTCTATAAAGAGATACTGTCCTCCATTACTTTAAGGGAGAGTATTTCTGAGGAAGATGCACTGGCATATTTTTCCTTGATGCAGGATATGTTTAACGGCTACTTTAGCAGCCCTGTCTATAATAATTTGCCGTTTTCTGACATTGTCTCCTCCCATGAAGTTAACCTGGCAAAATTTCTGGATTTTATGCTTTACGGCCTGGCAGAAAGAGGGTATGAGTCATGATCACTGCTCTTTTAAGACTTCTGCTCGCCATTTCCGCGGCTTTCTTAGTCGGAAAGCTTGTTTCACAGATAAAGCTGCCCGCCATTCTGGGCTGGCTCATCGCCGGCATGCTTCTGGGGCCACACGCCGCAGGTCTTGTAAACAACGCCATTTTGGATGCTGGATGGTACCAGTCTGTTATTCATATTCTGGAATGCACAGTCGGCCTGATGATCGGTACAGAGCTTGTCTGGAACCGTATCAAAAAATCCGGGAAAGCGCTTGTCATCACTACTCTCACACAGTCCCTCGGTACTTTTCTTTTAGTATCGACTGTGTTTGCTGTTGTTTTCTGGATAAGCGGTATTTCGCTTTACCTCGCTGTAATTTTTGGCGGAATCGCTCTGGCGACCGCTCCAGCACCGGCACTTTCAATCGTCAGAGAGTTTAAAACCGACGGACCGGTCACCAAAACCCTGATTCCTATGGCCGCTCTGGATGATATCGTCGGGGTCGTTGTTTTTTTCACCACTATCGCTCTTGTTGCCGGAAATATCGGTGAACAGAAGCTTCCTGCGTATATGATCTTTGTTGTCGTGCTTCTGCCGCTTGTTATCGGCGTGGTGACCGGCGTGCCCGCCGGGCTTCTCCTTCGCAGAAAATCAACACCACCAGTTACATTGTTTATCCTTATAATCATGCTGCTCTTAACCTCTGCCATTGGTTTCTTATGCAACACCTGCCTGATGCCAAAACCGATACTAAACTTTATGCTCATGGGCATGGCATTCTCTGCTGCCTTTTCAAACCTAGTTTCCCCAGAACGCCTGGAAGAAATAGTCGCCGGTTTTAACCCTATCCTGGGCCTGGCCATGATTGTTGTCATTTTAAATCTTGGCGCGCCGCTGGACTACCATCTTATTTTGGGAGCCGGACTCTTTACCTTTATTTATATCATTTCCCGTGCCTGCGGGAAATACGGCGGTGCGTGGATCGGAGCAAAACTTACAAAATCGCCGGAAACAGTTCGGAAATACCTTGGCTTTACTTTATTGCCTCATTCGGGCGTTTCACTGGTATTTACCGGTATTGCTGTCTCAGTGCTGTCTGTGGCCGCCCCGGGAAACGCCAGGATTATCCAGGGAACCATCGCCGCTGCTGCTGTGATCAATGAGGTGATCGCTGTCATTATAGCAAAAAAAGGCTTTGAATGGGCAGGGGAATTTAACCAGCTCGAAACATCTCTTCCCGAATCATCTCTCCGGGAGGAATCACAATAAACCGCTCATCAGTGCTGCCGCCCAGCATCTCAATGATCAGGTCCACATCGCCCTCGGTTTCCTGCAGCTCGAGGTTCAGCTTTTCTGCCACACCAGCGCATTTTTCACGGACACTCTGGTCCTCCACGCCGGTTTTGACAAACATGAGGTACTTATAATTTTTATACATGGCTTTTATGACGCGTAAAGCCCGTTTTTCGCCGTATTTTTCTTTCATACGGTCATATTCATATCCGAGGCCCTCTTCGCCCCATAACCAGCCCTGTGATACGAAATATGAGCTTCGTCGCATTTCGGTGGTGTTTGGGTTATGACAGAGCAGAACGTCGATGCAGTCCTCTACCTTTGGCAGTACCACCGGACAGTTTTTTGCCTGTATGCCGGTCAGAGCCTGTCCGCAGTGCCCGTAGAGCAGGTAAATCCTTTCTGCACCGGTCTCCGCGTCGATGGCGGCCTGTACCTTTTCATGAAGGGTTTCCGGCACATTGTGCAGCTGATCCTCCAGCCAGTTGAATTTAAAATCCGATCGCTCCCCAAGCGCGGCTTCAATCTCCTTTCGAAGCACACTGCATCCGATAACCACCTTTTTCATTTTTTCTCCTCCTTTTTCACCGCCTTTTTGGCGGCATCCCTTAATGTCATTATAAAAATCTGCGAAAGCTCTGTCAATCCTGCAAAAAAAGAATACAAAAAAGGGCTGGTCTTCCAGCCCTTATCGTCAACTTTTATTTTTTATCAGCATTTCCTTAAACACAGCTTCCGAGACCGGCCTGGAATAATAGTATCCCTGGACAAAGAGGACGCCGTTCTTTTTCAGGAAATCGGCCTGTTCCCGGGTTTCCACGCCCTCGCAGATGATTCTCAGGTTCAGCACCCGAGCAATATTGACAATGCCGGTGATAAACATCGCGTTGCGGTGTTCGCTCAAATCTCTGTTGATAAAGCTTCTGTCTATTTTAATGACATCTACGGGCAGCTCCTGAAGAACGCCCATAGAGGAATAACCTGTTCCAAAGTCGTCGAGGGCGACGCTGAAGCCCATCTCCCGAAGCTTACAGGTCTGGGTAATGGTCTCATCCCAGTTTTCCATGAGCACCGTCTCGGTAATCTCGATTTCCAAAAAGGAAGGCGGTACAGACAAAAGCTCCGCAATACGCCTGATTTCATCGGCAAAGCCGGGGTTTGCAAAATGGCGGCTGGAAAAATTAACCGCTACTGGCACTGCCGGCTCATTGTTTTTAAACTGTCCGGCCAATGTCCTGCAGACCTTTTTAAAAATATAAAAATCCAGCTGGACCACAAAGCCGTTGGCCTCAAAAACCGGTATAAAGTGGGCCGGGGAGAGGACTCCTCTGGTCGGATGGTTCCATCTTACCAGCGCCTCCGCTCCCATGATCTCCCCGGTTTCGATGTTATATTTTGGTTGATAGTACGCCTCAAACTCCCGCCTGGCAAGGGCACCGTACATTTCATCCTCGACCTGCTGCTCGTGCTCCTGGGTATACTGCATGGCCTGGAGATCGCTGTCGTTGGCGTAGTAAAACTTAAAATGTCCCTTTCCCTGCTGTTTTGCACGGCTGCAGGCCAGATCGGAGCGGTGCAGCACCTCACGCAGCGGAAGAGCGTCCGCCTGGCTGTCCCACAGCAAAACCCCCACGCTGACAGATACCGGAAAATCCTTCCGGGCTTTCCGGCTGCTCTCAGGTTTTATCTCAGAAATAACCTTTATAATCTGCTCTGCGGTCTTTTGCGCTGCCAGCTGTGTCTTAACAGACGGCAGCAGCATGGCAAATTCCTCTCCGCCGACACGCGCGGCCATCCCGCTGTTTTTTTCCGCAATAGCCCTCAACTTTTTACCAGCCTCTGTCAGAACCCGGTCGCCGACAAGGTAATCGTACCGGTCATTGAGTCCTTTAAACTCATCCATATCCATAAAAAACAGGGCCATTCTGCCGCCGTGTGCTTCAATGGTCTCCTTGATATAAAGATCAAAAGCTTCCCGGTTATAAAGTCCAGTCAGTCCGTCGGTCCGGCTCTTTTCAAGCAGCGCAGCATTTTGATTCTTTAAGTCCTTTACCATGCTGTTAAAGCTCTCAGCGAACTGCTGAAGCTCCTTAGAACCTGCGGGGATTAAGGGCTCTGCACTGTTTTCCCTTGAATTTTTCAGGCTTTTATAATAGCGGTGCAGGGGAGTGGTGACAAAAAACAGCAGAAAGAAAGACAAGACCAGCAGTAATAAAAGCAGAAAAAAATTATAGACCAGCATATGGTTCAGCGAGCCCATTGTCTCACTGTTAGAGAGGGTATTCTCACTGGTTTTTCGGTTGTAAAGCTGGCTTCTGAAGCTCGTTATATTGTCTGTGATTTCTTTTTTCTGATTTTCATAGGTGTTATTAAAAATACTTTTGATGGCCAGCTGTCCCTTTTCCTCCGGACCGCTGCTCTCCTCACCGTTTTTATAGACATAAGCCGCCACTTCAGGAGGCATCTGGCTTTCTGGAATTCCAACAGCGTCGGCCTTTAACCGCATGGCAAGGGTTTCGGTCTCCATGAGCCTGTCGGAAGCCTCCATGGCATTTTTTAAAAGCGTCCGTTCCTCTTCACTAATGCCTAGAGCATTAAGGCTGTTTACAGCGTCCTCGCGATGGCGGGATTCATCGGCCTCCTGCCAGTACTGGTTCATATAAACCGGATCTCCTGTTGCCACAAAATGCCGCGTGGCAGTGGTGAGATCATCAGAAGCTTTCGAGAATTCCAGTATTTTATCTTCACACTGGTTGTGATTTTCCATCCGGTCTGCCTGTTCACGAATCTTAAGGTCAACATTTTGTGTATTGATAAAAGACAGAACTGCCGCGATAATCGCCAGAGCACAAAAAATAAAGGTCGTCATCCTCAGACTGATTTTTAACTTCATCTCGCTTGTCCCATATCTTTCTTTTGAATAAATTCTGTTTCTAATAAAACAGTGTATCATTAAATTTTCCGAAACACAAGCCGCTTTTCAGCCACTTTCGGATAACAAAAAAGCGGCCGGAGCCGCTTAAAAATGAAATCCTATTCGAAAAAATCGTCTGTCTGTTATCCTTTCAGAATTTCCAGCAGCTCGCCGGTTGTCTTCTGAAGATTGATGCCCGTTAAAAAGGAACGGCCATTCATGACCGGAATATCAATGTCGCCATCGAGCTGACAGGTACATACAATAATGTCCGGCTTAATCTCAGCGGCCTTCTGAGCCACCTCCGATGCCTTTGCCTGGACGGTCTTCAATTCAACACCATTTTCCGACGCAATTTTTTCAATTTTTTTGGCCACTACGGTAGAAGTCGCCACAGCGGCACCGCAGGCCACTAAAACAGTTTTCATCTCTTTACACCATCCATTATTTCTCTGAAACGGCTGATATTTTCTTTCATATCGCCGCTGAACAGGCAGGAGCCCGATACAATGACATTGGCGCCGGCTTCGACAACAGTACTCAGGGTTTCAAAGCTCACGCCGCCGTCGATCTCCAGATCAACATCACGGTCGCCGATCATGGCGCGGATTCCCTTTAAACGCTCTGTTGTTTCAGGAATATACTTCTGTCCGCCAAAGCCAGGATAAACGCCCATAACCAGAATCATGGAAATGTCGTCCATAAAAGGCGCCAGCACCTCGATGGGGGTGTCCGGGGAAATGACCAGGCTTGCTTTGCAGCCGGATTTTTTAATCAGGTCAATACATTTTCTGGTATCGTCCTCGACTTCGACGTGAACCGTGATGATATCTGCTCCGGCGTCGGCAAAGCGTTCGATGTATTTCAGCGGTTCGCTTATCATCAGATGGACATCAAAGGGAAGGCCGATGGTTTTACGGAGGCATTTTACCTGATCTGGCCCAATGGTGATGTTTGGAACAAAATGGCCGTCCATCACGTCCACATGAAGCCAGTCCGCCCCGCCGGCTTCCACGGATTTCAAATCACGGTCCAGGTTGGCAAAATCCGCGCTCAGCATTGATGGGGAAATTTTATAATTCATAATGAGTACCTCTCTCTTATTAATGATCATCTTAACGATCGGCTGAGAAACTAATCCAGCCCGTCGATATCTTTTACTAAATTATATATCCACTCAGGACTTTTTGCACCTGCTATTTTTTGTAAAACCATTTCATCTTG